>JAYUPB010000057.1:0-37122 GCA_043760405.1 Sphingomonadales bacterium
TATGGACAGGGTGCAATCTTGGCTTGGCTCTGTCGCTTATGCCCAAGAAGCATCAACAGCAGAGGAGTTGCGCCAGTTAATCGCCGCGCGTGAGGCGCTTTTGGCAGCACTCGGGAGTTATGAGCCGCGTTTGCTCGGCGTCTACGAAACGCCTGAAGGTCTTAGTTCAGAGCCGCTCGAATTTTTGTCATCGCTCTACAACGGTGAAATGCGGCCTATTCTTATGCCGCATCAGGATCTGGGAGAGCATCTGCCCTATCGCCGTGTCAGCTTTGGCCAGAATGCAATTGAAGTGGGGGTAAGCGGCCACGCGCCCCGCAGTTTTACGGGAATCCTCTCCGTTAAGGACTATGCCGCGCAGACATCACCTGGCATGTTTGACGATCTGTTGCGCCTGCCATGTGAAATGACCATCAGCCAGTCATTTGCTTTTGTTGATCGACAAGCCGCACTAAGCCGCATGAATCTCGCTCTTCGCCGGATGCGATCAGCTGAGGATGAAGCAGTCAGCTTGCGCGATGAACTCGGCTTGGCAAAGGATGAGGTCGCGGCGGGACGGGCTGGATTTGGCGAACATCATATGACGGTTGCAGTGCACGGCGCGACACTCGGTGAGGTCAATCAAGGGGTCGCAGAGGTCAGTGCGGCCCTTGCTGAACGCGGCATTGTCGGCGTGCGCGAAGAGATTGCGCTTGAACCAGCTTTTTGGGCGCAATTTCCAGGGAATTTCAAATATATTGCGCGGCGCGGGCTTGTTTCAACCACGAATTTTAGCGGCCTAGCGAGCGGGCATAATTTTGCGGTCGGACGCGCTGAGGCCAATCACTGGGGGCAAGCGGTGACGTTGCTCGAAACAACCGCAGCAGGCCCTTATTTCTTCAATTTTCACCACGGCGATCTCGGAAACTTCACTGTGATTGGGCCTTCGGGAAGCGGGAAGACAGTTATCCTCAATTTTCTGCTCGCACAGGCGCGTAAATATGATCCTCGGATTATATTCTTTGACAAGGATCGCGGGGCAGAACTGTTCATCCGCGCAATTGGCGGGCGCTATGACAGGCTGCATCCCGAAACTGCCTCTGGACTTAACCCCCTACAGCTTGAAGACAACGCAGCCAATCGCCAGTTTCTGATCGATTGGCTGTCACTGCTTGCAGGTGGGGTTGATGTTGAGGAAAATAGCCGCATTAAGGATGCCGTTGTTGCCAATTACGGTCAGCCTATTGAACATCGCCGTCTGCGCTATCTGGTAGAGCTGTTCCGCGGTGCGGCGCGACCTGTCAGTTCCGACCTTTGGTCCCGGCTCAAGCCGTGGTGGGGAGACGGTGAACGCGCCTGGCTGTTCGACAATCAAATCGACCTGACGGACCATACAGCCAGGACTGTGGGGTTCGATATGACAGCCATTTTGGATGATCCCACCGTGCGGACCCCGGCGATGATGTATCTTTTTCACAGGGTTGAAGAACGTCTTGACGGTTCACCGACAATCATTGTTGTTGATGAAGGCTGGAAAGCGCTTGATGATGATGTGTTTGTGCGGCGGATCAAGGATTGGGAAAAAACAATCCGCAAACGCAACGGTATAGTCGGTTTTGCAACTCAAAGCGCGAGGGATGCTCTCGACAGTAAAATCGCAAGCGCGATCATCGAACAGGCGGCAACACAGTTGTTTATGGTTAATCCCAAGGCAAATGCCGATGATTATATGACGGGCTTTGGCCTGACCGCGCATGAACTTGATCTGATCCGCACCCTGCCAGACACCGCCCACTGCTTTCTTATTAAACACGGAGGGGAGAGCGTTGTGGCGCGCCTTGATCTTTCAGGTGAAAAAGAATTGCTGACGATATTGTCTGGGCGTGAACGGACGGTGCGATTGCTCGATACACTGCGCAGTCAGACTGGTGATGCGCCTGACACATGGATGTCTCAGTTGTTGGAGCAAGCTTGATGACTGAGCTCTGCACTGTCCCTGCTAACGGAACCCCGTTTTTGGCTGGAATACTCCACTATGTTGATTGTCAGGCACAAACGATCGGTTCGTCCGGTTATCAAGCACTCGCGAACCCGGCCTCTGGCATATCCTTGGCATTAACAGCACTTCTGACTATTTTTATCGCCATTTTTGGCATTCGGATGCTGTTAGGGTGGGCATCAAATTTCGGTGAAGTCATCTCGGCGATTATCAAGATCGGCATCGTTCTGACGCTGTCAAGCAGTTGGGCGGCCTACCGCGTCGTTGCTTATGATACGGTACTTCGCGGTCCAGCTGAGGTTGTCGAGGCCGTCGGAAGTTCTTCGAGCCTGCCAGGTGCACGAGGTGGGCTAGTTGAACGTTTGCAGGGTGTGGATGATGCGATCAATGCTTTTATCAGGTTAGGAACCGGACGGTTTGATATCGTATCGACACCGCCGATAACACCGTTGGCGTCAGTTCCAAGCCATGCAACGCCAATTAGTGACGATGTTGCGCTTGCCTTTGCTCGCATACTATATCTCGCGGGAACAATTGGCGCTCTTGCATTTGTCCGCTTAGTGGGTGGATTGTTTCTTGCGCTGGCACCCCTGTTTGCAGGTTTTCTGCTTTTTGAAGCAACGCGCAGTTTCTTTATGGGCTGGCTGCGTATGCTTATTGGGATAGCGTTGAGTGCTGTCGGGGTAACCTTCATACTTGGTGTCGAACTTGCTATTCTGGAACCATGGTTGGCCAATATTCTGGCTCAACGGTCCGCCAATATCATGACCGTCGCAGCGCCGCTCGAATTGCTCGTCATGGCATTGGCATTCGCAACTTTGCTTATTGGTGTGATCGCAATCTGTGTTCGGGTGACCTTTGTTTCGCAGACGCTTCCTTGGCTGCGCGATTCCGTATCACGCCTCTCTCAAGCATGGGGCACTTCATTCCCTGTCACGCAAGGAAGAATGTTGGGCGAACCGCAAAGCGCGGCCTATGTTTCGCGTGCCTTTGGTGTCGCAGAAGCGATCACATCAATGCAGCGGCGTGAATCTATATTGATGAACAATCAAAATAACAGTCAGTCGCAGGGCACCTCTTCAACACGGACGCCGCAAGGAAGGTATGAACCGGGTGTTCAACCCCTTGTGCCGATCGGTCAGTCATATCGTCGAACCAAAGGACGGATTTCATCGTCTACAGCACAGCGGGGCCTTCGCGCATGACATCTGAAGTAAATCAGAAAGCGGAAGCTTACTATAAAGCGGCTGATACTTGGGCCACTGACCTCAATGCGGCCCTTCGTTCATCGAGACGTGTTGCCTGGGTTGTTGCGACACTCGCCGTGGTCATCGCAGTGGCTGAAGCCATTGCTCTTTCTATGCTCATGCCATTGAAAACGGTTGTTCCTTATACGCTTATGGTTGACCGTCAGACGGGCTATGTCCAAACGCTCAATCCGATTGAGGCGAGCCGCATTGGTCCTGATGCCGCCCTTACGCAGTCGTTCCTCGTCCAATATGTGATAGCACGCGAAAATTTCGATTTTGCGACTGTGCAAAACGATTATCGCAAGGTCGCCATATGGTCAGTCGAGCGTGCGCGCGGGGATTATATTGCATCGATGCAGGTGACCAATCCTGACAGCCGCTTAGCTTTATTGCCGCGGACCGCTATTGTAGAAACGCATGTTCGTTCTATCTCACCGCTTGGCAAGAATACAGCGCTCGTGCGCTTCGAAACAGTGCGACGTGATCGCGAAACGTCACTGCAAGCGCCCCAAGGGTGGGCGGCGATCATCAGTTATCGCTTTTCGGATGCACCCATGTCGGCCGAGGATCGCTTTATCAATCCACTTGGTTTTCAGGTTGTGCACTACAGGCGTAGCGCCGAAACGCCCCCACTTTCTGTTGAAGTTGCAGAAGCAGCCAATGGCACATCTAAATCAGATTTGGGAATCCGCTCGTACACCGTTATCAAACCAAAGTCCCTGCCATGAAATACTGGTTGCTCATTCTGATGCTGTTCGGGCATCCTGCATGGGCACAAATTCGTCCCTCGCCCGGGAACGGAGATGTGCGCCTGCAAACTGTGATGTTTGATCCCGAACAGATTGTAAGGCTTGACGTTGCCAGCGGCTACCAACTGATGGTCAGCTTCGCAACCGGCGAACGGATTGAAACGATAGCTGTGGGTGACAGCACTGCTTGGCAAGTAAGTACAAACAAGCGCGGGGACCATCTATTTATAAAAATTGTTCAGCCGAGCGAGGGGACCAACCTAACGGTCATTACAGATGCGCGGGTCTACAGTTTCGAATTGGCTCGAGCACCTTATGCGGGCGGGGACTTGCCTTTCAAAGTTCAGTTCATTTATCCTGAAGCAACGAAGGCTGTTACGGTTGAAGCGTCTGAAACGACAGAGGCCGGCCTCTACCGTTACAGACTGAGCGGAGCGCGCGCGATCAGGCCAAGTGCGATTGGCGAAGAAAGTGGAAACACTGTCATTGAATGGCTCCCAAAAACGCCACTTCCTGCAATCTTTCGTCTCGACGATGACGGAGGGGAAACGCTGGTCAACGGCGAAATGCAGGAGGGGCGTTTCATCGTCAGCGGCTTGCCGACAAAACTAATCTTTAGGCTTGATCGTCTCATCGCAGCTGCAACACGGTTACGTATCCGGGGCGCTAGGCGATGACCAAGGTGGATAAGGCTGGCAAGGATGTCGGTAGCGGAGATGATTTCGATATTCGCCCCGTGGTAGGACGCGATGCTGGGAACAGGCCGCTATGGATAGCGATCAGCCTACTTGCTTTCATAGGTATCATTTTGTTCACGATGCTTGAAAAACGCCGCCAAGTGGGCACAGCACCTGCGGTTCGAGCTCGGGCCAGCGAAATGGGGCTTGTCCAATCATCGGCTCCGCCGCTGCTCTATATCCCTCCAATGCCTCTACCTGATGCGCTCACGTCATTTGTTCTTGAGGAGCAGACTTCTCCAAAGTTGACCAGAACGCTGCAGCCGATGCCATCTAGACCATCGCCAGTAAACCTAATCCCATATTCTGAACCAGTAACGTCTGCTCCTTTTTTGCCGAGCAACCCTTCAGCAAAAATTTCCGCTGACGGCAGTCCTGCTGTTGTGTTCGATGCAACGGGCGGCGACACTGAAAATGGGGTATCCTTTGGGCAAGCCGCGACAGCAGGCGCACCGAGCATAGCTACAAAGCGCGCGCGTGCGTCAAGATTGATCAACCGCGAAACAGTGGTGCCACAGGGGACATTGATCGCAGCGGTGCTCGAAACAGCGCTTGATTCAACCCAGTCAGGACAAGCCCGCGCGCTTGTATCAACCGATATTGTCAGCCTTCACGGTGGACGGGTACTGATCCCGCGTGGAAGCCGATTGTTTGGGGAGTATCGGAGTGATTTGGGGGCCGGCCAGAATCGCATGCTGGTGCAATGGACGCGCCTTGTTCGACCTGACGGGGTTACGATTGCGATTGATTCACCGGCCGCTGATCGTTTGGGGCGGGCGGGTATTCGCGGCAAGGTCAATACGCATTTCATTGAACGATTGGGTGGCGCACTTTTACAATCGGCGATCGATGTGGGAACAATCGCTGCATCGCGCGCAATCAATGACTCAGACATATTGGTCACTGTTCCTGGAACAGTGCAAGGAAGCGCATCACAACTCGTGGGTCAACCGCCAAAGCCAACGCTCAAAATTCGTCAGGGAACGCGCATTTCCATTTTCGTCAATCGTGATCTCGACTTTACAGCGGTCGAAAGTCGGAAATGATTGCTGAGGTCTCTGTCGATCATTCGATCTATCTGACGCATAGCCTCACGTCGTTACAGGCGTTTCTCAATCGAGAAGATGTGACCGACATATACGTCAATCGCCCCCATGAGGTCTGGATCGAGACCTTGGGTGGGGCAATTGAACGCTATGATGTGGGTGCGCTTGATGCCGCTTCATTAAAGCGTTTGGCAGAACAGGTCGCCGCTCTTT
The DNA here is from genome assembly GCA_043760405.1 of Sphingomonadales bacterium. Taxonomy (GTDB): domain Bacteria; phylum Pseudomonadota; class Alphaproteobacteria; order Sphingomonadales; family Sphingomonadaceae; genus Aquisediminimonas. The sequence continues at coordinate 5,974 of JAYUPB010000057.1, forward strand.
CCCATCAGGGCATCAACCGAGAACATCCCTTGTTATCATCGACGCTACCCGGTGGAGCAAGGGTCCAGATCATTGCGCCTCCTGCCACCAGAGGAGGGCTTGTGCTGGCCATTCGCAAGCATCTATCATCTGGCCTTAGTATTGCTGATTATGTCTCTGCAGGCGCGTTTGATCAGGTGAGCAAGGACGCAGGACGCAGCCGGGAGGCGGAGGATCAGGAGTTAATCCATTTCCGCAACTCAGGCGATTTTGCGGGTCTGCTCAAAAGGGCCGTACATCAGCGCCGAAATATCCTCGTGTCGGGTGGTACATCGACTGGGAAGACGACGTTTTTGAACGCGCTTATTCGAGAGATTGCACCTGAAGAGCGCCTCATCTTCATTGAGGACACGCCTGAACTTGAATTGCACCATGCCAACGCGATTGGTCTGATCGCAACGCGCAGCGCGCTTGGAGAAGCCGTGGTCACGATGGAGGACCTGCTGAACGCATCGTTGCGCATGCGGCCAGACCGCATCATCCTAGGGGAGTTACGTGGCGCTGAGGCATTCACTTTTCTCCGGGCTATCAATACTGGTCATCCGGGGTCGATGACCACGGTGCATGCCGACAGTTCAGCGCGCGCGATTGAACAGATTGCGTTGCTGGTCCTTCAAACAGGGTCGAAGTTGGACCGCGAAAGCGTGCTCCATTACGTGCGGTCGACGGTGGATATTTTTGTGCAGCTTGGCCGCACGGGCGGACGGCGTCATATCGTCGGCGTTGAATTGGGTGCTCCCAAATGACGTCTGTGGTCGCATCGCTGGCGGACCCCGGCAGCGCAAGTGTTATGCTTGCTTCAACCAGCTGGGTTCAAAACATGCTGCTTGGCACGTTGGCGACCATTATTGCCATCATCGCAATTGCATCAATTGGGTTTGCGATGTTGCTTGGACGGATAGAGATGCGCCGAGGCTTCACCGTGCTGATGGGCTGTTTCATTCTGTTCGGCGCCTCTGCCATAGCCAACGGACTGCGGTCCGCCACCAGCAGTGTTGTAACGACATATGGGGTGGGTGTACCGCCAACGCCATTGGTAACCCCGCAATATTCTGCTGCTGATCAGAATGCCAATCCGTTTGACCCCTATGCGGGCGCTTCTGTGCAGCGATGAGAGGATAGTGTGTGTAAATTAGGTTGATATTCCAAATTTGGGGGGGAGTGTTCGATGAAAACAGGAATATCTTATCTGCATATGTTCTTTTGATGTAGTATTTTTCAAATTATTAAAAAATGAAAATATGAAATTCAGCAAAAATTGTAGATTATAGAATATTGAATATTGACAATAAAATATATTTTTTAATATATGTTAATATATAAGAGTCAAAATTATTATAAAACAATAATATATACAGCACTGTAAGAAAAAATATATATGGATTTACACAATGCTCAAAGCAGAAATATATCTAAGACAATTTTTCGCTCTTTATAGAATTTTTCTTATATTTGTGCTGTGTGGTATTTTTCTCATCACATCCAGATACGCCTCGGCGCAAACCATTGTTGAAGCCCCGGCGCCTGTTGCTCCCGTATGGTATGGCTACACTCATGATGGTCCAACCCTCGGAGATGGATATGGCAGTCCAACTTTCGCCACTCCTGAGGCAGCATGCCGTGCAAATATGGATTATACTAATACATTAGGATACCCATGGACCGATGTTTATGAGGGTCTGGGAGCTATTGGATACACGCCGCCGAGATATGTTCAGCAATCCGATCTCAATTTAGCTTGCTTAGTTTCACCTGAGTCATGGGGTGGAATGTGGGCTCAACCAATTTGCACCCAAGGCCATCCTGTAAAGCAGGATTCAAACACAATTGTGTGTATGCTGCGCCAAGAAGCGCCGGAATGTGAGGCCTGTAAAGAGGGCGCATCTCCCATTTCTAATCCATCACTTCCCACTGTTGGTAATCCCATCGCGCTGGATGGTGGGGCAAAAATTCAGTTGGAGGTCAATTTTACCACCGCTGATGGCATGATGTCAGTTTCACGTGAGTATCGCAGCAGAGGGGCATTACCAACAACAGATCTACCTGGATTTGGCGAAAAATGGCGTGGTGTCCTTCCGGGGCGTCTCGAAACATTTGGGGATGGGATTGATCAGATCAAATATTTATCCTCTGGTGGATCGATAACCACTTTTGGTCTTGCAAATGATTGGTCATTCACAACGGCAGATGCAACGCGTCTGACGTTATCGATGGTCACGATGCCGGACGTTGATCGCTTCACTTACTTCAGGGATCAAGCGTCGATACCCAACGGCGCTGGAGAAGTTAAATTATCCTATGCAAATGGTGACTATATTCTGTTTCGTCGCGCAAATTATGATGAAGACGCGGGAGTGCGCTATCTTGTTCCAATCGAACGCGGTTCCGCAAACGGATATCGTTTGTGGTATGACTATTCCGACAGCAGCCAATATCCGTTCAAGGTACGCGACAGTCTGAACAGGGAAATGGGCCTGACGTGGACTGATATAGTCTGGAGCGGATCGCAAAGCATCCTTCCAAAAACCAAAGTGATCAAAGACATTGTACTGCCTGATGCAACGACATTGCACCATGTTTATGGATTTTCCGCACCCGTGACGACCGACAGCTGGAAAGACCGTCTTGTATCGGTCCATCGGTTAAGCCGTGCGGGCAACGTGCTGTGGGCGCGAACATATCATTATGAAGACCTGCGTTTTGCTTATGCGCTGACGGGTATGTCTGATCAAAATGGAGCCCGCCTTTCCACTTATACTTACGATGCTGCAGGTCGTGCGACCTCAACGGAATTGGCTGGGGGCGTCAATCGTGAGACAGTAGGTTATTTCATAGATACCAGCGATGACAGCTTGGATATTCGCCGTGTGGTGAATGCGCTAGGTCATCAGACTGAATATACATTTTCACGATCACTTGGTGATGACCGGATGACACCAAGGAAGTTGACGCGTATTTTTGAACCTGCTTCGGGCTCGATCCCAGAACGCACCGTGACGCACACTTATGACGCCGACGGACTGGTCATTGGTAAAACCGATGCCAATGGCAATGTATCGGATCAAGAGAATGACACTGCCGGGAAGCGGCCAACGTCATCAACCGATGCGGCGGGCGTTGTCACAACACTGCAATGGCATCCAACGCTCGATCTTGTTCTACAAGAGGTGCGGCCCGGGCTGACGGTTGACTATGGCTATGACGGGGCAGGGCAATTGCTCTCGCGCACTGAAACAGACACCACATCGCAAACACTTCCCTATGCGACGAACGGCCAGACGCGCACCACCAGTTATGTTTGGGGGGGGCAATGGTCGCTTGCAGTCTATGAATGGTCCGCGCCCGATCAATGGTCATGGTCAGGATGACCTCACCAGTTTTACTTATGATGCACAGGGCAATCGCCTGACAATGGCCAATGCACTCGGACACATTACCAGCTTTGCGACCTATGACGCCAATGGCCGCCCCGGCGAGATGACTGATCCGAACGGGATTAAGACGCTCTATGGCTATGATGAACTTGGCAGAGTCAATGCGCTCACCGTCAAACATCCCAGCAACGCCGCCCTCGATGCGGTGACAGCCCTCACTTATGATGTTGAGGGGCGCGTCACCGGCGTAACGCGGCCAGAAACAGCGAAGCTTAACTTCGACTATGATCTGGCGGGCCGCATGCTTTCCGTACGTTCAGACGATGGTGAGCGTATCGATTATACTTATGATGTGATGGGCAATATGCTCAGCGAGACCGCGCGCCGTGCGGACGGCGTCCAATCACGCGCAACCACGCGAACATTCGACGCGCTTGGGCGTCTCCTCACGGAAACACTCGGTGTCGGGCGGACGACAGGCTGGGCCTATGACAAAAATGGCAATGCTACGCAGATCACTTCACCGCGTGGCAATGCGATGGCGCAGGCGTTTGACGCATTGAATCGTCTGATCTCGGTGGTGGCACCTGCGGCTGGCACGACGACCACAACCTATGATACGCGCGACAATGTTACAGATTTCACCGATGCCCGTGTCGTGAATACCAAATTTATTCACAATGGTTTTGGCGATGTCATTCAGGAAATTTCGCCAGACCGTGGTACAAACACGTACACATATGATCCTGCGGGCGACCTGTTGAGTGCGGTCGATGGGCGAGGACATCAGATTGACTATACCCGCGATATCCTGGGTCGCGCTCTCCAAAAGCGACCTGTTGGTCAACCTGCGAATGAAAATATCGATTATGTTTGGGATGTGCCGGGTATCATGGGGTCGCGCGGTATTGGCCGCATGGCCCGCGTTAATGATGCAACCGGTATCACCAAATGGAGTTATGATCACCGCGGTAACATGGTGACGCAGCAGCAAAAACTGCTGGGCACAGTGGATTGGGTATCGTTACGCTTCGCTTTTGATTTGAGCGATAGAATCGAAACCATGACCTATCCATCGAGTCGACAGGTCCAATATCTTCGAGATACTAAGGGGCGTATCGTCACCGTCCGCACGCGTGCCAACACTGCGGCTCCCAGTTGGACACCGGTCATGTCGGGGGTAAAATATGAATCCTTTGGGCCCCTGCGATCTGCCAACTTCGGCAATGGGCATAAGGTACAGAACAGCCGGGGGGATGATGGGCGGCTGGATCAGCGGCGTTTGTACCGCGCGGACGGCAGTGATGTGTCGCGTTTGACCTATGGCTATGACGCTGATGATAATATCACGCGGATCACCGATGTACTTGACGCGACCAAAACCCAGACCTTTGGCTATGACGCGGCGGGTCGCCTGTCGCGAACTACGCTCGCGTCAGGGGCGGTGCGGCGGGTGAACTATGTGCATGATGACAATGGCAACCGGCTGCGCGCGGTGCGGCTGGCGCTTCCTGATGATGTTGCCCCATTGGAAACGGATGTCTTCCAGATCGCTTATGGTCAAAACCACCTGACCTCTGTGACGACGCCTGCGGGCACGCGGAACATTGGTTATGACGGTCGCGGCAATACGGTGTCAGAAACGCGTGCCAACGGTGTGAGTGTGGCGGTGGCCTATGACGCATATGGACGCCTGATGGGCTATAGTCGCACGGGGGAGACGAGCCTTGTCCATGCCTATAACGGGCTTGATGACCGTGTTGCGACGACAGCTGGCGGAAACACCCGCCGGTTCGTCACAGGCCCTGACGGTCGCGTGCTCGGCGAATACGGGACGAGCGCGACGGACGTGAAGGCGGAGTTTATCTGGACACAGCCCGACGCCGCGAACGACAACGGGCTGTTCAGCGGCGGTGACGGGGTTGGCGGCTATGCGCCGCTCGCGGTTGCGGTGGGTGCCGGTGGCGCGGGCGCGACGACGCTCAACTGGGTGCACGGCAATCACATGGGTGTACCGTTGATCACCAGCGACGCCAGCGGCAACCCAGCCCCCGCTGCAGATTACGCCGCCCCCGGCTTCCCCGGGCAAAGCCGCACGCTGGCTGATCTCTATTACAACCGATACAGGGATTATGATCCGACCACGGGGCGCTATATACAGGCCGATCCCATTGGGCTGTGCAGGGGGCCATTCCCTATTTTATTGATCATTTTCATATATTTTCTGAAATCCTGTTCCCCGACTAAGTTCAATAAGTTTCTTATTGTACACTTGCCGAGGTTTCTCGCACTGCATCAGTGTCAATCTGATTGATTGTTTCTTTCACACTTTCATCAGTCTTAGCTTCAATCGCTTTGGCCTGATTTTGCAGTAAAGCCTCGCTGGATGTGCCTTGATTTGCGCCACCACTACATCCAGCAAGACACAATAAAGCAATTGGTATCAGCTTCATGGTTTTGCGACCTGACCAATCATCAAATCCTCCGGAGCATTGGCAACATGTTCAAGCATGATCGTCCATGCCGCGACATTTTGCTGCAATTGAACAGGATCGATTTTGTCGAGTGTGTCTTCTGGTGTGTGGTGCAAATCAAAATAGCGTGTGCCATCTTGTTGCAGGTCAACCCCGGGAACCCCAGCAGCAATCAAAGTCTCAACGTCTGCGCCGCCCTGAGCAATTATTTTACTCTTACTGATCCCCAACGGTGCAAGGGCCGCACCCAGACGGTCACCAAGCGCCTTTGCATTGTCCGGTAATTTGACGTCAAGACGCCAAATGCGGTCAGCACCAAAGTCGGATTCCGCTGCGAGTGCATGGGGTTCAGCCTGATGGCGTTTGACATAATCATCGCCGCCATTGCCACCAACTTCTTCAGCTCCCCACCACACAACGCGGATTGTGCGGCGCGGCTTTTTACCCGAATCAAGGATCGCTTTGGCCGCAGCAGCCGTGATCGCAACGCCCGCTGCGTCATCAATTGCGCCAGTGCCCAAATCCCAACTGTCCAAATGCCCGCCAATCAACACCAATCCCGCAGCGGGGTCTGTACCTGGCACTTCTGCAATAACATTGCCTGATTGTTGGGGCCCGATGTTTTGCGGAGTCAGAACCAATTTCATTGTAACGGGCTTCCCGCGCGCCAGCATACGTTGGAGGTTTTCAGCATCTGAAACGGAGAGCGCACCCGCTGGGATTGGCTTTGCTCCGTCCGCCCACATTTGTACGCCGGTATGGGGCGCGCGCGACATATCAGTGCCAATGGAGCGAATAACAATGGCCGCTGCACCCATCTTGCTCGCAATTGATGGCCCTGCACGTCGTGCTTGACCCGATGGGCCATAGCTTGAACCGTCTTGCGCGGCCTTCATCGCATGGCTGACAAATACGATTTTACCCTTCACACTTGCCGGATCAGCAGCCTTCAACGCGTCAAGGCTCTCAAACCCAATCACAGGCAGGTTCAAACCACCCGGTCCTGTCGATCCGCTGTTGCCAAGTGCAGTGACAATCAGCTTTTGAGGGTAGGGGGATATGATTTCCGCCGTTTCTGCACCGCGCACCCAAACCGGCATGTCATAGGTTTCGATCCGGACATTGCTGAACCCCAGTGCATTAAGCTTTACGACGGCCCAATCCCGCGCGCGCGCCTCTGCTTCTGTGCCTGCTAGACGTTGGCCCACTTCGGTCGTCAGGCCTTCGACAATGTCGTAGGCGACGTCTTTTTGAGCAGGGGCTGCGATGGCGAGTGCGGGTAAGGCGGCGGTGAGGAGAAGGGAATGTTTCATATCTGCTGGCTAACCACTTTCTCTAGGTTTGCCAATGTGTCTTCGCTCGGCTAGGGGAGCGGCAAAATTCCATCGCTTTTGATTTCAAGGAAACTCCCTGTGGCTGTCCAATATTCCTATGTTATGAAAGGTCTGACCAAGACCTTCCCCGGCGCTGCAAAGCCTATTCTCAACAATATCCACCTGCAATTTTTGCCCGGCACCAAGATTGCGATCATCGGCGTCAACGGCGCTGGTAAATCGACTCTGATGAAGATCATGGCGGGGTATGACACCGAATATACTGGTGAAGCATGGGCCGCAGAAGGATGCCGCGTTGGCTATCTTGCGCAGGAACCTCAGCTTAACCCAAAGAAGACGGTTATCGAAAATGTAAAGGACGGTGTCCGCGACGTTGCAGACATGGTCGACCGTTTCAATGAAATCTCCAGCTTGATGGCAGAAGCAGATGCAGATTTTGACACATTATTGCCTGAAATGGGTGATTTGCAGGAAAAAATTGACGCCGTAGACGGTTGGACACTCGACAACCAACTTGAAATCGCAATGGAGGCTTTGCGCTGCCCGCCTGGCGATGCCAGCGTCGAAAATCTGTCTGGTGGTGAACGTCGCCGCGTCGCTTTGTGCCGCTTGTTGCTTGAAAAACCTGAAGTGCTTCTCCTCGATGAACCGACCAACCATCTGGATGCTGAAAGCGTCGCATGGCTGGAACAGCATCTCATCAACTATGCCGGCAATGTCATTCTCGTTACCCATGACCGTTACTTCCTTGATAACGTCGTCGGCTGGGTGTTGGAGCTGGATCGTGGACGTGGCCTGCCGTTTGAAGGTAATTATTCGGCATGGCTTGAAGGCAAAGCCAAGCGCCTTGAACAAGAAGATCGTGAAGATGAAAGCCGTCAAAAGGCGATCAAGGAAGAACTTCAATGGATTCGGCAATCCCCAAAGGCACGTCAGACCAAGTCTAAAGCACGTATCAGAGCCTTTGACGAACTTGTTGAAAAACAAGCAAATCGTCGCCCGGGCGGTTCGCAAATTCTCATCCAAATTCCGACCCGCCTTGGCGGCAATGTTATTGAAGCGACGGGGCTGGGAAAATCTTACGGTGACAAATTGCTGTTTGAAGATTTGAACTTCACGCTGCCTCCAGGTGGCATCGTCGGCGTGATCGGGCCAAACGGCGCGGGTAAATCAACCTTGTTCAAACTGATCACGGGTCAAGAGCAGCCTGGCAGTGGTACGATAAAGGTCGGCGACACAGTCAAACTTGGCTATGTCGATCAAAGCCGCGATGACCTTGATCCCAATAAAAACGTTTGGGAAGAAGTGTCCGGCGGCAACGAACGCTTTTACTTCGGTAAGCATGAGGTCAACACCCGGGCCTATGTCGGCGCGTTCAACTTCAAGGGTACTGATCAACAGAAAAAAGTCGGGCAACTGTCAGGCGGTGAACGCAACCGCGTCCACTTGGCCAAAATGCTCGCAGCAGGGGGCAATGTGCTGCTGCTCGATGAACCAACCAACGATCTAGACGTCGAAACGCTCCGCGCGCTTGAAGAGGCACTGGAAAACTTCGCCGGCTGCGCGGTCGTCATCAGCCATGACCGCTTCTTCCTTGATCGGTTGGCGACGCATATCCTCGCGTTTGAAGGCGACAGCCATGTTGAATGGTTTGAAGGCAACTTTGAGAGCTATGAGGAAGATAAGCGGCGGCGCTTAGGCGATGCTGCGGATCGGCCGACACGGTTGGCTTATAAAAAACTGACGCGGTAACCTCTCTCAAGCCACCTCAAACGTGCCCGTTGCCTCATCCAACAAGTGCAACTGCCCGTCATCAATCGCGAAATAAGCGCCGTGAAGTTTGAGACGGCCATCGCTTTCACGTTCGCGGATGCAGGCGAAGGTCCGAAGGTTGGCAAGGCTTACTTTGACCGCTTCATGTTCCATCGCGCGGTGGGCCGCTATACCTAGGCCGTGTTCGTTGACAACCCGTTCGCGCGCTGCGTCGAGCAGGTCGATCCAACCTGAGATAAAGCCGCCCTCCCCCGGTTTTGAATGTTTGAACGTCTGGTCAAGCGCGGCACGGCACCCCCCGCAGCCACCGTGGCCCATCACAACAATTTCGGGCACTTCGATTTGGGTGACCGCAAATTCCAGCGCCGCAGACACGCCGTGACGCCCGCCGCCCAATTCATAGGGTGGCACAAGGTTGGCAACATTGCGAACAACGAACATTTCGCCTGGCGACGTGTCAAAAATCATCGCAGGGTCAACGCGGCTGTCCGAACAGGCGATCACCATCACCTTTGGCGACTGTCCTTCTGCCAATTCAGCCCATCTCGCGCGCTGTTTGTGCCAGCCACTGGCTTTGAAACGGGTGTAACCATGAAGTAATGTTGCAAAATCTGTCATATATTGGCGTTAAGCGGGCGGGCAGGGGGTGGCAAGCCGTAACGTAAGCCGCTAATGGCATTCCATGTCTGAAGCTGATCCCATCATCCGCCCACGTAAGCCCGACTGGATTCGGGTTAAAGCACCAACCAGCGTTGGTTTTGCGGAAACAAAGGCGCTGATGCGCCGCTTGAACCTTGCGACCGTGTGTGAGGAGGCTGCGTGCCCCAATATCGGGGAATGTTGGACCAAAAAGCATGCCACGGTGATGATCCTTGGCGATACCTGCACCCGTGCCTGTGCATTTTGCAATGTTAAAACCGGAATGCCACGCGCAGTCGATATAACAGAGCCGCAACATGTTGCCGATGCCGCCGCCGAATTGGGCCTTCAGCATATTGTGGTGACCAGTGTTGACCGTGACGATCTGCCAGACGGCGGCGCATCGCAATTTGTGAAGGTGATTCAGGCACTGCGCCGAACCACGCCACATACCACGATTGAAATTCTAACGCCTGATTTTAGAAATAAAGCACAAGCTGCTGTAGAATCAATCATAATTGCACGGCCAGATGTTTATAATCACAATCTGGAAACCATCCCACGCCTTTATCCCACAATCCGCCCAGGCGCGCGTTATTATGCCTCATTACGATTGCTTGAGAGTGTCAAACGGCATGATCCCACCATCTTCACTAAATCAGGCATGATGATGGGACTGGGAGAAGGCCGATTGGAGGTCCATCAGGTCATGGACGATATGCGCTCAGCCGATGTAGATTTTCTAACGCTGGGCCAATATTTGCAGCCCACACCGCGCCACACACCGGTGATTGATTTCGTCACGCCGCAGACGTTTGATGCCTATGCGGCGATCGCGCGTGCCAAAGGCTTTCTGCTGGTTGCATCAAGCCCACTCACACGTTCCAGCTATCATGCCGACAGTGATTTTGCGAAAATGCGCGATGCCCGCGCTGCACAGTTAGCCCATGCCAAGGCATAGCGAGACCCGCATTCTGCCGCACAGTGCGGCGCAAATGTATGGTTTAGTGACTGATGTCGCGCGTTATACTGAGTTTTTGCCTTGGGTCAGTGCTGTGCGGGTCCGGTCAGATAGCGACACCGAAATGGTCGCCGACCTCATCGTCGGTTTTAAGGCGCTGAAAGAGAGTTTTACATCGCGCGTACACAAAACGCCGATGTCTGCGGTGCGCGTCGATTATCTTGACGGGCCGCTCAAATATTTGACCAATGACTGGGTATTTCGTGATGACGAGCAGGGTGGGTGCCAGGTCGATTTTACTGTCGATTTCGCGTTTAAGAACCGCGTTTTTGAAGCCATTGCTGGCCAATATTTTGACAAGGCTTTGCGTAAAATGACGGATGCTTTTGTGATGCGCGCAGAGGCACTTTACGGCGTTGATCCCGGCATAAGCAATTCGAGCGCAACCAAAGCCGCCTGAATTCGGATTGGGCCACGCCCTATATCTCCAAATTGCTTCACGTCGGCAATCACATCATCAGGGTTGGCCCCACGGCGCGCACGCGCAAAAACGACGGTTCCAACTGGTTTCTTCTCCGTCCCGCCGTCTGGGCCAGCTACGCCCGTGATGGATACGGCAACATCCGCGCCAGAGCGGTCAAGCGCGCCCTGCGCCATGCCCCATGCCGTGGCAATTGAGACGGCGCCGAAAGTTTCAAGGATGTTGCGATCTAACCCCAAAACAGACATTTTTGCTTCATTTGAATAGGTTATGAACCCAACTTCAACAACTGCTGAGGACCCCGGAATTGCGGTGAGCGCTGCAGATACAAGCCCACCTGTGCAACTTTCTGCTATCGCAATGCGGCGACCAACGGCAAGATTGCTCTCAATGACCGCGCGTGCTGCATCAATCAGGATGATCGGAAGGGAATCGTCAAGCATTGATCTTTATTTCGCAGCGGTAAGGGCAGGGCAAATATTTAGCGCAGGCGCTTTGCTGCCAGTTTTCGGCTTATTGTTTTGCATTTCAAGGAAAACACCAATCAGATTTGATGCATTCTGCGGCGGAAGGGGGGCCAATGCTTCGGCCACACGGTCAATTGTTCCGCAATCCTTTGGTTTAATGTCTTTGCCTACTCCGCTCGCAATTCCTGCTGCCAATAAGCCTTTGATCACCTGATCAGGAACGGAGGACAACAGCGCATCATCTCCGATCATCTTCAACATCGCAATTTTTGCGTTTGGCCACGCAACATCTGCAGATGCTTGATAACGTGCCAGCAAAGACGGCCCAGATGTTATCATGAACGCACTTGATGCCAGTTGCGGCTTACACTGATTGATAACGCCCGACAAAATATCGGGCAGAGCAAAGCTAATCAAATTTTGAGCTTCTGCCACAGTGATGCACTTCATTTCAGTTTGAGCCACAGCGGCAGCAGGCAGGCCAAATGCACTTAGCGCCAAAATGGCAACAGTCATTGATTTGGATTTCATTGTACTTCCTTTGGCATGCGCACTGTGACAATGGCTTGAGACGCGATTCCTTCTCCGCGCCCTGTGAATCCAAGTCGTTCCGTGGTTGTTGCTTTCACGCTAACTGCGTTCAGGGAAACCCGCAACAACTCTGCAATGCGCGCGCGCATCCTGTCCCGAAAAGGACCAATTTTTGGCGCTTCGCACATCAACGTCAGATCAATATGGTCGATCATGCCTCCGGCATCCAAAATGATGTCACGCGCATGTTCAACAAAACGCGATGATGCAACCCCGCGCCACTGCGGATCAGACGGCGGAAAATGATCTCCAATATCGCCTCGCGCTGCTGCCCCCAACAACGCATCCGTCAACGCATGGAGTGCAACATCGGCATCGGAATGGCCTGAAAGTCCTTTTTCGTAAGGAACTTCAACCCCACACAGCCGCAGCTTTTGTCCCGTTTCAAGGCGGTGGACATCAAAACCCAGACCTGTTCGTGTCAACATGCCCGACGCCAATCTGCTTTCTGCCATGGCAATGTCCGCCGGATATGTAATCTTATCAAGCAAAGCATCCCCTGTAACTGTAACAATCTCAAACTCGGCGTTACGCGCCATTTGTGCATCATCCGTTGCAGCCTTTCCGCTCCACTGAATATGTGACGTCATGATGGCATTAAACCGGAAAGCTTGCGGTGTTTGAACGCGCGAAAGGCTGGACCGGTCAACGACATCGCCCAACGTTCCATCATCATGCGCCAACGTGTCAACAACGGGAAGGACAGGTATCGCGCCTTCCGCACTCTGCAAGGCGATGATCAAACGGTCGATTACGTGATGTGGCACAAAGGGGCGAGCGGCATCATGGATAAAGACGATATCCGCCCCACCCACTGCTGCAATGGCGTTTAGTCCGGCGCGCACGGAATCCTGCCTTTCTGCGCCGCCAACAACGCTGCCAGTGATAAGTCGTCCGGCCAATGCCTGATCAAGCGCTTGTTTTTGTCCTTCACCCACAACGACAAAAATCGCGTCGATGGCAGGGTGTGTTGCAAAAGCATCAACAGCATGGGCAATGACAGTTTTATGACCAAGTCTGCTAAATTGCTTTGGAATTTCGCCTCCCGTGCGCTCGCCTTTTCCAGCAGCCACGATCAAAGCAATATTTTTAGCACTAATTTTCATAAATATTGCCTTAGCGACGTCTGACCTTGCACACCAGAAGGGTTGAAGCTAATGGCCTGCTTAAATTTTAGGCACATATTCCATGCAACGCATATATCCGATTATGATCGGCCCAGTACGGATCGAAACGCCAGTTATACTGGCGCCCATGACGGGTGTAACAGACATGCCTTTTCGCAAGATCGTCCGCCGATTTGGGTGCGGGCTCAATGTATCGGAAATGATTGCAAGCCAAGCGATGATCCGCGAAACCCGCCAATCCCTCCAAAAAGCGGCGTGGGATTTCGTCGAAGAACCCATTTCAATGCAGCTTGCAGGCTGTTCTCCCATTGAAATGGGGGAGGCAGCGAAATTGAATGAGGAGCGCGGTGCTGCGATAATCGACATCAACATGGGTTGCCCGGTCAAAAAAATAGTCAATGGCGACGCTGGATCGGCACTGATGCGCGATCTTCCGTTAGCGGCCAGTATTATCAAAGCGACCGTCAATGCGGTAAAAGTACCAGTGACGGTCAAAATGCGAATGGGATGGGACGATCATCATCTCAACGCGCCTGAACTCGCCCATATTGCTGAGGATTTGGGTGCGCAATTGATAACGGTGCACGGACGGACGCGCTGCCAAATGTATAAAGGCTCTGCCAATTGGGCGTTTATTCGTACTGTGAAAAACGCGGTCAAAATTCCCGTCATAGCGAACGGCGATATTTGTTCGGTTGAAGATGCTGGCATAGCGCTAGAGCAATCAGGGGCAGACGGCGTCATGATCGGGCGCGGCGCATACGGGAAACCATGGCTCCTTGCGCAGGTTATGGCACATTTGACCGGAGGGATACCGCTTCCCGACCCATCTCTTCATGAACAATATCACATTATTACAAGACATTATTATGAAATGCTTGAACTTTATGGAGAAGGTGTTGGGGTCAACATGGCCCGTAAACATATTGGTTGGTACACCAAGGGGCTTACAGGATCGGCTGAATTTCGCAATAATGTGAACCAAATAGCGGATCACAAAATTGTCCTCGATATGCTTGAAGCATTTTATAAGCCCTATCTCCACAGCGCTGCTGCGTGACGACGGTCGTGCCTGAACCGTTGGATGCAAACACACCCGTTTCTGCAGAAATTATTGCCGCATCGCCAACAGCGCTTCTTCTTATCAATGCAGAAGGATTAATTGTTCAAGCTAATGCCGCAGCAGAAGTCTTGCTCAATCTTAGCGTCCAACATTTGATCGGCCGTTTCATTCCCGATGTTCTTATTGTGCCGAACAGCTATGAACTCGGCGGCGAGGGTGCATTTGCGGCCTATGACGTCGCAATTAAAACTCAGAAAGGGGCCTGGTTTCGGGCTGATTTTCTAGTAACGCCTTTACCCGAGCGCGCTGGATGGCATTTGATTTCGCTGCAGGCAGGGGCTGCGGCACACCGCATGGGCCACCGTTTAGAAGGCGGGGCAGGAGGTCGCGCCGCAGTGCGGATAGCGGCAATGCTCGCCCATGAAATCAAAAACCCTTTATCGGGCATCAGAGGTGCTGCGCAATTGCTCTCTTATGACCAAGACGAAGGGGGAAAGCGCCTGACAAAGCTGATCCAGGTTGAAGTTGACCGGATCACTGCCCTGATTGACCGGATGGAGGGATTTACCGACACGCGCCCCTTGGAACGTAAGGCGGAGAATATCCACGCGATCATCGAGCATGCTAGAGAGGTTGCTCTATCGGGATTTGGAGCAAAAATCGACATTCGGGATTCCTTTGACCCCTCTTTACCCCCTGTGCTGGTCCACCGCGATTCGATGGTACAGGTGGTGCTAAATCTTCTCAAAAATGCTTCTGAAACTGCCGTTGTGGATAAGGCACGTCACATTGTAGTCACAACCGCTTTTCGTCACGGTGTTTCCGTTGCGGTTGACGGAGGCGCGCGAAAATTATCATTGCCCATTGAAATGTGCGTGATTGATGATGGTCCGGGCGCACCTGCCGATATTGCGGATCAATTATTTGATCCGTTTGTGTCTGCAAAAGCAAAGGGGCAAGGGCTTGGTCTCGCTCTGGTCGATAAGCTGGTGCGGGACATGGGCGGCATTGTTCAATATGCGCGTGAAGGCAAGCCAGAACGCACAGTTTTCAGGGTTCTACTCCCTCGCGCACAAGGAGACGTGATATGAATGGCGGGCATATTCTCGTTGTCGATGATGATGAAGCCATCCGCCACGTCATAACAGAGGCGCTACGCCGTGATGGTCATCATGTCCGCACTGCCGCCAGTGTTGCCGAACAACTGGCGGCGCTTTCTGAATATGATCCTGATATTTTGATCACTGATGTTATTTTACCTGACGGCAATGGTTTGGATCTGGTACCGGAAATTCTTGCCAAGCGGCCTCATTTGCCAGTGATTGTGCTGTCAGCACAAAATACGTTAACAACCGCCGTGCGCGCAACTGAACAAGGTGCATTTGAATATCTTCCAAAGCCCTTCGATCTTGATGAACTGTGCCGTGCCGTCCGTGACGGGTTAAAACGCAGCCGCATAACTGAACTGCGCCCAGCGAACACCCAAAGCGATCCCGATTTGCCGCTCATTGGGCGTTCTCCGGCCATGCAGGAGATATACCGCACGATTGCGCGGGTTGTTTCAAACGATCTATCAGTTTTGATACTGGGAGAATCTGGGACCGGAAAAGAGCTGGTCGCACAGGCCATTCATGATTTGGGAGCACGAAAGTCAAAACCCTTTATCGCTGTCAATATGGCTGCAATTCCGCGTGAATTGATTGAAGCTGATCTTTTTGGGCATGAACGCGGGGCTTTTACCGGCGCACAGACCCGGGTCGCTGGAAAGTTTGAACAAGCGGCAGATGGGACACTGTTTTTGGACGAAATTGGCGATATGCCAATGGAAGCGCAAACGCGGCTGCTCCGTGTTCTACAATCTGGAGAATTCACAACTGTCGGCGGAAACAAAGCGATCCGTAGCGATGTCCGCATTATTGCAGCGACGCATAAAAATCTTCTCGATTTGATCACAGCAGGCGCGTTTAGAGAGGATCTTTATTACCGGCTCAACGTGGTTCCCATGCTTTTGCCGCCGCTCCGGCAGCGGGGTTCAGACATAGGTTTGCTTGCAAAGCATTTCTTGCAGCAAGCCGCTGCGCAAGGCTTGCCGCGCAAACAGCTTGAACCAGCGGCGATACTGCGTCTTGAAAGCTATGGTTGGCCAGGCAATGTCCGCGAGCTGGAAAACATGATGCGCCGCCTCGCTGCGCTGGTTCGCGACGATATGATTGGCGCAGAACTGATTTCCCAGCAATTTGGTATTGAGGCCCCGCGAGGTAATGCCCCAGTGATGAGTTCAGGGTCCGATCTTTCTGATTTGGTTAATCACCATTTGTCAGGATATTTTGCGGAATATGCTGGTGATCTGCCGCCCGATGGTCTTTATGACCGCATTCTTTTCGATATCGAGCGCCCTTTGCTCAGTGCCACAATGGCTGCAGTGCGGGGCAATCAACTGCGCGCTGCCAAACTGCTGGGCATAAATCGCAACACATTGCGCAAGAAATTGACCGATTTGGGGATTGATCCAGTGTTTGGGCGACGAACTTAGATCTGTTCGAAACATGGCGTCGACGAGGTGTGCTTGAAATACAACGCAACTGTTGTAGGAAAGACACGATGATCGGAAGCCCAAAACTGAAATCTGCTTCATGGCGGCGAAAAGTCGCTGTAATCATGCGTCGTAGCCGCTGGATACCGCACCTTGAGCTGGCGGCAATGGCAATTGCCATTTTAACGGCAAGCGTCACATGGTTCACATTCAGCAGTGCGTCAGGACTTCCATTACTGACGGCGCCAATCGCAGCGCTGGTTTTGTTTGCAAATCTTGCACCAGCAATTCTTTTGTTGGTTCTGGTGGGACGGCGAATTGCACAAAAGCGCGCGGCTCAATCGCTGGTTGGTGCCAATGGGCAGTTACACGTTCGTTTGGTCGCTATGTTTTCAATGGTTGCGACCGCACCGATGTTGCTGATGGTGATCATCGCATCACTACTGTTCCAATACGGTGTCGACATTTGGTATTCAAACCGCGCGCGGCAGATGTTTGAAAACACGACAGCACTTGCCCAACAACTCTACGGCGAAAAACAACAACGTGTCATGGATGAGACGCAGGCGATGGCTGGGGACTTGGGCCAAATTTTAGCCAAATCCCGGATTGAAAGCCCTGATTTTGTTAATCAGTTCGCATTCCAAGTTTATCAACGTGAACTGTCAGAAGGGGCTGTGTTAGCGATAACGCCTAAAAACGGTGTACAATCTTTGGCGCTGGTTAATCCCTATGAACGCGCACCACAAAACTGGGTTTCCCCTACTGTTGCAAGGCAGTTGATGATGACGCGTCAGACGGTCTTCACCGATACGGGTGGGCGGATGGAGGCCGTAACACCGGTTCCAGGATCAAATGATCTTTTCCTCTATGCATCGCGTGTTGCCGATACCGAAACACTCGCCAAAGCGAAACGCGCGGCTTTGGTTCTTAAAGACTATAATGCGTTGATTGACCGGTCACGCAAGTTGCAAATTCAGTTCAATTTGGCGCTTTATTTCGTTTCGCTGATGATTATCGGAGCTGCCGTATGGATTGCACTTAACGTCGCCGACCGGCTTGTTCGCCCCGTTGGTGAGTTGGTGGATGCGGCGCGAAAAGTTGCCGCTGGAGATTTATCTGTGCGGGTCACAGCATCTCGGTCGCGTGATGAAGTTGGCGTTCTCAGCCGCGCCTTCAATCGCATGACCGAACGCCTCGGTGAACAGAATACAGATTTAGTGGCCAGTAATGATCTCCTTGATCGCAGACGTGCCTTGATCGAAGCTGTTTTATCAGGCGTCACTGCCGGGGTTATCGCAGTTGATATTGATCAGCGGGTGCGCATCATCAACAGTTCGGCCAGCGCCTTGCTGCGTGTTGACCGCGACAAAGCTGTTGGAGATTACCTAGCCACTATCTCACCTGAACTCTCGACGATGATGGCGCAGAAGGAAAAAGAGGCCATCATCAATATAACGACAAGCGGCGAATCCAGAACATTGGCTGTCAAAATTGTGCGTGATGAAGTTGGCCATGTTCTGACCTTTGATGACATCACCCAAGAGTTGCTTGATCAACGCCGTGCCGCGTGGTCAGACGTTGCACGGCGTGTGGCGCATGAGATTAAAAATCCCCTGACCCCAATTCAGCTCGCGGCAGAGCGTTTGAAACGCCGTTTTACCAAAGAAATCACAAGTGATCCCGAAGCGTTTGAACGTCTGACAGACACAATCGTGAGGCAAGTTGGGGATTTGCGCCGGATGGTCGACGAATTTTCGTCATTTGCACGGATGCCAAAACCCGTTTTTGCTCAGGAATCCATTGTCGACATCGCGCGCGAAGCCATGTTCCTGCATGAAGTTGCCAACCCTGCCGTATCATTTCAGGTCAATGCCCCCAATCCTTCTCCGCAGATGGTCTGCGATCGTCGGCAATTGGCACAAGCCTTGTCCAATATCGTCAAAAACGGTGTTGAAGCGATTTCTCAAAAAATCGTAAGTGACGGCGCGGATGGGATCACACTTACCATTACGTCATCGCCACAGGGATCGATCGTTTTAACGGTCGAAGATACAGGCATTGGTTTGCCTGTTGAACGGGACCGTATTGTCGAACCTTATATGACCACACGTGAAGGCGGCACTGGGCTTGGCCTTGCGATTGTTAAAAAAATTGTCGAAGAACATCTGGCGACTATTGCTTTTACTGATGCCCCCAATGGCGGCACGCGCGTGACGCTGACATTCGACCCTTCTAGTCTTTCCCCGTCCCGCAAACGCCGCAGCACGGTGGATGGGGCACAGGATGAAGTCCTTCCTACCGAACTGACACGTGCGAGGAGCAGTTAAACCATGGCACTCGAAATCCTGATCGTTGATGATGAACAAGACATTCGTGACCTTGTCGCAGGGGTTTTAGAGGATGAAGGCTATGCAGCGCGAACCGCCGCCGACAGTGATTCCGCCCTTGCTGCCATTGTGGAACGTCGGCCGTCGCTCGTACTGCTTGACGTTTTCCTAAAAGGATCCCGCCTCGACGGTCTCGAAGTGCTTGATGAAATCAAACGCCGTGATCCAACTTTGCCTGTTTTGGTGATTTCAGGGCATGGCAATCTCGATACCGCCGTTTCCGCTATCCGACGCGGTGCTGCCGACTTTATTGAAAAGCCCTTTGAAGCCGAACGGCTGCTTCATCTTGTGGCGCGGGCGACTGAAACGGATCAACTACGCCGGGAAAATGAAACGCTGAAGGCCCAAATTGGCCTTGACGATGAACTGAATGGCAATTCAAGTGTGATCAACGGCGTCCGTGCAACCCTGAAGCGCGTGGCATGTACCGGCAGCCGTGTTCTTATATCTGGGCCAGCAGGGGTGGGCAAAGAGGTCGCGGCGCGCATGCTTCACGGTTGGAGCTCGCGCGTAAATGCGCCAGTAATTGTCGTCAGTGCTGCGCGCATGACACCTGAGAGCGTGGAAGAGGAATTGTTCGGCACCGAAAACGGTAACGACATGGTCACGCCAGGTTTGCTTGAACGTGCACACGGCGGCACACTTTTTCTTGATGAAATTGCGGACATGCCTTTGACTACGCAGGGGAGGATTCTACGCGTGCTAACCGATCAAAGCTTTACGCGTATTGGTGGGCAACGGACTGTGAAGGTCGATGTTCGCGTGGTTTCTGCAACGGCAAGGGATTTGACCGCAGAAATCGCGGCAGGGCGCTTTCGCGAGGATTTCTACTACCGCCTGAATGTCGTGCCTGTGCATATTCCCGGCCTGTCGGAACGCCGCGAAGATATTCCCGTGCTTGTGAACAAATTCATAGCCCGCTATGCTGCCGAGCGGCGCGTGCCAACGCCAGATGTCTCTCATGAGGCGATGGCTGCACTGCAAGCTTATGACTGGCCAGGCAATGTACGGCAGTTACGCAACATTATGGAACGCACAATCATCTTAGCGCCTGGTGACCGCCTATCGCGAATCGATGTTGATATGTTGCCACCCGAAATCATCAATGATCCCTATGTTGGCAGTGCAAACTCAACGACCAGCATCATCATGGGGGCACCCTTGCGCGAAGCGCGTGAGGCGTTTGAACGGGAATATCTGCGTATTCAAATCCGCAGATTTTCGGGAAATATCTCACGCACAGCGAGTTTTATCGGCATGGAGCGTTCAGCGTTACACCGCAAACTTAAAATCCTTGGCATGGCCGACATGCGCAGCGAAGAAGAGGAATGATCGGCTTTTAATAGACGGCCAACGACTTATGGCGTATTGGATACAAATCCAGCGTATAAGGATATTCCCGACGCCGCGTAACGGCGCGCCTGCAGACATTTGATCTGCCAAAAGAAATAAGAAGGTGCACAATGCCTGAGAAAGCCAACAACCTTCAGGATATATTCCTGAATTCCGTCCGAAAATCCAAAACCCCCGTCACAATGTTCCTTGTAAAAGGTGTAAAATTGCAGGGTATTATCACCTGGTTTGACAATTTTTCAGTGCTTTTGCGGCGCGATGGTCAATCCCAACTGATTTATAAACATGCAATTTCAACCATTATGCCAGCTCAATCGATCGATATTGATGCGATTAAGGCGACTGTAGGTGAAAATTCACGCAAGCAAAAATCGTTGCAAGATGTCTTCCTGACTGCGGTTGAACGCACCAGCAATCCTGTCACCATGTTTTTGGTCAATGGGGTTATGTTGCAGGGTGAAGTGGCGACCTATGATTTGTTTTGCCTGTTGCTGCAACGCGATGGATTTGCCCAACTCGTATACAAACATGCTATTTCGACGGTGCAACCTACCCATCCACTGAACCTCGCTGAAGAAGAAGAAGCGACAAACGATTGAGCGTTTTTAACCGCAGTGAAGAGGATGATGTAGCGCGCGGTGCCCGTGCGCTCGTCATTTATCCCGATTCCAAGAAGAGTAATCGTGACAGTGATGCCCGCCTTGAAGAAGCGGCAGGACTTGCGGCTGCCATTGGCATTGTCGTCGTTGAAAAAGTCACTTTTAAGATTCGAACAGCGCGTCCAGCCAGTCTGTTTGGGTCAGGGCAAATTGAGGACATCACCACACGGGCAAAAGCGCAAGATGTTGACCTTATCATCGTCGACGGTGCCCTGTCTCCCGTCCAACAACGCAATTTGGAGACCGCGACCACAACCAAGGTCATTGACCGCACCGGCCTCATCCTCGAAATATTTGGAGAGCGTGCTGCCAGTGCTGAAGGACGCTTACAGGTTGAACTGGCGCACTTGGATTATCAGGCCGGGCGGCTTGTACGCTCTTGGACCCATTTGGAGCGGCAGCGCGGCGGATTTGGCTTTCTTGGTGGTCCAGGCGAAACCCAAATTGAGGCCGATCGGCGAATGATCCGTGACCGCATGGCAAAAATTAAACGCGAACTAGAACAGGTCACACGAACACGCGGCCTTCACCGTGCCCGCCGACAACGCGCACCGTGGCCGGTAATATCGCTGGTTGGTTATACCAATGCAGGGAAATCTACGCTTTTCAACAAGATGACCGGCGCTGACGTCATGGCGGAAGACCTGCTGTTCGCCACGTTGGACCCGACAATGCGGCAAGTATCATTTCCCGGCATCGACAAGGCAATCCTATCCGATACCGTTGGTTTTGTGTCAGATTTGCCGACGCAACTCGTCGCCGCATTTCGTGCGACGCTTGAAGAGGTCATCTCTGCCGATTTGATCGTCCATGTCCGCGATATTGCACATCCTGAAAGCGATGCTCAGGCCGAAGATGTTGAAGCTGTCCTCAAGGAAATCGGCGTGATTGGGGAAGGGGGGGCACCCCTGATCGAAGTTTGGAACAAGATAGACCTGCTGAACGATGAGGAGCGGACTGCGCTCGCAACTGAAGCGACGCGGCGCGATGATGTTGTGATCGTATCTGCAATCACGGGTCAGGGCATGGCTGATGTGGAGGCGGTCCTGTGCGCTAAACTTACGGTCGCACATCGCATCCGAAAAATTAGCGTCGCGATGGACAACGGCGCGAATATCGCGTGGCTCCATGCTCACGGAACAGTATTGCATGAAAAGGCCAAGGGCGATCTGATGCTGATTGATGTCCGCCTTTCAGATGCAGATTACGACCGGTTTCAGGCGCGGACACTTTGATCACGCTTTACCGCAACCCACAGTGCCTCTTTCTCATTCAGCGATAGGGCCGCAAATCCTGCGCCGCCGCGGCTCTCTATTGCGCGGAACCGGCGTTCAAATTTTGCGTTTGCGCGGCGCAGTGCCGCCTCAGGATCGACACCCAATTGTCGTGACCAATTGGCAACTGCGAAAAGCAAATCACCCAGTTCATCCTCAAGTTCATCTGCGTTAGAAACACATTCTATTTCAGTAAGTTCTTCATCGATTTTCGCACGCGATCCGCTGGGGTCTGGCCAGTCAAACCCTGTCCGTGCAGCGCGTTTTTGAAGTTTTTCAGCGCGGAGGAGGGCGGGCAGCCCCAGTGCCACTCCAGCAAGTGCACTGTCATCATCTTGTGCGGCGCGCTCAACTGCCTTTAACGCCTCCCAATCCGGCTTTTCTGCGTCTCCAAAAACATGCGGATGACGGCGGACCATTTTGTCACAAATTGCGGCAACGACGTCATCAAAATTAAACTGATCGGCTTCTTGAGCCATACGCGCGTGAAAAACGGTCTGAAAGAGCAAGTCACCAAGTTCATCCTTAAGCGACGCCATATCACCGCGCATGCAAGCGTCAGCGACTTCATAAGCTTCTTCAATTGTATACGGGGCAATCGTTGCGAATGTTTGCTCAACATCCCAGGGGCAACCTGATACAGGATCACGCAACTGCGTCATAATATCTAAAAGCGGCTGAATTCCATGTGAGGGGGCTTTTTGAAATGGCATATCATTTAGTCCGATAATATATATTATGTTAAATAAATATACAGGGTTTAGCCCTCAGGGGGTAAGCACGAGGAAATCTCCTTCGACCCGCCATGATTTTAGTGTTGATAGAAAATTCATGCCCACCACATTGGTGTCACCAAAGCTGTCAGACACCAGCACTGGGAAATTGCCGCGCCTAATATGACCAACCGCAAAGTCATCTATGCGTGCACGGCGTGCCTCAACGTTGCCATTGGCGGTTTCGACATTGACTGGAAAGCCGCTCGTATCAATGTCGATGCCCATGGCCTGCGCTGTTGTCAGCGATATTCCTGTTGTTGTCGCTCCGCTATCCACCATGAGACGCATATCGCGACCGTTGATTTTAGTATCGAGCCAAAAATGGCCGTCTTCTGCCTTGCGCACGCGGAGTGTTCCGTCTTTTTCAATAACACCGCCTGGCGAGAATTCGGATTTTAAGCGGCTCAACACCTGCCCCGCTTCGCCACGGAACATAAATAGAACGAAAATGATGCCAAAAATCGCACACCATGAAAGGACCATTTTAATCGTCGCCCCGATGGGCAAGCGCCGTGCGATAAGCCCCGAACCAACAAGAACGATCATCATGACAGCGCCAATCAAGCTCGCGGTTTGATCTCCGTTCATGTGGAGCTCGCCTTTGAGAACAGATGGTAAAAATTTGCAGCAGTGGTCGCGGCCAGATTTTCAACCGGAACATTGCGCAAACTGGCTAAAAAGCGTGCGGTATCGGCGACAAAGGCCGGTTCGCAGGTTTTGCCGCGGTGTGGTACTGGGGCAAGAAACGGCGCATCAGTTTCAATCAGCAGCCGGTACTCCGGGATTATGGCTGCGGTTGCCTGTAAATCCTTGGCATTCTTAAAGGTTACAATCCCTGAAATGGAGATAAAAAGACCCATTTCCAATGTCTTATTGGCAAAATCTTGAGAAGCGGTAAAGCAGTGAATAACGCCTGTATATGCACCCTTCTTCATTTCATCGGCCATGATTGCTGTCGTATCTTCCTCCGCGTCGCGGGTGTGGATGATGATCGGCAAACCCGTTTCACGTGCAGCGACTATATGAGCACGGAAACTCGCCCGTTGTTGGTCGCGATCACTTTTATCATAATAATAATCAAGACCTGTCTCCCCGATGCCAATCACCTTGGAATGCGCGGCCTTTGCAATCAGTTTTGCGGTATCGACATCGGGATGCGCGTCGGCCTCATGCGGGTGAATGCCGATGGTTGCCCAAACATGGGGTGACCGTTCCGCCGTTGCGACAACCGCATCCCATTCACTTTCACGTGTGGAAATATTGAGCATCCCCGATACCCCCGCCGCATGCGCGCGCGCGATTACAGCGACCTGATCCTCAATCAGGCCTTTGTAATTGAGGTGACAGTGGGAATCGACGAACATTATGCCGGCAACTCAAGGCGCGGAAATACACCGGTTGGAGTGGGCAAGGGGCAACCCGCCTCAATCTCTAGATCAAGTGATGTAAAATCACGCTGATTGGAGGGTATGGCGAGTAGGTCTAAAACGGTGTCAGCGCCGGTTGGTATTGCCCAGCGCACCAAAATTGCCAAACGCCGAATAACTTCTGCGGTGTAATAAAGGATTGTATCGGCTCGTGCCGGATCAATTTTTCGAACCGCCCAAGGCGCCTGATCGGCAAAATATAAATTAGCTGCGCTCATGGAAGACCAAATTGCCTCCAAAGCAGCGTTTATAGATAGATTTTCCATTTCAGTGTCGACAACCACTCTTGCCAAACGCACATCATTTAACAATTTGATTTCGGCCTCGGTTATTTCTCCTGCTGGCGGCACTTTACCATCGCAATTCTTCGCAATCATGGACAGACTGCGTTGCGCCAGATTACCAAAATTATTGGCGAGGTCGGCGTTGCAACGGGTCACGATTGCCTCTGCTGAATAACTTCCGTCCTGCCCAAAGCTAACCTCACGCAAAAGAAAAAAGCGGATCTGATCGACGCCAAATGTTTCAGCCAATTCCATCGGATCAATCACATTGCCTAGACTTTTTGACATTTTCTCGCCGCCGCGCGCCAGCAAAAACCCGTGCCCGAACACTTGCTTAGGCAACGGTAATCCCGCTGACATCAGAAACGCAGGCCAATAAATGGTGTGAAACCGAACAATATCTTTGCCAATCAGATGAAGGTCTGCGGGCCAAAATTTTGACATATCCGGTGTTTCGTCAGGAAAGCCCAAGCCAGAAAGATAACAGGTCAGCGCATCGAGCCAGACATATATGACGTGGTTGTCGCTGCCCGGCACCTTCACGCCCCAGTCAAAGCTGGTGCGGGAGACGGATAGGTCGCGCAGCCCGCCTTCGACGAATTTGATCACTTCGTTGCGGCGGCTTTCAGGACGAATAAAGTCTGGGTTGGCGGAGAAATAATCGAGCAAAGGCTGCTGATATTTTGACAATCGGAAAAACCAACTTTCTTCCACGGTCCATTCCACAGGCGTGCCCTGTGGGGAGAGTTTGACGCCCCCTTCCCCGTCGATCAGTTCCTTGTCATCATAAAAGGCCTCATCACGGACCGAATACCAGCCTTCATAGCGGTCTAGATAAAGATCATCATTGGCGGCCAGGCGATTCCAAATTTCCTGCGCGGCGCGGTGATGTGCGGGTTCGGTGGTGCGAATGAACCGATCATACGAAATATTGAGTGTGTCGCACATCTCTTTGAAATAACCGGCCATTTCATCACAAAGATCACGGACGTCTACGCCTTTGTCGCGCGCAGTTTGCACCATTTTGAGGCCATGTTCGTCAGTTCCTGTTTGGAAACGCACGTCTTTTCCTGACAATCGGTGAAAGCGTGCGATGGCATCGGCGGCGATGGCTTCATAAGCATGGCCGATATGCGGGCGACCATTGGGATAGCTGATCGCGGTGGTGATGTAATAAGTATCTTCTGACATGATTGTCAGGCTTTAGCGCGGTTCGCCTCTGGGGCAAGGCCTGCGACAAGTCCCGCAACTGCAAACACAACGCTCTGCGCGTCAAGTGAGGTACGTCTGGCGCTTTGAACAAGGGTTTTGGCGGCCTCCCACTGCGTTAGAGCTTGCCCTAGGGCATCTCCCTGCCGCATGCGCGCACTGGCGGCGATGAACGCCGGGGCACGGGTCAAAAAAGCTTCATAACGGGGCTGCGCAGATTTTATCGACAGCTTTTGCGCAAGTGCAGAGCGTTCTGCATTGGTAGGGTCTCCCGATTGCGCCAATCGAACAAGTGCCGCGTCAATCCCTGCAATATCCAATCCGGCAAAGCTGAGCGCCCGCCCTGGTGCGCCCTCGCCTGCCCGCATCAGCGCGGCAATTTCACCGTTATCAGCCTCAGGCAAAGCGCGGCGCAGCGTAGTGCGCATGTCATCATCTTTCAACCCTGCAAAACGCAGCGTCCTACAGCGAGAACGGATGGTGGGTAACAAGCGGCCCGGCGCGTGGCTCACCAGCAAGAAGATCGTGCCGGCAGGCGGTTCTTCTAGGCTTTTGAGCAGGGCGTTGGCTCCAGATCGTTCCAAATCATCGACAGAATCAATCACAACAACCCGTCTCGCGGAGAGCGACGGCGTCTTGGAAAAAATCGCAGAAAGTGCCCGAACCTGATCCACTGTGATGCTGCGCGCGCGTTCAACGTCATCGGACCATTCACGCCGGTCTTTTTCGCGTATTTTTTCATCTTTGGGCAAACGGTCGAGAAGTTTCAGGTCTGGGTGGGTGTAAGCGTCAACCAACATACCAATACGGTGGTCATCCGGCACATCGAGTCCGCCCCCCAAACCAACAGGGTCACCTGCCACGCTGAGCATCCGTTTGGCGAATTTCATCGCCACACCGGCTTTGCCGACACCCTCCGCCCCGATCAACAGCCAAGCATGATGCAGACGTTCCCCCTGCATTGCGGACAGGAACGCCGCGATAGGCGCGTCATGGCCTACAATATCGGTCATAACAGGTCTGAAAGGGCGGCGAGAAGACGGCTGGTTACAAAGTCAACGCGGCCACTGGCATCTATAACACGGAATCGATCTGGCTCGTTTGATGCAAGCTCAGAAAAGCGTGTGTTGACATGCGTGTAATAGGCCGCTGATTTACTTCCCATGCGATCAGCTTTGCCGTTATCGCGCGTGGCAGCTCTGGTTGCGGCCTCAGAGGGAGGCATTTGCAACAAAAGAGTCCGGTCCGGCAACAATCCCGCGCTGCCGACCTGATGCAGCGCCATAATGTCAGAATCATCAACTTCGCCCGCCCCGCCCTGATAGGCACGCGTGGAATCAACGAAACGGTCGCATAGCACCCATTTACCGCGTTCAACTTCAGGACGTATCAGCTTAGCCACATGGTCAGCGCGGGCGGCGGCGAACAGCAAAGCCTCAGTGCGCGCATTCCAGCGATCTTCTGCGCCCGTCATCAACAGAGTCCGGATTGCCTCTGCGCCCACAGTTCCTCCGGGTTCACGCGTGGTGACGACATTTTTTCCTTTGGACCGCAGTGCATCGGCCAAGAGGTGGAGTTGAGTTGACTTTCCGACCCCCTCTCCGCCTTCAAGCGTGATGAACCGCCCCTGCATTATGCACCAAAAATCGACAAAAAACCAAGCCATGCGCTTCGGAAAAAGCCAGCTTCACCAATATCGGATTCAGCAACCAGCGGCATTACTTGTGGCGGCGTGTTGGCCGTTTTAACGACCAGGTCGGCGATATGTTGACCCTTCTTGATCGGCGCTTTGATCGGGCCATCATAAACAACTGAAACTGTCATGCCTTCAGAACCGCCCGCTGGAAATGTCACCGCCAGATTGCGCGGTGCGATAAGGCCAACATCGGACGCGCTGCCCATCTGCACAGATGCACTGTCAACTTTAGCACCTTGTTTGAACAAGGCCTTCGTCGTCCATGCTTTGAATCCCCAATCCATGAAGCGCACGGATTCGGTAATCCGTCCGTTAAAACTGTCGATCCCAGCGACCACCATCACAATACGGCGGCCATTTTGTTCGGCTGAACCGGCAAATCCGTAACCGGCCTCATCCGTATGGCCTGTCTTGATCCCATCAGCCCCAGCAATTTTGCCGAGGATGGGATTGCGGTTGGGCTGCACAATTGCCGCACCTGCACCGAGTGTCTTGCCCCAGCTGAATTCTTTTACGCCGTAAAACTTTTTATAAAGCGCGCTGTGGTTTTGGATCGTTGCCGCACCCAATTTGGCGAGATCACGCGCCGTTGTGTAGGTTACACCTTCATCTGGCCACCCATTGCTGGTACCAAAATGGCTGTTTGTCATGCCCAGTTTTTTGGCCTCTTCATTCATCCGTGCAACAAAGGCTTGTTCGGTGCCTGAAATTCCTTCGGCGATCACAATACAGGCGTCATTGCCAGACAAAGTGACGATCCCGTGGAGTAAATCTTCAACGCTCACCTGTTCTCCAGCGGACAAAAACATTGTCGATCCAGCCGCTGGACCATGCCACTTCTGCCATGTTTCGGGGCGGACTGTGAATTTCTGATCGAGCTTGAGTTCCCCCTTGTCGATCATCGCAAAAATGACATGGGCGGTCATCATTTTCGCCATGGATGCAGGCGGTATGCGGCGGTCTGCATCCTTCGCGTACAACACTGCCCCCGACGACAGATCATACATATAGGCCACGGGTGCTGGCGTTTCGAAGGGAGGCGCTGCCGCAACTGCAGGCAATGCCGCCGCGAGGAAAATGGCAGCGACAGGAAAAATTGGCTTCATGCAAATGACCTTAAGCGGGGGCGACTCAGCGCGTTACTCTTGCATCCCGATAGCCCTTTGCGGTGATAGAGCCAAGCGCAGCACGCGCTGCGACATCATTGGCATAGGGTCCTTTTCGTACACGCCATATTGTTCCAGCCTGTTCAACCCGCGCATCCAATTGTTTGGCAAGTTTTTCTGCATTGGCTTTGTTTGAAAATGAAGCGACTTGGATAAAATAAATGCCTGTCGCCGCTGGCTTTATAACAAGCGGCGGCGGTAATGATATTTTGGGTTTTATCGCTACAACAGGTTTTGGAGTTGGTTTTAGGACAGGTTTAGCGACCGGAACCGTTATAGTAACAGGTGCAGCGATTACAGGTGGCGTTGCACTGGCCAATTTACGCCGCAATGCATTGAGCAATTGTTCTGGCGTATCCAGTCGATCCGCAGCCTTTTGACCATTACGTAGCGCTGATTTTTCCTGTTCATTTGGGTTTACGCGTCGCACGCGGACAGGGAAATTACCCTCATTTTCAGCGCCCAACAACTTTACAGCGCCCTGCGAGAGATCAATCAACTGGCCTTTGGTGAAAGGGCCGCGATCATTTATACGCACGAGGATCGTCTTTCCCGTTTTCAAATGGGTGATTTCGGCATAGCTGGGCATCGGCAATGTCGGATGGGCCGCGCTGATTGCACCAGGATTAAATATTTCACCGTTGGCCGTGGCCTTTCCGCGCAATGCTTCGCCGTACCAACTGGCATAGCCGACGTCATCATATTGAGCGGTATCAGCCGGATTATAGACTTCACCGCCAACCTTATAGGGCTGACCGACCTTGGTCACGGCATCACCGACAGGTTCGGCGGGAAGTTCGGGCGGGGCGCTGCGTCCGACAATATTGCCCAACCCGCCACAACTTGTCAGCACAAACGCCGATGCTGCGATTAAAAACCCGTTTTTATGTTTCAACTGCATCTGCCAACAATCCCACCGATAACGCATAAAAATTTGAACAATTATATTCCAATATAACCCGGTAATTTCCGGTTAAGAGCCACGCGGGCGTTCCAGGGCCATCAGGTTCGAACAATGTTGCCATATCGCCCTCCTTTAACCCTGGCTTGAGCGCCGTCACACCAAGAGCGCGCCACTCACCAACTGTTTTCCACTGGCTATGCCGTGCGTGAACGCGGGGGCAGACTGGCGATTTTGTTTTGTTCGCTAACGCCGCACGGTCCAGCCCCGGCATCACATTGGCTGACACGCCCCAAGGGAGGTCAGGCCGCCACCCCGCATTGACGAAATAATTGGCGATTGAGGCAAGTGCATCAGCTTCATTAGTCCAGATATCGGCCTTACCGTCGCCGTCGCCGTCCTTGCCCAAACGTAAATACATGCTGGGCAAAAACTGGGGATAACCTGTGGCACCAGCCCAACTGCCTTTTAACTTATACCGAGGAAACCCACGATCCATCATTTTCAGGGTGGCAATAAATTCCTCCGTAAACAACGCACGGCGGCGGCCTTCAAAGGCGAGTGTTGCGAGCGCCTCGGCTAGGTCATAATTACCAGTCACGCTGCCATAATTGGTTTCATGACCCCAAATCGCAACCATGATCGATTCGGGAACCCCTGTTTCGCGTTCTACCTGGCTCAACAAAGCGCGTAGCCCCTGATATTTGACGCGACCGCGGTTGATCCGCGTGGCATCCACATGTGTGTTGCGGTAAGGCGCAAATTTTGGAATCGCCGTATTGGGCGCGCCCCCCGGCTGCGCGCGGTCAAGGTCAATAACGCGCTGATTGAGCATTAGCGTTGGTATAACAGCCTCAACCGTTGCCCTGCTCACCCCTTGTGCCAAAGCTTGGTCACCCAACTGTTTGGCAAAACTTGGAAAATCAGGGCTGGTTTGAGCGTAAACCGTAAAATGAACCATTCCGCTAGATGGAACTACCCCAGCCAGTAATACCAAAAATGACCAATTTAAGAGCTTTTGATGTATAAATACCATAGAAAGACTGTGGCATAGATGACGAATAAGGGAAACCCGCTTCATCCCAGCACTTGCACAAAAGGGCGAATGGCGTTTAAGGGCTGCCCAGCGCGGACAGGTGGCCGAGTGGTTTAAGGCAC
>JAYUPB010000058.1:0-12515 GCA_043760405.1 Sphingomonadales bacterium
CTCTCTCTCTCTCTCTCTCTCTCTCTCTCTCTCTCTCTCTCTCTCTCTATTCTCCTCTACTCTAATGTACTTCACTTCACCTTTGATAACTATTTCCTGGTCTATGTGTCTCTCCTGCAGCTCTATCATCTCGGGGGGCAGAGCCAAATAGGCCGGGAGTTTGTGCAGAAACCACTGGTGCTGCCGAACCTCTGCAAGAATAAAAGACAAAGACAAAAGACGACGACAAAGATAAAAGACAAAAGAGAGAAGGTAAAAGACAGAAGATAAAAGACAAAAGTGAGGGATGGAGATGGTGTGATATAAAGGAGATGATAAGTGGAGAATATGGGATATAGAGGAGGTGAAAAGTAGAGAAGGTGAGGTATTGATTAGGTGACATTAGAAAGTGTGACAAACAGAGATTGTGAGCCACGAATAAATCCACGAATAAAAATTGCTGCAAATCCATTATTTAGCTGCCATATCCAGGAAGCAGAGTCTCTCTCAGTGCATTATAGCGGAGGGTTTTGGCCGTGTGTATGGGGCTTACCGGGTATGGTGATTCTCTTTATGGGATCAACGACTAGCAGACGGAGTATGAGGTCTCTAGAAGACTGGGACAAGTGGGAGGGGAGAGAGTACATGCCTAAAGGGAAAGGGAGCGAGAGGGAGAGAGAGAGAGGGAGAGAGTGAGATGTAGAGGAGGTGAGAAATAGAGAACAAATGCAACCTAACTGTTACCTAAAACAGTATAAAACAAACCGAAACACGAAGTACAATAAAACACAATACAATACACTGCAGTACAGTACAATACAGTACACCACGCAGTGCACGACACACACAGTGAGGAATCTGATCGCGTTGAAGCTCATCGCGGGTGGGGGCTGACACGGTTTGCGCGTCTGCCGCGTCCACAAAATAAGGTTGGGTAACAACCATTGCAGCGAGCAAAGTGTTGCGGTTACACAAATACATCAAAAATCCCCTCTGCCATGTTTCCACCTGACCCCGCGGTCAGTGAGAAACATGCTCCCGTTACATTCAAACGTTACACCTGAGGTAACGTCTTCCAACACATTGAAATATTCCGTTTCCGGAAATTTTCATTGGTCCATGGTGCGATCAAAAGGGACTGTGAACCGAATTTTTCCGGTTTCATTTGTTCCAATTTCTATCAGTCCTGCCGATTACAAACAAGCGCAAAGGGCATGTTTAACGTCATCCCCCAATTACGGGATCAGGTTGAGCCACGGTTTCGATGAGCAGATTGAGTTGTGCCTCGCACCCTTTGGTGATGAGCGACGATGCTGTGCTTTCAAGGCCCTCAACATTATTGCCCATCGGAACGATGCGAATGCCGATAGGCTTGGCAAGACCTGCCCAGCTTAAGGAATAAGACGTTCCGTCAACAGCAGCCAATGAACCCGTGGGCCATACCGCAAGCGATTGATTTTTGTCGAAAGTGACAAGAGCATTCGCGCCCGTTTTGACGTTGCTGATTTTGACTTTCAGGGCCTTCGCCTGATCAGGACGCCAGAGTTGAATGTTGGCCATGTCATTGACGCACACAGTTGAGCTTTGGCTGATGTCAACGAACCAGAGATTGGGGCTGCGAGGGGTTTTGGCGGTATCGCCAGACGTCACTGTGCGGACGGCCCCCGTGCGGGCACGTCGCGCGCGGTTTGTTGTCAGCAATGAAGATAAGCTCGTGCGTGTGTCTACGCCAGAACTTGTTACACTTGATGTGCTGAAACTGCTTGGACCGCGCAATGTGCGTGTGCCCTTGCCGTCTAATATCGTCAAAACGTCTCCAGATTTGAGTGTGATTGTCGACGCAGGAGCAAGCTTTTTCCCAGGGGGATAATTGGATGCAGACGGACCACTCGATTTCACGACTATCGGTTCGGCATAGGCAGAAGTGGATACCATTCCGGTGAACAGGGCAATGCCCAATGCTGTGTTCTTGATCATAGTTTCAGTCCAAAACATAAAACCCTCCGGGGTCGGTGTGTTCAATACGGTAAAGCAGATTTGCCAACGGTTTGTCGTGCGGGTTTTTTCCAACCAAAGCAGCCAGGCTGGCTCTTGCTCCCTTGGGATCAGTGTTTAGCGACTCAAAGATGTCGCGTATGTGACTAAGGTCACTGGCAGCCATATTCGGCATCGGTTCAAAAATATCAACAGGCTGCGCACGTCCGCGCAATTGCACGCGGCCCATTGGACGCCACCAATCCAGCCCAGATCGTTCAGCGGCCTCGCGGCTTACAACGATGTTTGAATCAAGTTTCTTGTTGGCGCTTTCAAGGCGACTGGCGGTGTTCATACTGTCACCAAGGGCGGTATATTGAATCCGCCCCTCACCCCCGAAATTACCAATAACCGCTTCCCCAAAATGGAGGCCAACGCGTGTTTTGCCTATCGGGGGGACATCAGCAGGGGCCGTATTTCTGAATTCTTCACCAGCTTCCCACATGGCATAGGCCGCGCGCGCAGCGCGTTCACCGTCGTCGGGCCTTGAAATCGGTGCGCCCCAAAATGCAACGACTGCGTCTCCGACAAATTTATCAATCGTGCCGCCATAATCGAGAACCACAGTGCACAGCATATCAAGATAGCGATTGAGCAATGTGGCGACCATTTCTGGCGCAATCTGATGTGAGAGTTCGGTGAAGCCTTGCAAGTCCGTGAAGATAACAAAAATCTCCCGCTTTTCGCCGTGAAGCGCAAGGCGGTCGGGTTCGTTTAGAATTTCATTCGCAATGTCACGGGGGAGGTATTTCCCAAGGGCAGACTGGGCAAATTTACGCTGTTGTGTGCCGACCTGTTGGGCTGCAGTGCCCACGGCGGAAAACGCAATAATCCACCCGACGATCCATCCAAAAGCGGGCAGATATTGGGTGTCAGACCCATGCCCTTGCAACCAAATTGGCAGGCCGCCAAAAAAGATAATTTGGACAATGACAAAAAGAGCCGTGCGCCAGACCTTGCCTTCAATAAGGCTGGTTACCCCGCCCGCAATAATAACAAGCATGGCAACAAGCCAAGAAGCCCAGCGCGGTGTCGCAACAGGGCGGTTATGGTCAAGCAGTTGCGCAAGCATATGCGCATGGACCTCTAAACCGATCATTTGCTTGCCAATGAAAGGGGTTAGCGGCGTATCAAACTGATCAATATCAACAATGTCACCGCCAATCAGGATGTGACGGCCTTTAATCTGTTCGGCAAATGCGGCGGCGGTTTGTGGATCAGTAAACAGGTCGATTGGGTAAGATGCGAAAACCGGACGTTCCTTGTCGACCGGCAGGCGATAAGCAATGCTGCGGGTATAATCTGCAAATTCGCTGTTTTTACCAGCCATGGCACGGGCAAGGAACGGGGGAAGCGAAGGTTTAATTTCCGGCCAGCTGCGCACAACATTATCCGCATCCGTTTCAACGCGGATGCTTGCCGGAGACGCTTTAGAGCCGCTTAAATTGGTCATGAATCGATCAAGGAATTGCTGTTGCCGATTGCCGATCTGATCTGCGTTGGTGGCGATATCCGCATAGGCCAAATGCGTTGGTGTTTGCATGGATTGAAACGCCTTGATCAGGGCGCTGTCTTCATCCTGTGGTTGATCGATCAATATATCGATCCCAATCGATTTTGCGCCCATTTTATCGATCGATGCCAGCGCCTTGGCCAAAGTTGCGCGGTCAAGCGGTGAACGTTTTTTGGTGTTGATCAATGTGTCGTCGGTATAGACAATCATCGCAATGCGCGGGTCTTGTTCAACTTGGGGTGCCATCAGCCTGACACGCTGATCATAGAGTGCGCGTTCTGCATTTTCGACGAACCACAAATTCCAGCTATATCGCGCAGCGATTAGTGCGAAAATGAGGAATATGGCTGTCGCAATCAGGCGACCGGTCCCCAGTTCGCCGATCAGCCGCATCCCCCGACGCCAAAGAGAGGCCTTCGGCTTAGTTGAAGCAAGTGAAGAGGCCGGTTTCATTCTTAGTTTATTTGGTCAGCAATTGACGTGCGCCGTCTCCGACCACGGCGAAACCAGCCCAATAATAGGGATGTGATGTTTCGGGATCATCCATCAATGTCCGTTCTGCCATTTGCATGGCCCCCGCAATTGTATCATTTGCGCCGGATACAAACAGGCCGGAGATCAGCCTTTGGGTTGCATTATAATCATCCGGGGCTGGCCAATGGCTGGCGATGACACTGCGTCCGCCCGCGCCAATGAATGCGCGAACAAGACCATCCATTGCCGAGCCGCCACCGCTGGTCAAACCAACTTCACGCGTGGCGTCTGCACTGGCTTTCCCGGCTGTGTCACAGGCTGAAAGAATAACAAGGTCGGCA
Organism: Sphingomonadales bacterium; assembly: GCA_043760405.1. GTDB lineage: Bacteria > Pseudomonadota > Alphaproteobacteria > Sphingomonadales > Sphingomonadaceae > Aquisediminimonas. The sequence continues at coordinate 4,342 of JAYUPB010000058.1, forward strand.
TCAATATGAAGGTCGTAAATTTCGCCAAAATTCAGCAACCCGTCGGATGCACTATCCCCAAATGATGTCAGCAAAGCTGGGCGAGCCGGGCAGCCCAAACGCGGGGCTGTCACAAGTCCGTGAGTCGCAAAATGCAGGATGCGATAGTTGTTCAAATCACCCTGTGCGCGAATAGCCGTATCGGTAAATTGACGGCCCGTAATCACTGACGATCCTCCAGCACCAACCAGCGACGCTGCCAATGTCAATTCGGTTGCTGGAATGGGTTTGTTCCATTCCGCCAATGGCCAACTACAATCTGCTGCATTGATCCCAGTCGCAGCGGGAACGGATGCTCGGATCACTTTTGATAAAGCTGGGGCGTTATTACCAAAGCCCAAATATTGAAGCTTTGCTGATGATGCCGGGGTTTGACGTGCATCACGGAAACTACGCGCCGATACCGCCGTGCTGACCGCAGTATTTCTGCCAAGCCATTTGACACCGCGAAAATCAAATTCATCAAAATTGGGGTCTTTTATCTTTGCCGCATAGGCATCGGCCCCAGCCTGTTCTGCAACCAACAGGTTGACTGGCAAACGCAACATAGCGCCGTCCGGTTCAAATATAAGATGCTTCGCGGCCGCGACTTTATCAGCGACCGGCCCAAAGAGATCGAGATAGAGGCTGCGGGCCGTCGTGACATCAAAGGGATAGGTTGTGACGTGACCATTGACGTTTGTAGCAATCGTTTCGCGGATCGTGTCGACCTTTGTTTCAAGCGCGCGCGCAGAAATAGGCAGGCGATAGCCCGTTGATGTCAGTGCATCTGTAAAAATAGCATAGAGCCCATCGCCAGCGCTGGCGAGCTTGAAATAAGCTTCACCAGGTTTGAGCGTTGCACGCAATTCAGCCAATGTCAGGGTTTGTTTCGACACGGCACGAAACTGAGCAAATCCGGATAAAGCGGACTGCGTTGCAACGTGCTGATCAAGAAGCGACTTCAGGTCTGATTGCTGCGCCGCGATCAGCGAAACCGCGCTGCTGTCCTCTTTTGCAACCTGAACCAGTCGCGCCAATTCAATTCGTGCACGCTCTATATCGCGCGATAAAGTTGTCGATTGGCGGAAAAGCCGCGCCGCTTCGCTATCACCGGATTGCAGTTCACGGGACAATGTTTCCATCGAATCCGCAGCGCCTGGACGGATCAATGTCTGGGTTGCAAGGAAAAGATCATCGACCAAATTTGGCTGGGTAGGAATTTCCGAACTCAGCAAATCGAAATAGGGTTTAAGTTGATTGGCAAGCCCTGTGGTGCTGGATTGGTTTTCAGCCGTGCTGGTGATGACCTTGCGGTAAAGGCTTAACGCTTCCGTGCGCTCCCCCCGTCGAACAAGATAGGCCGCCAGCCGCGCACGGGCACCATTCATCGCATTGGTTTCGGGATAGGTTGTTTCCAGCAAATCAAGCGCACCTTGCAACAATGCGCGTGCAGAACTGAAATCACCTTGGTCCTCATGCGTGAGAGCAAGTTCAGCCATGATTTGGGCGCGCAAACGCGCAATTGAAGTCACGCGGCCGTCTCTAATCCGGATGGCATCATCCATCGCGGTGGAGAATAAAACACGCGCCTCATTTGGTTTATTCTGCAAGCGCAGGATTGTTCCGCGCAGTTGCAGCGCCTGAGCATCTATAATTGCAGCTCGTTCGTCAGGCGTTAATTTTGTGCTTTGTTTGACGTTCAGTGTCTGGCTTGCGCGCACCCCGCTGTTGATTTCGGAGGTGATTTGTGGGCCAAGGTCAACGCCCTGTCCATGAACTTGAACGACTTGATCGATTGATGCCACAGGGCGATCAAGCACCGCGCCAGCTTCTGTCAAACGTTGCTGGTTCAGCTGATGCATCGCTTCAAAATTGCGTCGTAAGCGCACCTGGACACGGTCAATTGTTGGAATTGTTGTGGCTTCTGCAAACAGCGCATCGGCTTGCGAAAATTCCCCAAGATTAGACAATTGGAGCGCGCGGTTAATCCCATATTCGTGTAGACGTTGTTGGCGTTCGGTTGCCGTTTCTTGGGGAACAGCCGCTATGCGTTCATTGGTCTTTTGTTGCAGGGTATCAAAAAATTGCGCTGCTTCAGCATAGTTTCCGCTGTTGTTACGACGATATCCTTCAGCAAGCGTTGTCTGGGGATCAAGCGCACTCGCCTGTAACCGCGCAAAACCGTCGCTGTCCTCTGTTCCCGTCGATGCGACAGAGACTTGGCCGGCGGCAATTTTATCGTTCATTATCGTTTTAAGACCGAGGATCAGCGCGCTGTCATAATTTGCAAAACCTTGGGCAAAATAGCTGACTTTCCCTTTGTCAGTCCGGTAAGTTGTGTACCCCAATTTGAGTGTATCCAGCATACATTTCTCTACTGAAACTGGTCCGAGTCCTTCAATAACAGACGGAGCGGACGGCGCACATGTGGCGGAATCCAAGCGCGATTGTATGAGGGCGTTTGGCAAGTCATTTTTGCCCTTCCGCAGGGCGTAAAGTTGCCCAACGGGTTTGGCAGCGTCACGACACACGATGGTCCATGCCCTGTCAAACATCCCATTGATTGCGGGATCATTCGACCGGCTTTGTGCACGGCAAAGCGTTCCACCCCCAGACCCGATCCTGAAACTGTCAGCAAGGCTTGGTTTGGAGGATTGGCCCAATGCTGCGGTTGGCAAACATAATGCGAGTGCGAGCGCGCTAACGCTCAAAAAATCTTCGGTGCGCATTTTCCCTCCAGATGGGTGAAGAGCCTGAGCAATTCCCCGTAATTTTCTATTTTTTTGCGGCCATTATTTTTTGAGTCGCCTTATCATACGACATAATTGCGGAATTAATAAGCAGGCAAATAAGCCTTCATTGGATTTCGTGGGGTGATGCATATCACACCAAAAAGAAGAAAGTTAATGCGGTTTTAACCATAGTCTACAACCATCTTTTTATCCATTTACCTTAAGACTTAGATGAGAATTTCCCTATTTTGAGCGCGTATACTCGTCCTCAAAGTGGCCGTTTGCCTGTCTAAATCAAGGATGCGTTATGATAGAGCTGTCGTCGCTGGATATGCCAATCGATTCACTTGAATCTTCTGCCGACATTTTAGAATATGAAACGCCAACGACAGTCGCTAAACCGCTACCAATATCCCTTGTTGCACCATTGCTTGCGCTCGGCGTTGCGGCATGCGGCGGGGGTGGCACGGACGCAGCGCCCAGCGCGCCACAAGCACCCCTCGTCGTGAAACCACAGTCGGATGCAGAAGCCGCACGTTTTTTGCTCCATACCCAATTTTCAGTGTCTGATGAACAAATCACAGCATTGAAAACACAAGGCTATGAACCTTGGCTCGATGCAGAAATGAGCAAAGCGCCAAGCCAAACGGGCATTGCCTGGCTATCATCACGCGGCTTTGATCAGGTGAATGATCAGCAATATTACAACAACACCTATCCCGGCCAATATATGGCGTGGCAGCAATTGTTGGGCACCAATGATCCTGTGCGTAAACGCTTTGCTTTAGCTCTGTCTGAAATGTTTGTTGTTTCTCTGAACGCGCTTGACTTTACATGGCGCAGTCAAGGCATTGCGCATTATTGGGATCAGCTGAACAGCAATGCCTTTGGTAATTTCCGCACTTTGCTTGAGGATATAACGCTTAATCCTGCAATGGGATTTTATCTCAGCACACGTGGCAATCAATCCGAAAATCTGCGCACAGGTCGTCGTCCTGATGAAAATTATGCGCGTGAAGTGATGCAGCTGTTTACGATCGGTTTGAACCAACTCAATCCTGACGGCACAGTAAAACGGGATGCTCAGGGAAACACACTTCCCAGTTATACGACGGCCGATGTCACCAATCTTGCGCGCGTTTTTACAGGGTTTGATTGGGATGCAACGGGGAATGTGACCACGCCCGCACCTGGGAATCCGCAATGGCAGGTCGATAATGATCGATATACGCGCCAGCCTATGACGCAAGATGCTACGAAATGGCGTTATCCGCGCACAAACACGACACATTCTATTCCCGAAGCAACTTTTCTGGGTGTAACAATAGCTGCCAACACGAATGGAACAGTTGCACTTAAAACGGCGCTCGACACATTATTCAATCATGTCAATACTGCGCCGTTCTTTGCGCGTCAGATGATCCAGCGTTTGGTGACCAGCAATCCAAGTCCAGCATATGTGCAACGTGTTGCTGCAAAATTTATTAATAATGGCGCTGGTGCGCGCGGGGATTTGCGCGCTGTCTTCAAAGCCATCGTGATGGATGATGAAGCACGCGGAGCCACAGGGCTGTCGTCACAGACATTTGGCAAGGTCCGCGAACCCATTGTCCGCTTAACCCAGTGGGCACGTACATTTGGCGCGACGTCTGTTACTGGCGAGTGGAAAATTGGCGATCTGAGCGGTGCATCCAATGGACTGGCGCAAAACCCTTTGAGTTCACCTTCTGTCTTTAACTTCTTCCGTCCAGGTTTTGTCCCTGCGGGCACCGCCATAGCCTCCAATAATTTGGTGGCCCCAGAATTTCAGTTGGTGAACGAGGTGACAACTGCTGGCTATGTCAATTTTATGACCGGTGTTATCCAAAACGGTCTTGTCAACGGCGATATACGCGCCGTTTATACTAAGGAATTGGCTGTTGCAGCTGATGCTGCAGCCTTGGTCGCGCGCGTCAGTTTGATCCTCACAGCAGGGCAAATCTCTGCCGCAAACCGCACAGTTATTCAGACAGCAATCGAAGCCATTAGAATTACCGGAACCAATGATGATGCCGTCAAATTGCAACGGGTATTGACCACCGTATTGTTGGTCATGGCCTCCCCCGAATATTTAGTTCAGAAATAGGTGATCCCATGCATATTAGCCGCATCGAAGACTTAAGTCGCCGCGCGTTTTTGACTCGTTCGGGTCAACTTGGAATGGCTGGGTCGGCGTTACCTTTTGCCATGAACCTCGCCGCCATTGGTGAGGCTGCTGCTTTTACAGCAACCGATTATAAGGCCTTGGTCTGCATATTTCTGTACGGCGGTAGTGATCATGCGAATACAATCATCCCGGTCGATTCCGCTAATTATGATCTGTACAGCACCATTCGCGGCGGCGGCGCAGGGCAGACCGCGGGCGGTATTGCACTGGCGCGCAGCAGTCTCGCGGCAACAGCATTAACACCTTCAGGCGGACAAATCTTGACTGATAATATGCAGCTGGCACTTGCCCCTGAAATGACGCGTCTCAAAGCGCGTTTTGATCAAGGCAAGATGGCGATCCAGCTTAATGTAGGACCACTCATCGCTCCACTTACTAAGGCTCAGTATGAAAGTTCGGACCGGGTTGCCAACCCCATTCCACCACAGCTTTTTTCGCACAATGATCAACAATCTACTTGGCAGTCATCGGCCCCCGAAGGGGCAACGACGGGGTGGGGTGGCCGCACGGGTGATCTGGCATTGTCGAGCAATACCAACGCCCTGTTTACCTGTATTTCTGCGACTGGAAATGCAGTCTTTCTGTCTGGGCAATCAGCCTTATCATATCAAATTGGTACAAGTGGTGCTGTGTCTGTAAACGGTGTAAAAAACCCATTGTATGGTTCTCGCACCTCCAGCGACGCCCTCCGCACTTTGGTAACGCAAGGCAGCAACCATATTTTGGAAGGCGAATATAACCGCGTGACTCAGCGGTCGATTGATTCAGAGGCTGTTTTTTCGGCAGCCATCAATCCGATCACGCTGACGACATCGTTCCGCCCAGCGACCGGCTCCAATTCACTTGCAGACCAGCTGAAAATTGTCGCACGTACTATTGCAGCGAGGAATGCACTTGGGACGAGGCGTCAGGTCTTTTTCGTATCGATGGGCGGGTTTGATCTTCATGACAGCCTGATTGCCAGCCAGTCGACACTGCTTGCAAAACTCGATTTCGCAATGGACGCTTTTTACCAGGCAACAATAGAATTGGGTGTGGCGGACAAAGTTACCACGTTCACAGCCTCTGATTTTGGCCGGACGCTCAGTTCAAACGGTGACGGGTCTGACCACGGCTGGGGCAGCCATCATTTCGTTATGGGCGGCGCTGTTCAGGGTGGAAAATTCTATGGTACTGCGCCCAAAATATCTGTGACGAGCAATGATCAGGTTGGTCAAGGACGCTTGTTGCCAACAACATCGGTTGATCAATACGGATCAACATTGGCATTGTGGTTTGGGGCCGGTGCTTCTGAGCTTACGAGCCTTTTCCCCAACATCGGTCGCTTTGGATCAGCCAATATAGGGTTTATGGCTTAGGGTCAGTGCTCTAGCGCGGGTTAAACGCAATTTCATCGACGACACGGATGCCGTCGCGCCTGCTTAACTGAACCACCACATCAATCATGGTGTGGGCATGCGCCAATGTTTCATCGCGTGACAGGCCAAGGCCTGCTTGCAAGCACATAAGCGCAATTTGTTCAAACGCGCCGCGTGTCGAACTTGCGTGAATTGTGGCGAGAGAACCTGGATGCCCAGTGTTGATCGCGCGCAAGAAGGTTGCAACTTCTGGTCCGCGCAATTCCCCGACCAACAACCGATCTGGCCGCATTCTGAGAGATGCGCGCATCAAATCATCGATGCTTACGCGTGCCTCGCCTTGGTCACCGTGCACTGCCACCAGTCCAAGCGCATTGTCGCGGCCAAGGCTGATTTCAGGCGTGTCTTCAATAACGATAACGCGTTCATGCGCAGGAATATCCTTGAGCAGCGCGTTGAGTAATGTTGTTTTGCCCGAAGACGTTCCACCCGACAGCAGGATTGTTTTACGCGCGACAATGGCGCTGCGCAAAAATCCTAGCGTATCGCCGGTATCAAGCTGGGCACTGAGGGCGGCATCAATTTCACTTTTGCCCGTGTCATTAGAACGACGCGTTCCCGAAAACGCTCCTGTCGCCGCATAATCATCAAGTGAAATATCTGTCAGAACGTGTTTGCGAATGGCAAGTGCCATATGCTTACGTGTGGCAGGTGGCGCAATAATTTGGACACGCGCGCCCCCAGCAAGAACTGCGGAGAGGAGCGGCGTTTCCCGGTTGATCCCTTGGTGGTTGGCCCGTGCTATTTGATGGGCAAGCCTTTGCAGCAATGTTGCATCAACCTCTGGCGCGTCATAGCGCTCCATTGAAGCCGCGCCTGCACGTTCAATCCACACTTCGCCGGGGGCATTGACCAGAATTTCGGTGACATCTGCGCTTTCCAGCCAGACGCGAAACGGTTCAAGATAAGTGCGCAAATAAACGTCATCAAACGCAGCTGCATTGGGCATGATATTCATGGCGCGGCAACGCCTCCGGTCCCAGAAAAATCAAGATCGCGGGCGAGGAAGATACGAATGGGCGCGCCTTGGGGTACTTTGACCGTTGGCGGAATGTTAATGTCGCGCTCCAACGTTGTCGATGCGACGCTTTTGGCATCTTCGGCGCTGCGCACAATCACATCTGCACCGTTATTCTGCAACCGACCCAGTCCCGCTTCAACAACGGACAGCAAGATCGCCGAACCAAAACGTTTGAGAAAATGGCTATCCACTTTGCCACCAAGACCCGCGCGGCCAAGCGGATCTGTAACGGGTGACCCAAGTTGAACAGTAACGCCGTCTGGACGCATCAGTCGTGTCCAGACGATGAACGCGCGGCTTTGCCCTGCGGCAAGGCCAGAACGATATTGACCGATCAAACGGCTGCCACGCGGGATCAGGATCTTGCGACCATCAAATCCTTTGACGTCGCGGCTTACCACTGCACGGACATAACCGGGGAGGTCAGAATTAATCGCGGTTTCAAGAACTCCTGCAATGACCGCGCCTTGCGGGACGGTATCGCTGCTGTTGGTCATCCGCACGGCGCGGGCTGGACGGTTTTCCTGTTCAGAAATCCGGTCCGAAAATTGTTCTTCTGCGCTGCCCTTCATCCCGGGCTTGTCGCCAGTTTTTGTGTCTGTGACGGCAACCAAAGCAGCGGTTTTAGTCAAATCAACGACAATGGCTGGTGCGCGCAAACGTGCACCATAAGCTGACACTTGTGTGCCCGGCGTGCCCTGAAGCGTTTGCGGCGCTGTGACCAAAACTGGCGGTGCCATCGGGCCGAATGGCTTTACAAGGACAGGGGGCGGTGT
>JAYUPB010000059.1:0-12511 GCA_043760405.1 Sphingomonadales bacterium
CCGCTGCGAATGTGTGAATCGGTATAGAGCTTGGCACCGGGGATGTTGCCTAGCTGCATGCGCGGCGGCTTGCGGACAGTCAGCTCGGTGTAAGATGGCTCGAAGTAATGGGCTTCGGCAAATGAGTCGTAGGCCAACCACCGCGCGATTCCGTCGAAACGCACCCATGATCGGTTGAACAGCAATTCGTCAGCCGAAGAGAAGTGCGCCCCGATGGCGATCGTGTGGACGTGCCAAGCCTCGGTCGCGATGCCGGGAAAGCCCATGCGACTGTTGACAACGAATGTCTTTAACAGGGACACTGGCTTACCATCTGTCGTAAAACCGTGAATGACGTCGCTCTCTTCACCCGCGCCAAATGGTCCATTCTTCAAGGGAGCCAATCGACCGACGACACTTAGTCGTGCGCCTTCGATCTGATCGAAAGTAAGCGTGCCAGTTTCTCTATCGTCTGGTGTTTGGGGAAGCCACCAAAGGCCTTGCACAGATAACGGCTTCATTCGCAAACTCTCCTTTTACGCCGCTCTGGCCGTCGAGCTGGGTCTATTGCTCGTATTCCACATACCCCCTTAGATCAAAAGAGACGGGCGTTTGGAAGGAAGGTCTGCTTTTGGGATTGCGCGATCTCAATCTAAACGACCCAAATCTTGTCGATCTTTGTCATATGCCTGAATAGTATGACTTCAAATCTGCCCGTTCGCCACGAGTTTCCCCAACAGGGCGTTGACCCGCGTTTGCCACCCCGGGCCGCTGCCACGCAGTTGCTCCACAATTTTGGCATCGAGCCGGATTTTCACCTCAACCTTCGGGGCCTCCAATTTAGGTCGCCCACGACGTGATGGCTTCATTCCGGCCAAAAAGACTGCATCCAGTGGCGGGTTTTCATCGTGAATTTTTGGATCAAATTTGTCCATAATAATACCTTGCTTCATGTTTCTCTGCCGGGCGCAGGCTTATGATACGAACGGTTTCGTCATCGGAGCCCTCGGTGAACGCCAACACGCAAAGACGAGAATCTATGAGCCCGATGGCCACGAAACGTATTTCTCCATAGTCAAACCTGTCGTCTTCGCGCTCAAGCGCCGTGTCCCAGTCGAAATTGGCGGCGTCATCCAGCGACATGCCATGTTTCGCACGGTTAATGTCATCCTTGGCCGGATCGAACTCGATTCTCACGGACTTTTTGTGCACCCGTTTAATTGGAAAGTCAAGCTTGAACGGACGGCTGCTAGTGGCTTACGCGCGATGCCATTTAAACGACCGAAAATTCATCGGAAGCGGAAGCCCCCACCCTCCCCCTTGCTATGTAGGATTTGACCTGCCAGCCCACTCTTTGAGAAATCGCCAACCGCCCTATCGCTGTACGGGCCTGCAATCAGCTACATTTTCATTCACCCTTAAAGCTACAAAGGATACGGTTTCGGCCTGTTTGTCGGTATACTTTGTATCTTTAGGGTGTTTTTTGGTGAGATTTTGTGTGCGATTTTCTGACGATAAATCTGGGCGCAAGGAATTTTTAACCATAGCTCTTCGTGAAGTATTTCATGTTTATGCCTAGAACCAAAAGCGTGCTGGGGAACACTTCATACTTTAAGCGATATGCTGCGTTTGTGCTGGGCCTTTGCCTGGCGTCTGTCAGCACGCATGCTTTTGCCGGACAGGCGGGGGGAACCGCCGACGCTGTCATTGTGACGCCTTTGTCCTTCATTCAATTTGAAGACATGGAATTTGGAACGATGCTGGCGGGGGCCACCGCTGGAACCGTTGTTCTCGCGCCGTCTGGAACGCGGACGAGAACTGGCGGCGTCACGCTTGTCGGCGGGCCAGTTCAGGTCGCGCGCTTTGCTGGATTGGGCCGGTTCAACCAAAATGTTCAGGTCTCTCTGGCGACAAACTCCATTGTCCTGACGCGGGTATCGGGCACGCAGACAATGGTCGTTGACACCTTTGTCATCGGCAGCACCCCGACGGCGGTGCTCAGCACCAATCCGCGGGTGTTCCGCATTGCCGCCGCAACAGGATTGTTCAACTTTCCTCTTGGCGCGACGTTGCGGGTTGGCGCCAATCAAACGCCTGGCAATTATGTCGGCACATTTTCGGTCATTCTCAATTACCAGTGATGGCCAATTGCACCGCACCGCTGTGATTGCTAAACACGCTTTATGATCCACGCTCCTGAAACTGTTCGCATCTCATCCCACCGCATTTCATGTGACGGCGCCTTTGACATTCCCGGCGGCGCAGCGCTTGGCCACCCCAAGGTTTGGCTCGAAATCGATGAAACCGGCGCGGTTGAATGTGGGTATTGCGATAAACGCTTCATCCTCATCGGCGGCGCGGCGGATCAGCATTAGGGTCTGGCCTCAAATCATTACCCCATTCTTTACCACTTCGATTACGGTCTTTTGAACGGTTCCGGCCTACGCCCTTTCTATGGGATCAGGGAACGTCTCTCACTTTGTAAGCGCGTGCGCGGCTGTTGGCTTGGTGTTAACCACCAGCAGCGCTGCCTTCGCCGCGTCAGGAGCTGGCGTTGCTTCATCGGTCGTCCGTCCAGCAACGACAATTTCCAAGACACGCGATCTTGATTTTGGACGTATCATTCGCGGCACAACCGCTGGAACGGTAACAATTAACCCAAGGACGGGTGTGCGCACCCGCACAGGCGGCGTGACATTGCTGGGAACGGATTTCACAAGTGCTGCTTTTGCAGGAACGGGAACAGCCGGGGTCCAGGCGCGCCTTTCAGTTGGATCTCCCACTGTTGTTCTCACCCGTGTTGGCGGCGGCGCGACAATGAACCTCAACACGCTGCGTGTCAGCATAGGCGGCGGCCCGGTGCGAACTCTGCCCCGCAATTTCAATCTTCCTGCCAGCGGCGTGCAGACAATTATCATCGGTGGGCGGCTTAATGTTGGAGCAAATCAACTTTCGGGCGTTTATGCGGGCACATTTACGCTCACGATGAACTATCAATAGGTAAATCGATCCCTATATAGGGAAAATGATGATGCACACAGACCCACGCCGTTTCCTTTACCGCGACGGCAGCTTTGACCCTGAAACCGCAAAACGTTTGACCGCGCAGCTGCTATCGCGCTGTGATGACGGTGAACTTTACATGCAATACCGCGCTTCAGAAGCATTTGGGTTCGATGACGGTCGCCTCAAAACTGCCGATTATTCGACCGATGCTGGCTTTGGTCTGCGCGGCGTGTCTGGAGAAATGACTGGGTTTGCCCATGCCAATGAATTGAGCGAGGCCGCAATCCGGCGCGCGGGGGAAACGCTCACGCTGCTTGACCCCGCCAAGGGAGAAGCGGCCCCACCACCACGTCAGAACAATCGCCATCTTTATACAGACGGCAACCCGATGGGGCTGATCCCCTTTGCCGATAAAGTCGCGCTTTGCCAGAAAATTGACGCTGCCGCACGCGCCCGCGATCCTCGTGTGGCCCAGGTTTCAGTCGGTTTGTCGGCCAGCTGGAGTGTCGTTGAAATCGTTCGTGCGGACGGTTTTCTTGCCACAGACATCCGTCCACTGGTCCGTTTGAACATTGGCATTGTCTGTGAACAAAATGGTCGCCGCGAATCTGGAAGTTTCGGCATTGGTGGCCGTTATTTGTATGAAAGCCTCTTTTCCCCTGCAACATGGAACCGCGCAATTGATGAAGCACTGGCGCAAGCGCTCGTCAATTTGGACAGTGTTGCCGCCCCCGCTGGAGAGATGACCGTGCTGCTCGGTCCGGGCTGGCCCGGCATCATCCTCCACGAAGCCATCGGACACGGATTGGAAGGCGATTTCAATCGAAAGGGGACGTCCGCTTTTTCAGGCCGCGTTGGTGAACGGATTGCTGCTTCGGGCGTCACTGTGGTTGATGATGGTTCAATTCCAGACCGGCGCGGATCGCTCAGTATTGATGATGAAGGGACGCCGACATCGGAAACCGTGCTGATCGAAGACGGTATCCTCAAAGGCTATATGCAAGACCGGCTCAACGCGCGGTTGATGGGGGTCGCCCCCACAGGCAATGGTCGGCGGGAAAGCTATGCCCATGCGCCAATGCCGCGCATGACCAATACATTTATGAAAGCGGGCAATGATGACCCCGCAGAACTCTTATCGCGTGTCAAAAACGGCATCTTCGCCAAAAGCTTCGGCGGGGGACAGGTTGACATTGTATCGGGTAAATTCGTGTTCAGTTGTACGGAAGCCTATAAGATCGAAAACGGTAAAATCGGCGCGCCGATCAAGGGCGCGACCCTGATCGGGGATGGTCCCAGCGTGCTGACCAAAGTGATCGGTATTGGCAATGATTTTGCGCTCGACGAAGGCATCGGCATTTGCGGCAAGGGCGGCCAAAGCGTGCCCGCCGGGGTTGGACAACCGACGCTGTTGGTTGAGGGTCTGACGGTCGGTGGAACGGGCAGCTAAACAGCCCTGCCCATCTCCAAAATCACGTCCCATTCTTTCTCAGTGATGGGGCAAACGGACAGACGAAATTGTTGGAACATCTTCATGGCCGCAAGGCGCGGTTCGGCTTTCATCGCAGCAAGAGTTACTGGATTGGAAACCGCGCGCACGGGGACAATGTCGACCATAACAAAGCGGCCTTTTTCATCCGACGGATCGGGATAGGCCGTTTTGACGACCTGCGCGACGCCGACCACCGCCAAGCCTTCATTGCTGTGGTAAAAGAACACTTGATCCCCAACCGCCATTGCTTTTAGATAAAGTGCAGCCTGATGGTTGCGGACGCCGTTCCAATGGGTGCGGCCGTCCTTGACCAAATCATCCCAGCTGTATTTGAACGGTTCTGATTTCATCAGCCAGCGGGCCATGCATCAATCCTCAAAAGGTTTTGGCGCATGACGCGCAACAAAGAATGAGCCTTGCTCTGTCACAAAAACCACGGCTAGCGCAACCATTCCGAAAATAGCAAATCCGGTATAAAGCGGCACAGTCGTGCCATTAAACATCTGCCCGATCACCGTCCCCAGAACTGTTCCAAATATGCTGTTAAATGATCCTTGAATTGAACTCGCGGTTCCAGCAACACTACCCAAATTTTCAAGCGCCATCGCCCCGAAATTGCCCGCAGCAAAGGAGAAGCACATCATCATCATCATCTGCAGACCAATAAAAGTGTATAATGTTTCATGCCCAGTCACCGCCACAATTGCATGGATAATAGCAATAACAGTAAAGCCCATCAACGCCGCATGACCGATCAAACGCATCCCGTAGCGCATAACAATTGCGCCGTTTACTAACGAGGCGGCGGCCATTCCAGCGGCCATGATTGCAAATCCGATTGGCAATAAATCACCGCGATTCAGCACATTTTCGAAGACCTGCTGCACCGAAAGCAGAAAGCCCATCAGCGCCGCCATCATCGCAGTTCCGGCAATTGTATAACCGCTGGATTGCCTGTCACGTAGAACCATCATCCAACTTGTCTTGAGTTGATGAATTGAAATTTCTACGCGTTTGTTTGGTTCAAGTGTTTCGGGCAAACGTAACAGAACCCAAAACCAGATCAGGACTCCAATCAGCGCCAAGACGCCGAAGATCCACTGCCATTTTGCAATTTCCAGAACCAGTTGACCCATTGCTGGTGCCAAAATAGGGGCAGCCATGAAAATAACATGCGCAAAACTCATCACTCGGGCCATTTCGCGCCCCTCAAATCTGTCACGCACCGCAGCTGTAACCATCACCCGTGCGCCTGCCGCCGCGACACCTTGGGCCACACGCGCCAACAGCAAAAGCTCAAATGTAGGGGCAAGTGCGGCCATTAAACTGGTGACAGCATAGGCAATTAGAGACCACAGCATGATCCCGCGCCGCCCGTACCGATCAGAAAATGTCCCGATAAAAATCTGGGCAATGCCAAAACCGATCAGAAAAGCACTGATGACAAATTGACGTTGATTTTCAACAGACACCCCTAGCGAACGACCAATTTGTGGCAACGCAGGCAACATTGAATCAATCGCAAATGCGACAATCATCATGATTGACGCAATCAACCATATAAATTCACGCGGGCCGGCGTGTTTGGGCGTAAGGGAGGACATCACCAGTCCTTATGCTGCGGTGCGGCAAAAAGAAAGGTCGTGCTTAGTCTGCGAAGAGTAGTACGGGCGTTTCAAGCAATTTCTTTATCGCTTGCACATAACTTGCCGCGTCAAATCCGTCGACGACGCGGTGATCACAGCTGATGGACAGGTTCATCAGTTTGGCCGCAACGATTTCACCGTTCCGGATCACGGGGCGTTCAACAATTTTGTTGGGGCCAATGATGGCCACTTCGGGCCTGTTGATCACGGGGGTCGTCGCAATTCCGCCAAGTGGCCCAAGCGACGTGATTGTGAGTGTCGATCCCGACAATTCATTCGATTTTGCCTTACCCGTGCGCGCGGCATCAGCCAATCGCGTAATTTCCACAGCCAATTGCCAGACATTCTTGTCCTGCGCATCGCGGATTACAGGAACCATAAGGCCCGCATCGGTTTGCGTCGCCATGCCGAGATGCACCGCACCGTAGCGGGTCACGACACCCCCCTCGTCATCATAGCGCGCGTTGATCATTGGGAAATCGGGCAATGCTTTACAGATCGCAACAATCATCAATGGCAGCATAGTGAGTTTAGACCGGTCATCGCGATTGGCGTTTAGATCGCCGCGCATATCCTCCAGCTGTGTTACGTCAATTTCTTCAACATACGTGAAATGCGGGATGTTGCGTTTTGAAGCCGCCATATTTTCAGCGATCCGGCGACGCATGCCAATGACTTTGATACTTTCATCCGCGCGCGCCGGCCCTGCGACGCGGTAACCTTGTGCAGCACCATAGGACAGAAATGCATCGAGATCGGCGTGACGTATGCGCGCCCCCTCTCTCGTTTTCACTTGCGTCAAATCTACCCCAAGCTCCTTCGCACGCGCACGAACAGCGGGGGATGCGAGCGCTTGTGGACCGGGCGCTTGCACGGTGATGGGGATCGCATCGGGATGAGGCGCAGGAATGAAATGTTGCAGGGGTTTTTCTTCGGTGTCGGTCAGGCGCTCTGTATCAAAGCCCTGATCCGCCTGTGATTCAGTGACAGCTACTTCAACGGGGTCAAAGTGAACGGCTGTGGGCACAATTGCGGTGCTCTCAACTTCACCTTCAACCTCAATCACCACTAAGGTCGATCCAATCGGGATCATGTCTCCAACTTCACCAGCCAACGATACCACTACACCTGAAACCGGTGATTCCATCTCAACTGTGGCTTTATCAGTCATCATATCGGCAACGCCCTGATCTTCTTCCACGCGGTCGCCTACCTTGATGTGCCACGCAACCACCTCGGCCTCGGCAATGCCTTCGCCAATGTCGGGCAAGCGGAATTCAAAGCGTGCCATAATCAGTCCTTCATCACTTTTTCAATCGCCATGCCAATGCGGACCGGGCCTGGGAAATAGGCCCATTCCAGACTGTGGGGATAGGGAGTATCAAAACCCGTCACCCGCTCAATCGGTGCTTCAAGATGGTAAAAACAGCGTTCCTGCACAAGCGCTGAAAGCTCTGCACCGAAGCCGCCAGTGCGTGTTGCTTCATGGATGATCAGGCAGCGACCGGTTTTTTTAACTGAAGCCTCAATCGTTTCAATATCCAGAGGCATCAGCGAACGAAGATCAACCACATCAGCATCAACACCCAATTCCTCAACCACACTGAGCGCAACATGCACCATTGTTCCGTAGGCAAGGATTGTCAGGTCATCCCCTGCGCGCACAACCGATGCCTTTCCAATTGGGATGGTGTAGTGTCCCTCCGGCACTTCGCTTGCTGCGTGTTTTGCCCACGGCTGCACTGGTCGGTCATAATGACCGTCAAACGGCCCATTATAAATCCGTTTGGGTTCAAAAAAGATGACGGGATCATTATCCTCAATCGCCGCAAGCAGCAGCCCCTTGGCATCATAGGGTGTTGAGGGGATAACCGTTTTCAATCCGCAGATATGAGTGAAAATTGCTTCGGGTGATTGACTATGAGTTTGCCCGCCGAAAATACCGCCGCCAAAGGGAGAGCGTACTGTAATCGGCATATGCCATTCGCCCGCCGAACGATAACGGATGCGCGCGGCTTCACTGACCAACTGGTCAAGCGCCGGGTATATATAATCGGCAAATTGAATCTCTGGCACCGGCCGCAATCCGTATGCTGCCATGCCGACTGCAACCCCGATGATGCCGCATTCAGTGATCGGCGTATCAAACACCCGTGTCTTGCCGTGTTTGGCCTGAAGCCCTGCGGTCGCACGAAACACACCCCCGAAAAAGCCAACATCCTCTCCCAGCACCGTTACATTGGCATCGCGTTCCATGGCAATGTCCATTGCCGAATTGATTGCCTCAATCATGTTCATTTTTGGCATCAGCGTGGCCCCTCGCCAGGTTTTGGCCATTTCCGCATTCGTTCTGTCATCATCTGCGCCGATTGTTCGCGCAGGTGCCAAGGCAGCTCTTCAAAAACATCCTCAAACATCGTTTCAAACGGCTGCTGCATGCCGTGCCCAAGTGTGCCGTTCTTTTCAGCCTCTTTCGCAGACGTTTTAACCAGCTCGGCAAGTTCTAAATCCTGCGCCGTGTGGCGTGCCTCATCCCAAGCATCAATCGCTATCAAATGCATCTTAAGCCGCGCAATCGGATCGCCAAGTGGCCAGGCGGCACCTTCATTGGCGCTGCGATATTGCGACGGATCATCCGACGTTGAATGCCCTTCAGCGCGGTAAGTGAAATGTTCGATCAAAGTAGGCCCGTTGTTGGTCCGCGCGCGTTCCGCTGCCCATGCGGTCGCCGCGAAAACCGCCAGTGGATCATTCCCGTCAACCCGAAGTGCCGCGATTCCGTAGCCAACTCCGCGCGCAGCAAAGGTTGTCGCTTCTGCGCCCGCAAAACCTGCAAAGGAACTGATCGCCCATTGGTTGTTGACCACGTTCAATATCACGGGAGCACGGTAGACAGTTGCGAATGTCAGCGCGGCGTGAAAATCACCCTCCGCTGTTGATCCTTCTCCGCACCACGTGGCTGCAATCCGCGTGTCGCCCTTAGCTGCGCTCGCCATGGCCCAACCGACGGCCTGAGGAACTTGAGTTGTCAAATTACCAGAGATTGAAAAGAACCCAGCCTCTTTCGCCGAATACATGATCGGCAACTGACGCCCCTTTAAGCGGTCACCCTTATTTGAATAAATCTGGTTCATCATATCAACCAGGGGCCAGTCGCGCGCGATCAATAGACCTTGCTGACGGTAGGACGGAAAACACATGTCGTCGCGGTCGAGCGCAAAGGCCGCCGCACAAGCTACAGCTTCTTCACCCAAACACTTCATATAAAAACTGGTTTTACCCTGCCGCTGGGCGCGGAACATGCGTTCATCAAACGCGCGTGTCAGAACCATTGATCTGAGAAGTGCGCGCAGAGCATCGGGCGACAAACGCGGATTCCAAGGGCCGACCGCTTGCCCATTATCATCCAAGACACGCACCAACCCGTAAGCCAAATCGCGCATTTCGCCAGCGGCAACAACCATATCTGGGCGCGGCGTCTCCCCAGCCTTTGGCACAATAATATCAGAAAAGTCGGCTGTATCCCCGGGGCGATATTTGGGTTCTGGCACATGCAGCGACAACGGCGGCAAGTTTGGTTTATGAGAATCGCGTTCCATAGATAATCTTGTAATAAAATTACGTGAGCATTGCCAGCAGTGCTTTACAGTGTAAATTGTTCTATATATGTTCCGTGCGACTCACACGAGAGGCGAACCTAAAATGCAATGGCTGAACTTCAGATTTTCTTCACTGCTACTGCTCTCTATGTGCACAATGCCATTTGAAGTGCATGCTCAAGCCTTGCGATGTGAGATTCCTCGCACCTTCCCAGCGGCAATTGTTGAACGCCCCCCCGCCGGGGCCATTAACCGGTCGCCTGCGACAGGCAACATATTGGCGCTGTCGTGGTCACCGCAATATTGCCGCACAAATGCGCGCAGGGATGCCATTCAATGCAGCGGGCAGAATGGCAGCTTTGGGTTCATTCTTCACGGGCTGTGGCCAGATGGTCCGGGTCAGAATGATCCCGCATGGTGTGCGCCAGCAGAAGCCCTGCCCCCTGCCCTCATCCGCCAGAACCTATGCCGTATGCCCTCTGTTCGGCTCCAGCAACATGAATGGGCAAAACACGGCACATGCGCGACAAAGCAGCCAAGCCAATATTTTAAAGCGTCGGCACTTTTGTTTGATGCACTAAAATGGCCAGATATGAACGCATTGTCACGAAACCGGGTTACGACAGAGGGCTTTTTGAAAACCTTTGCTTTGGCGAACCCTGGCCTGCGGACGGATATGCTGCGGGTCAACACAGCCAAAGGCGGGTGGTTGAAGGAAGTGCGCCTTTGCCTCGACACAGACTATAAGCCAACACGCTGCCCGCGCGATCAGCGTAGTGCAAACCCCCGTGCAGCACTCAAAATATGGCGTATCTCAAAATAATGGCACCAAAAATCACTGATCAAGCGTGACGGTGCTCGGGTGGTGTTTATCCAAATATTTTTTGATGATTTTTAAGTTGCGGGTGTTTGAACGGAAAAAAAGATCGGGCACCGCCCCCACTAAGGGGATCGCGCCAAGTAAGGCGTCAAACCCAATGTTGCCTGCCATACGCACAATCGCCGATTTAGGCATACCAATATTCTTTGCTTCCCAAGCCATCCAGCTGCCCATTATGGCCGCGATCACAGAACCACCAACGGGAATCAGATCAAAGATCACATCCAACCCAACGCGCTGATTGGTGCCGGGAATCGTAAAAATGCCCTCTAGCAATTTTTCCATCGCCTCAATCCGCACGCGGACCGCCGCAACATCGCGGCCAACAAAGCTACTAGGCTGCACATTTTGATGACGTGTAACGACCATGGGACACTCCTTCGCATTTAATATAAGAGGGAGTTTGCAGGATACCAGCGGCGTGTGTCGAATGATCACGCGTTACAGGGCGCTCAAAATTGAAAAGATTTGACACAGAGGGTTTTTGGGTCTGATTTAATGTGTCTCCAAGCATCTTACAGATGCCCCTGCAGCTATGTGGTAATGTTGTGTGTCGTTTTGATTGGTCTGTCACTTTTGATGGGAACCGCGCGCATGAATATTCGGATCAACGCAGCGCCCCTTCTCCCCGCTGCGCTATTTATAACCTGCTTTGCTGGCCCGCTTAACGCGCAACCATATGAGCAAATAGTGATCGAGCAGACTGTCACCATCACAGAAACGCTGCCGAACGAAGTCGTAATCAAGCCCCTGCTTTACGATCTGGATGATATTGCGGATCTACCCGACAGCGATGGTCCAGCAGAACTACCCGCATTTGTTTCGCCGCCCAAGCCACAGAGAAAATGTATAAAATCCACAGGAGAAAATGGAGAAATATTGAGGTGCGAAAGACGTCTTCTAAAACAAGCGCGCTATGCGCCATGGCAGGCACAGATATTTTCGCTGAAGCCCTATAAGGCCTATTCCCCAGGCGCACAGTCACGGTGGGCAAGTTGGGAACTGCAACACCGGTGCGGCGGCACACTCATCAAAGAACAATGGATATTAACGGCGGCACATTGCTTTGATGATAGAGAAGAGCTTGCGGCATCGGGATACGGTGTGCGGGTTGGAAGTTTCGACATTTCGAGTGAAAGGGGGCGAAAATTTCGCATCGATCGCATCATTATCCACAGTGATTACGGTAAAACCGGCTTTTACAAGGATGACATCGCCCTCGTTCATATCACCCCAATCGGACCCAAAACGGCTGCGGATATAACAGCACCCATTCCCGCGATCAGCGCGCGTCAGCCGCAAAATGGAGACACTGTGCGCGTTACGGGCTGGGGTCGTTACGACGAAAGTGATGAACGCGGCCCGCGCGCGCGCCTGATGACAGATACGCTCACTGTGCTTGGCGAAACCGCGTGTCGGTCAAAAGAGCAATATCGCAGTAAAATGAAGGTCCACGAAAAAATTTTCTGCGCAACATCTCGTAAAGCATCAACCTGCAAAGGCGATAGCGGCGGCCCTGTGACCAGTGCAGAAGCACCCTATGTCTTACTCGGCATAGTCAGTTGGGGCAAAAAAGAATGCGATCCTGAATTTGACCGGCCAGGCGTCTACACTGATGTGTCTGATTACAACCGCTGGATCGAAAACGCACGACAATCAAACCCACAAAAATTGATTTCGTTTTTCAAATAGAGCGGCACGTTTCTGTGCATTTGGCAGATATTGGCGGAGAGATAGGGAGTGTATTAATCATTACAAATCAGTTGGTTAATGGTGGCGAACCGCCAAAATTGATCAACGCAAAACTGCCGCGCCCCGACTATAATGGCGAACCTGTTTGGATGGAAATTTGATCGCCCATCACGCGACAATCCGCACCATTTTAGCGCGCACCAGCCCGTCAGCCACA
>JAYUPB010000060.1:0-12372 GCA_043760405.1 Sphingomonadales bacterium
GGCGGCGTCGGCGTTGCGCGGATCAAGGCAGGTTATGCTTTGAACACACTTGGTGCTGGCTTCCTTGACGATTCAGACACAGGTCTTGCATGGCAGGCACTTGCTGGTGTTCGTGCGCCACTTGGTGACAGCAATTGGGATGTTGGTCTTAAGTACCGCTTCTTCAATGCATCAAATGTTGATCTGATTGACCGTGTTGGTCGTGCAAACAGCACGCGCTTCCGGTCACACAGCATCCTCGGCAGCTTGATCTACAACTTTGGTGAACCAGCGGCACCGCCGCCCCCAGCACCACCGCCACCTCCTCCCCCGCCTCCGCCGCCACCGGCTGAAGTTGTGGTGCAGAAGGTTTGCACACCTGGACCATATATCGTGTTCTTTGAATGGGATAAGTCGGACATCACAGCTGAAGCAGGGTCGATCCTTGATAACGCTGTTTCGGCTTATGGCGATTGCGGTCAAGCACAGGTTATGCTGGCTGGACACGCTGATAAATCAGGGACACCAAAATACAATATCGGTCTGTCGGAACGTCGTAATACGTCGGTTCGTTCATACCTTGAAGGTAAGGGCGTTCCCGGTGGCGTTATTGCAACACAGGCATTTGGTGAAGGCGCGCCTCGCGTTGAAACCGCTGACGGTGTTCGCGAACTTCAAAACCGTCGTGTGGAAATCACATACGGTCCAGGTTCGGGCATGTAAGCTATTTCAAACCTTCGGGTTTGAACGATCACATGATCAAAAGGAAAGGGCTGGTCGAAAGACTGGCCCTTTTCTTTTGCCTCTTGTTGAAATTGTAAGGCTTGGCGCTTAGGCAGATTCAGTGCCCTCTCAAGGGTGAATAATCGCAGTTCAGGGTGTGTGCTTATGAAAATTACGATGATTGGTGCAGGCTATGTCGGACTCGTGTCTGGGGCGTGCTTTGCCGATTTCGGCCATCATGTGACATGCGTGGACCTTGATGAAGGCAAGGTCGCCGCCCTTAAATCTGGCATTATGCCGATCTACGAACCTGGTCTCGCTGCGTTAGTGACGGCGAATGCTGCTGCGGGACGGCTTGATTTTACAACGGACCTTGCCGTTGGTGTCGCCAATGCCGACGCGATTTTCATTGCTGTCGGCACGCCGTCACGCCGCGGCGATGGTCATGCGGACCTTAGCTATGTTTATCAGGCGACACGCGACATTGCCGCAGCGATCACACGCCCGACCGTTATCGTCACAAAATCGACAGTTCCGGTTGGCACCGGGGATGAAGTCGAGCGCATTTTAAGGGATGTCATGCCGACCCTAGATGTTGCTGTGGTTTCCAATCCAGAATTCCTGCGTGAAGGCGCGGCGATTGGCGATTTTAAGCGTCCGGACCGGATCATTATCGGCACGGACGATCCCAGAGCACAAGCTGTGATGAAGGAAGTATATCGCCCCCTGTTCCTCAACGAAGCGCCAATTTTGTTTACCAGCAGACGCACGGCGGAATTGACCAAATATGCAGCCAATGCTTTTCTGGCGACCAAAATAACCTTTATCAATGAAATTGCTGATCTGTGTGAAGCGGTTGGCGCTGATGTGCAGGACGTGTCTCGCGGGATGGGCCTGGATAACCGCATTGGCGGTAAGTTTCTCCATGCAGGACCAGGTTACGGCGGATCTTGCTTTCCCAAAGACACGTTAGCGCTGCTCAAAACTGCTGAAGACTTTGATGCGCCCGTGCGGATTGTCGAGGCTGTGGTCAAGGCCAATGACAGCCGCAAGCGCGCGATGGGTCGCAAGATCATCAGCGCGATGGGCGGCGACGCGCGCGGCAAGAAAGTGGGTTTATTGGGCCTGACTTTCAAACCAAATACGGATGATATGCGGGATTCACCGTCACTTTCCATCGTGCAATCCCTTATTGATGCTGGCGCGATTGTCACAGCTTATGATCCAGAAGGAATGGAAATCGCAAAAGCACTGATGCCAGATATTGCTTATGCAGATGATCCTTATGCAGTTGCAAAGGACGCGGATGCAGTCGCTATCATTACGGAATGGGATGCTTTTCGCGCGCTCGATCTCAAACGCCTGGCGGGTCTTATGGCGACACCGTGTCTTGTTGATTTGCGTAATATCTACCGCCGGGATGAGGCTGAACGCGCAGGGCTGCACTATTCCTCGGTTGGCATGGCAGGCTGAACTCCATTAATTATAGGCCGTGGTAATCCTTGTACCAACGGACAAATTTTGGAATTCCAACATCAATTGGCGTTGTCGGCTTATAGCCTAAATCAGTAGCAATGGCGCTAATATCGGCATAGGTTTTGAAAATGTCACCGCTACATGATGCCCGATAAAACCCGCAACGCCCGTCACCAGATAACGCATGATACTGCTCCCACTTATACCGGTTCACCGGCCGCGCGTGCGCGATCAAGCAAGCTATTTTCCAGATGCGGGACGGTGCGGATAGCAAGCCAAAGCAAGGCTAAGATAATCGGCATCACAATGATCGAACACATTAAAGCCAAGCGTAAATCGCCAGAAACGTCACTGATCAGTCCAGTGATATAGGGCCCCAGCCCGAGCCCAATAATGGTTGTTCCAAGGAAGAAAACGGCAGTAGCGGTTCCGCGCATGCGGGGTAAAACGAGATCTTGGATCGTGGCGGCGCAGGGGCCAAGCCACATGATATGAAGGAAAAGGTTGGCAGCCGCGAATACGTAGAATGTGCCAATATGACTTGTTGTGTATCCCAATAGGATTGTCACGGTGGACCCAAGTGCAGCGACGCCCATCACCAACATACGCCCTAACGACGAGTATCTTTTCCAGAAATCACCAGCAATACCGCCAAAGCTTGCCCCTAATCCCCCCGCAATTGCTGTGATAATACCGAGCGTTAACCCAGCCTCTGCGCCGACCCCAAATTCAGTTTTGGCGTAGAGGAAGAGAAAGGGGGACAATCCGTAACTGATATAGGACATGAAACCGCCAAATAAAGTAAGGGAGATAAACCCGCGATTGGCTATCAGTGCAAAGGTGGGCGCGTCGCGCAATCTTATAGTTTGCATCCAGCTCACCGAACAATAGACGCCAATCGCAATCGCAATCCATTGGACCATATTTGTTGTAATGGAAAAGCCGCCGAACATCCCCACGACGGCACGTTTTTCTGGTTTCAATAATCCGTCGGTAAATTGAATGGTGAGAGCGACCAGTATCGCCAAACCAGCCAAGAGCAGCAAATTGTTGATCAGCGGCTTGCGGTCTGACCCCTCTTTGACAAAGCCTTGCCAATTCCAAGGGGGCAGCATTGCCGAAAATTCGCGCAAGACTGATTTGAACGGTGTTGGGTCTCCTGGTGTTGGAAGCCCGTCAATTTCTCCTCGCATGGGTTCGCGCACTGTCATGATTACCAAAAGCGCAAGAACCAGACCAGGGACGCCAAATGCTATATATGTTGCCTGCCACCCGGAAAGCCCAAACGGGGCGGTCGCAGCGCTGTAATGCGCATCCCAATATTTGATGACTTCGCCACCAAAAACCAGCGCAGCACCGGCGCCAATATAAATTCCGGCGGAATAGATGGCGAGAACGGTTGCCCGCATCGCCTTAGGAAAATAATCTTGCAACAGCGAATATGCGGCAGGTGAGGCGCTGGCTTCACCAATGCCGACGCCGACGCGCGCCGCGCCTAATTGGCCAAAATTTGATGCCAAGCCAGACACAGCGGTCATCATTGACCAAAATGTTAAACCCAGTGAAATGGTTTTAACCCGGCTCCATCCATCGGCCAGTTTCGCAAGTGGTAAGCCAAAAACGGCGTAAAAAAGCGCGAAAGCGGTGCCGAATAACAATCCGATTTGAGCGTCAGACACACCAAGATCATCTTTCAAATAAGGTGCGACAATCGTTACGACTTGCCGATCGAGAAAATTAAACGCCATCATCACCACTAAGAGCGCAAGAACATAATAGCGATAGATGGTGGCACGCATGAATTTCTCCCCTTTTTCTGGTCGATACCATCGCAGAGTTGATATGCGAAGCAAGGGTGAAACGCTCTCATGTCGTGTTTCGCTTGAAAATCATCTCGGAAACACCGATATTGCATGCATCCGGCTATCATGCCGGGCAAATGGAGTATATTTACATGGCCAATTGGTCTGATCCCCTGATGGGCGCGCCGGCCGCGACCGGCGTAGGCACGCAGAGCGCCGCTTATGATGCAGGTCTGCGGTCCTATATGCTGTCTGTTTACAATTATATGGCCTCTGGCGTGTTGTTGACTGGCGTTGTTGCGCTGCTGTTCGCAAATTCTGGTCTGGCAGCGCAGGTGCTTGGCACGCCGCTGCGTTGGGTCATCATGCTCGCGCCGCTGGCGTTCGTGATGGTGATGAGTTTCGGTCTGAACCGTCTGTCGACCTTTGCATTGCAGGCCTGCTTCTGGGGCTTTGCGACTGTGATGGGTCTGTCGATGTCATCGATTTTCCTTATTTACACAGGATCATCAATTGCACAGACTTTCTTTGCAACGGCGGCCGCTTTTGCAGGGCTTAGCCTGTGGGGTTACACCACCAAGAAGGATCTGTCGGGTTTCGGCACCTTTCTGATCATGGGTGTGGTCGGTTTGTTGGTGGCGTCCGTCATCAACATCTTCTTGCAATCCGGCACGATGAACCTGGTCATCAGCTTCGTTGGCGTCCTGATTTTCGCAGGTCTGACCGCTTATGACACGCAGAAGATCAAATCGATGTACGCGCACGTTGCGGGCACCGATATGATGGGCAAAACCATCATCATGGGCGCGCTCAACCTCTATCTTGATTTCGTCAACATGTTCCAGTTCTTGCTGAGCTTCATGGGCTCACGCGACTGAGTGTTTGACTGAAACCAAATAAGGAAGGCCCGGCGGAGTGATCCACCGGGCCTTTTTTTGTGGGTGGGGGCAGTGTTACACCTTGAGAATGTGCGTGCGAAACCAAGCGGCCAGCGCTTCTTCGGAAATGTCGCCGGATGCAAGGGCGAGGACGGTATTGACCGCGTCTTCAGGCGTGTAAGAGAGCGTGATTCCATTGAGCACCAGAAACAGACGTGCGACAACCCATGCAGTTCGCTTGTTACCGTCAATGAAGGGGTGGTTGCGCGCAATCCCGAATGCAAAGGTCGCCGCAAGTGCGGAAAGATCATCCTCACCATATGCCCAGCGATTGACCGGCCTACCCAATGCCGATTCTAGCATTCCGTAATCACGCACACCAACACCTCCTCCATGTTCGGCCAATTGGCGATCATGGATGGCGAGGGCAACATCAGCACCGAGCCAGACTGGCTCAAGCCGATCGTTATTTGTCATTGAGCGAGAACATGGAGAATATCGCGATCTTCACGCATGATCTTTTCAGCAAGCGCCATTTTTGTCGCAAAGTCAGGATTCGAAGCCGTTAGACGGACACCATCGGGTGTGTCGGTCACAAATAAAGTATCGCCAAGTTGAACGCGCAGTCGGCTGAGCAGCTCCTTCGGCAAGACGATCCCAGCAGAATTACCAATTTTCGAGACTTTGAGTTGCATATTCATACAGCCGTTATAACAAAGTCCTCGCTGTAGCGCAACACCGTGGTGCCGTTTCTGCTGATCTTCACGTGCAAACGCGACTGGTCATGCGTTTGTATTGGTGATCAGCGCCACTTGCGGAACCGGTCGCCATTCTGTTGGCTGAGCGAAAAGGCCAGATAACCCGTGTTGCCGAGCGGGGCGATCACGGTACCAAAAATTTCCGAATATCCACCGGTCCCGATCCCAAAACCAACTTCACCGTGGATTTTGCGCTGCGGGGTGATCAATGTGTCACTGGTATCCAGCTCGGAAAGCGGCGCGCTCTGAATGTTGCGGTTTTCAATGGCAGCAATTTGTTCAGGCGTCAGCCGGAAAACAACCCCGCTGGCAGGATTATCGGCAGGTGTTTCGGCCTGCGCGTGAAGTGCTGTGGGTGCAGCCAAAACAGCAGTGTATGCGACAAAATTTATGATTTTCATCGTTAAGAGCTAGGCCTATAATCCTGTCGCAGGGTTGAACGGGGACTCCTCAAACCCCCGTCTTCACCTTCGCCTTGCCACCCTTCTTGCCCTTGCGCGGGGCAGCAGCAACGATTTCGAAGGTCATCGCGCCGTCTTTCAGATGCACTGACACTTCGCCGCCGTGGACGAGTTTGCCGAACAGCAATTCCTCCGCCAGCGGCTGTTTGATTTTTTCTTGTATCAGCCGTGACATTGGCCGCGCGCCGTACATTTTGTCATAGCCCTTTGTCGTCAGCCACGCTTTTGCATCATCATCGAGTTTGATGTGCACATCGCGGTCGGCGAGTTGAAGCTCGAGTTCGAGAATGAACTTTTCAACCACGCGCGCGACGACTTCAGTTGGTAAATAACCGAACGGCACCACCGCATCGAGGCGGTTGCGGAATTCGGGCGTGAACATTTTCTTCACCGCTTCGCCGTCTTCGCCTTCGCGGGTCAGCGCGCCGAAACCAATGGTCTCGCGGGCCATGTCGCTGGCCCCTGCGTTGGTTGTCATAATCAAAATGATGTTGCGAAAATCAACAGTTTTGCCGTGATGATCGGTGAGCCGCCCATTGTCCATCACCTGAAGTAAAATGTTGAACAGGTCAGGATGCGCCTTTTCGATTTCGTCGAGCAGCAGCACAGCATGGGGCTGTTGATCAACAGCATCGGTGAGTAGGCCGCCTTGATCATAACCGACATAGCCCGGAGGTGCGCCGATCAGGCGGGAAACGCTATGGCGCTCCATATATTCACTCATGTCGAACCGCTGAAGCGGAATGCCCATGATGCTGGCGAGTTGGCGCGCAACCTCGGTCTTGCCGACGCCTGTGGGGCCGGTAAACAGGTAAGAGCCAATCGGCTTTTCAGGGTCACGAAGCCCCGCACGGCTCAGCTTGATCGCGCTTGCCAATTTTTCAATCGCATCATTTTGACCAAAAACCACGCGCTTGAGATCCGTCTCTAGCGACGCAAGCGACGCTTTATCATCGGTTGATACCGATTTGGGCGGGATGCGCGCCATGGTAGCGATCACCGCTTCAATTTCTTTGGGCGTGATGATCTTTTTGCGCTTGTTTACAGGCACAAGCATCTGCATTGCGCCCACTTCATCGATCACGTCGATGGCCTTGTCGGGCAGTTTGCGGTCGTTAATGTAGCGCGCGGACAGTTCCACCGCCGCTTTGATCGCATCAGGCGTATACCGCACTTTGTGATGATCCTCAAACGCGCTGCGCAGTCCAGTTAAAATCTTGATCGTGTCGGGGATTGAAGGTTCGTTGACGTCAATTTTTTGGAACCGGCGGAGCAGCGCGCGGTCCTTTTCAAAATGATTGCGGAATTCTTTGTAGGTCGTTGAACCGATACAACGGATCGTTCCGCCGGACAGCGCTGGCTTCAACAGGTTCGATGCATCCATGGCGCCACCACTGGTCGCGCCGGCACCGATGACGGTGTGAATTTCATCGATGAACAGCACCGCGTCAGGCAGTTTTTCAAGTTCGTTGACGACGGCCTTCAACCGCTCCTCAAAATCACCGCGGTAGCGTGTTCCCGCAAGCAGTGCGCCCATATCGAGTGAATAAATCACCGCAGGTAACAGCACATCGGGGACATCGCCTTCAATGATTTTTCGCGCCAATCCTTCAGCAATTGCCGTTTTGCCGACTCCAGGTTCGCCGACATAGAGGGGATTGTTCTTCGACCGGCGGCAGAGGATTTGAACCGTTCGATCAACCTCTGGGCCACGCCCGATCAACGGATCAACTTTGCCGTTTTTGGCTTTTTCATTCAGGTCGACACAGAATTGTTTGAGCGCAGATTCTTGTTTGCTCTTGGCCTGGCCGTCAGATTTTTTCTCATCCTTGTCGTCAGCGCCCTTCACCTCTCGCGCTTCGGGGGCATCAGCCCCTTTTCCGACACCGTGCGAAATGAAGCTGACGGCGTCAAGGCGGCTCATGTCTTGTTGCTGAAGGAAATAGACCGCATAGCTTTCGCGTTCGGAAAACAGTGCAACCAGAACGTTCGCGCCGGTGACTTCATCGCGGCCAGAACTTTGGACATGGAGGATCGCGCGCTGAACCACCCGCTGAAACCCGCTGGTCGGTGAAGGATCAGTTTGCCCTTCGACTTTCAAGGATTCATGCTCGGTATCGAGATAATGTGTCACAGCATCTTTGAGATCACCGGTATCAACCCCGCATGCGGCCATGACTTTGGAGGCATGTTCATCATCAATAAGCGCGAGCAACAGATGCTCCAGCGTCGCATATTCGTGGCGGCGCGATGATGCTGCCCCCAGCGCATTGTGCAGCGTTGCTTCCAGTTCACGGGCGAATGACGGCATCGAATAAGCTCCTTCAATTCCCTATGTCGGGTGCGCCGCGCCATTCATCAAGAGCGATCATCCCCAAATTCACTTCTTAAATATCGCATCCGCACTTGCACGGTGGTTAACGGCCCCATTAATTTTTTGGTGCACGCGCGCGATTTCTCTTTCAAGGGCTGCAACACGCTCATGCAATTCTGCGACTGAGAATGGGTCTAGATCCTGCTTGCAGAGCTGCAGAAGCGGGTCCCCGGGGCGTTTCGCGAACAATTCGTCCACATCCATGGGTGAATCGTTGACCGTTTGGGTTGCGAAGTCAATAAGGCGGATCAGAAAATGAGGGAAAATGAGCGTGCTGCCATCGAATATGATCGCCATCGATCCGGCGGGCCCCGGCGGGCCAGAGGTTTTACAGCCGGTTGAACGACCGGTGCCGGTACCGGCAAAAGGCGAAGTGTTGATCAAGGTTGCGGCCGCTGGGGTTAATCGGCCTGACGTCCTCCAGCGCCGCGGCATGTATCCGCCGCCAGCAGGCGCGCCAACTGTTCCTGGATTGGAAGTCGCCGGAACGATTGTCGCTGTTGGTGATGGGGTTGATGACGTTCATATGGGCCAAGCGGTTTGCGCCTTGGTTTGGGGCGGAGGCTATGCCGAATATTGTGTCGCGCCGCTGGGCCAATGCTTGCCCGTGCCAGCAGCCCTTTCAATGATCGAGGCCGCAGCTCTGCCTGAAACACTGTTTACCGTATGGACCAATTTGTTTGAGCGCGCATATGCGGTGGAAGGCGATACGGTGCTTATCCACGGTGGGACCAGCGGTATTGGCACGATGGCGATCGCGCTTGGTAAGCTGTTTGGGCTGAACGTGATTGTGACCTGCGGATCGGATGAGAAGTGCGCGCGCGCGCTTGAACTCGGTGCGGATCATGCCATCAATTACAAAACGCAGGATTTCGTAACAGAAGTCGCAGCGATTACAGATGCTAAGGGCGTAAATGCCGTACTTGACATGGTGGGCGGCGATTATGTTGCGCGCAATATAGCTTGTTTGGCTGAAGATGGTCGCCATGTGACGATTGCCGTGCAGGGCGGTGTTAAGGCCGAAATCAATATTGCAATGGTTATGGTCAAACGCTTGACCCTCACAGGCTCAACCCTGCGTGCACGGCCGGTGAGTTTCAAAACGTTGGTGGCGGATGAACTTCACACCACGGTTTGGCCCCATGTTGCAGCTGGCAAACTGAAACCTGTGATCGACATAACTTTCCCCTTGGCTGAGGCAGGCGCTGCTCATGCACGCATGGAAGCGGGTGATCATGTGGGGAAAATTGTGCTGGTGGTGTGACGGCACTGTCATCAAATCGTCGCGAATCACGACTCACTTTGTAACAGTGTCGCGCGATAGGCGATCTCGGGTTAAACATCCGGGGATTGAATATGGCTGTTTCTGCACGTAAAATTGGACATGTTGCTCCAATCGACAGCGATCGCCGCCGTTATCGCACCATTTGGATCAGCGATGTGCATCTGGGCACGCGGGGGTGCAACGCGGCGATGCTGATTGATTTTCTCGACCATACCGACAGTGATATGCTGTATCTGGTGGGGGATATTATTGACGGTTGGCGTTTACGGAAACGTTTCTATTGGCCGGCAGCGCACAATGAAATCATTTGGCGCGTCTTAAAACGTGCAAAGCGCGGCACGCGGATTGTTTACATCCCTGGCAATCATGACGAAATGTTTCGTCAGTTCAGTGGTCTCAATTTTGGTGGCGTCGAAATCCGGCGGAAGGCGATCCACGAAACAGCCGATGGGCGGCGTCTGCTGGTGCTGCACGGGGATGAATTTGATACGATCATGCTCGCGCACCGCTGGCTCGCGTTTTTGGGCGATGCGGCATATGATTTACTTTTGAGTTTGAACGTTGTGATAAACAGCATTCGGCAGCGGTTTAACCTGCCTTATTGGTCGCTTTCAAAGCACGCAAAGCATAAAGTCAAAAATGCAGTAGCCTTTATCTCCCAATTTGAAGAGGTTGTGGCGCGTTCTGCCGGTATTCGCGGCGTGGACGGCGTTGTTTGCGGGCATATCCATACGGCCGAAATCCGCGATATTAATGGCACGGCTTACTATAATGATGGTGATTGGGTGGAGGGGTGTACTGCTCTGGTCGAACATTTTGACGGCCGCATGGAAGTGCTGCATTGGGCTGATGAAATTGCCAAAAGGCATTTGCCATCTGTCAGGATGGCTGCGTGAGAATTGTTATCATAACAGATGCATGGACGCCGCAAGTTAACGGCGTCGTGCGGACGCTGATGGCGACCAAGGATGTGCTGGAAAAATTGGGGCATGACGTTCTGATCATTTCGCCTGACCTATACCGATCCGTTCCTTGCCCCAGTTATCCTGAAATCCGCTTGGCAATGGCGCGGTCCGCAAGCGTTGGAGGTCGGATTGCAGCATTTGCACCCGATGCGATCCATTTATCAACCGAAGGGCCGCTGTGTAATGCCGCGCGGCGCTGGTGCACGGCGCACGGGTTTCGGTTTTCGACGGCCTATCATACGCAATTTCCAGAATATGTGGCCAAGCGTACAGGCCTGCCTGAATCCCTCATCTGGCGCTATATCCGTTGGTTTCATCGACGGTCAGAAAGCGTTTTGGTGTCGACACCCTCCGTCCGTCATCAGCTGCGTGCCAATGGCATAGCACAGGTACGGCATTGGGGACGGGGCGTTGATGTCGTGAACTTTTCGCCTGATGCCCCTGCGCCAGAACAATTTTTAGGTCTTAAGCGCCCGATACAGCTTTTTGTTGGACGGGTGGCTGTCGAAAAAAACATCGAAGCATTTTTGCGGTCACGTCACCCCGGTTCGAAAGTTGTGATTGGGGATGGCCCTGCCCGCGCTGGGTTGGAGGCCGCATTTCCTGAAGCCCATTTTCTGGGCCCCTTGTCGGGGCGGGCACTTGCTGGTGCTTACGCCAATGCCGATGTGTTTGTTTTTCCCAGTAAAACCGATACATTTGGGCTCGTTATGATCGAAGCCTTGGCCTGTGGAACGCCGGTTGCTGCTTATCCGGTGTCCGGGCCGATTGATATAGTAACCGCTAAGGTTGGCTTGCTTGATCCTTCACTAACCGCTGCCATTGGCGGCGCGTTGCAGCGTGACCGTAAAGCCTGTGAGGCCTATGGTCGCAGCTTTACATGGGAACACAGCACAGCGCAGTTTCTGGATGCACTTGTTCCGCTTGGTGGCGATGAAGCAGAGTGTTTTCGACTTGTGGCCTGATCTCCCTTGCCCTTCCTGGCAGTACGTTCTAAGTCGGGCATCATATTCCGGCCGCTCCGCAAGGGGCGGCCCTTATTATTTCTGAAAGGGATTTCCCGTGGCCCAGCCGCTTATGCCCCATGCAACCGCATCTTGGTTTGTTGATTATACCGCGCTGTCATTCGTGCAGATCGCCACTTTCTGTGGGCTTCATATCCTTGAAGTCCAGGCCATTGCCGATGATATGGCGGCAACAAAACTGACCGGTCGGGATCCGGTGCGCGCGGGCGAAATTACGCTGGCTGAAATTGAACTGGGTCAAAATGATCCTAACCATGTCCTGAAGATGTTCAAAGAGCCTGAAGCCGCCACGCGGTCAAAAGGGCCGCGTTATACGCCCGTGTCGAAGCGTCAGGATAAGCCTGACGGCATTGCGTGGATCATCCGCAATCATCCTGAAGTGTCTGATGGGCAAATTGGCAAACTCATTGGCACAACGCGGACAACGATTCTCGCGATCCGTGAGAAATCGCATTGGAACATTGTCGATATCGTTCCCAAAGACCCCGTTACGCTTGGCCTCTGTTCGCAGCGTGAACTTGATGCGATTGTTGCTAAGGCCGCAAAGGCGAAGGGGATCGAGGCCCAGGCCGATACGCGCCTTGACGGTGACCGTGCGGCACTCATCGAAGAGCTTCGCGCCGAACGGACAGCCGCTCACAACGCT
>JAYUPB010000061.1:0-75304 GCA_043760405.1 Sphingomonadales bacterium
GGACAGGCCTGCACACAGGCGCCGCAGGAAACGCATTCGCTTCCCAAGAAAGTGTCACTGGCAAGGCCCGCCGAAATTTTGGACGCCCAGCCACGCCCTTCCATTGTTAGCGCGAGTGTACCCTGCACTTCATCGCACGCACGGATACAGCGCGAACAAGCGATGCATTTTGAGGGATCAAAATCAAAATAGGGATTGGAATGGTCTTTTTCCTGACCCAGATGCGTTGCTTGCACGTCATAACGCACGTCGCGCAAACCAACGGCCCCCGCCTGATCCTGCAATTCGCAGTCGCCATTGGCGGCGCAAGTGAGGCAATCGAGCGGATGATCTGAGATATAGAGTTCCATCACGCCCTTGCGTAATTTGGCAAGATGGGGCGTCTGGGTGCGGACCACCATGCCAGACTCAACAGGGGTTGTGCAGCTGGCAGGCGTGCCCCGACGCCCGTCGATTTCGACAAGGCACAAGCGGCAAGAGCCGAAACTTTTCACACTATCAGTCGCGCATAGCTTTGGGATTGAAGTGCCTTGTTCGGCGGCTGCGCGCATGACGCTTGTTCCGGCAGGGACGGTCACAGCACGACCATCAATTGTGCAGGTTACAGTTTCCCCTGCACGACTGGCGGGTGTTCCAAAATCACTCTGCGGTTGATATGTCATATGCCTACCTTACACCAAAATCGCGGAAATTCTGAGTGCGAAAATCATGCTGCAATCCGCATTCGTGCAGCATGGAGTGCCAGATCTTCCTGCGTATTCAAATTATAATGGGGCGTCACAGACGGCACTGCGCGCGCGCCGATTGTGGTGATCCAGTGACGCATTGAATGATCGCTTTGCTGTGCAAGGTGATGATCTAAGGTTTGCCAAAGCGATGCGGGCCACACGCCAAACACATAATGATCGGTCACATAGGCAGCGATTCCATCCGGCAAATCCTTCGGAAGTTGCGCAACCGGCAGGACATCACATCCCGCTGTCAACACCAGATCAAAACCATTTTGCTGCGCAAAATAAAGTGCAGCATTTATTCCCCCGAGCGGTCCCAGATGCGCGCGTGGCCGGTCTGCAACTGAGTCCATGCCCGGCCACTGTGCGCCGCAAATGATGATTTTATCGACCTGACTTTCTAGCCCCAGTGCAACATGTTCAATCAAGGGGCGGCCCAGCAAGAGTGCAGTGCTTTTATTGCCGCCGAAGCGCGATGCTTTGCCACCGGCAATGATTGCGCCGAGCCTTTTCACCGGAAATCTTCCGGGAAATGCTTGATTGCACTCATCACGGGGTAAGGCGTGAACCCTCCTAAGGCACAAAGCGATCCGAATTTCATGGTTTCGGAAAGGTCGGCGATTAACGCCAGATTGGCCTCAACATTTTTGCCCGCAATGATCTGGTCAAGTGTTTCAAGCCCGCGCGTGCTGCCCAATCGGCACGGCGTACATTTGCCGCAGCTCTCAACCGCACAAAATTCCATCGCAAAACGCGCCATCTGCGCCATATCGACCGTGTCATCAAAAACAGTGATCCCGGCATGCCCAATCAGCGCGTCGGCCTCTGCAAAGGCTTCATAATCAAAAGGAAGATCAAATTGGGATGGCGGGATATAGGCCCCCAACGGCCCGCCAACCTGAACGCAGCGCACGGGCCTGCCCGACGCAGTGCCCCCGCCAATATCATTAACGAGTTCGCCAAGCGTGATGCCAAAGGCAGTCTCAAACAGGCCGCCATGTTTGACATTCCCCGCAAGCTGGATTGGCATCGTGCCCTTCGAACGCCCCATGCCAAATGCGGCATAGGCGTCGCCGCCGTTGGCCAATATCCACGGCACAGCGGAAAGCGTCAGGACATTGTTGACCACAGTCGGTTTGCCAAAAAGGCCTTCGAGTGCTGGCAGCGGCGGTTTGGCCCGCACCTCGCCGCGCTTGCCTTCAATACTGTTCAGCAAAGACGTCTCTTCGCCGCACACATAAGCGCCTGCGCCGACACGCACTTCAACCGCGAACGGTGCGATCAGATGGGCGCACGCCACAATCGCAGCCTGGGTCTTGGCAATAGCATGCGGATATTCTGAACGGATATAGATATAACCCTTGTTCGCCCCGACCGCCAATGCGGCAATGGCCATGCCTTCAATCAGCATGAAGGGATCACCCTCCATCACCATCCGGTCCGCAAAAGTGGCGCTGTCGCCTTCGTCCGCATTGCAGACGATATATTTCTGGTCCGCTGCTGCACTGGCAACGGTTTTCCATTTGATGCCAGTGGGAAATCCCGCCCCCCCGCGCCCGCGCAATCCAGAAACCAACACCGCAGCGACTGTGGCCTCTGCCCCTATTTCTCGCGCTTTGGCGAGGCCGATCCAGCCACCGGTCGCATAATAATCATCAAGCGACGTTGGACGCGTTTTCCCGGCACGGGCAAAGGTAAGGCGGGTTTGTTTGGCAATGAAGGGATGGTCTTCAATCCGGCCGATGGCTTTTGCGCTGCCCGCCATAATCGCGGTAACCTGATCAACGGTCACGGTGCCATAGCCGATGGAGTCAATCTCAACCAAGGGTTCGAGCCAATGCATTCCCCAGCTGGAAACGCGTTCAACCTCAGCCCCGGCCTGTTCAAATGCAGCGGCGACCGCATCAGCGCCGCACGCAAGTGCGACGGCATCGTCTGAAATCCGCACCTTCATGCGCTTGCCAACAATGCGGTCAGGCGTTCGGTATCAAGATGGGCATGCACCTGATCCCCAATCATCGCGGCGGGGCCAACTGAACACAGCCCAAGGCAATAGATCGCTTCTACCTTCACACGGCTTTGCGCCTTTGTCAGGGGAATTAATGCTTCGACCCCGCGTGCCTTGCAGGCTTCTGCACGGCACAGTTTGATCACGGGGCGATGTTCGGGTTCTTTGCGGAAATCATGGTAGAAACTGACCACACCGTGGACCTCGGCACGGGTTAAATTGAGCGCATTTGCAATGGTGCGCACCGCGTCTTCACTGACATGGCCGAACGCCTTTTGCACATCGTGCAAGATGGGGAGGAGAGGCCCCTCCCGTCCCTCATGTTCGGCCAATATACCAGTGATTGTCGTCATTTAGAAGACCACGACACTGCGGATGCTTTCACCAGCGTGCATCAGGTCAAAGCCTTTGTTGATCTCTTCAAGGCTGAGAACATGGGTGATCATCGGATCGATCTGGATCGTGCCGTCCATATAAAGATCGACAATCTTTGGTACATCGGTGCGGCCCTTTGCCCCGCCGAACGCCGTGCCGCGCCAGTTACGGCCGGTCACAAGCTGAAACGGGCGCGTGCTGATTTCTTTGCCTGCCTCTGCCACGCCGATGATGATGGATGTGCCCCAGCCGCGGTGACAGGCCTCAAGTGCTTGCCGCATCACCATCGTATTGCCGGTGCAATCAAACGTATATTCTGCGCCGCCATCGGTCAGCGCGACGAGATGCGCGACGATATCCCCCTCAACGTCTTTGGGATTAACGAAGTGGGTCATTCCGAATTTCTTGCCCCATGCTTCGCGGTCGGGGTTGATGTCGACACCCACAATCATATTGGCACCAGCCATCCGTGCGCCTTGAAGCACGTTGAGGCCAATCCCGCCCAGTCCGAAAATGATGACATTATCGCCCGGTTGGACTTTTGCGGTGTTGACCACAGCGCCGACGCCCGTGGTCACGCCGCACCCGACATAACATGCGCTATTAAACGGCGCGTCTTCGCGGATTTTAGCGACGGCAATTTCGGGCAGAACGGTGAAATTCGAAAAGGTGGAACAGCCCATGTAGTGAAAAATAGTCTGGCCTTTATAGCTAAAGCGTGATGTCCCGTCCGGCATCAAACCTTTGCCTTGCGTCGCGCGGATTGCTGTGCAGAGATTGGTCTTGCCTGACAGGCAGCTTTTACACTGGCGACATTCCGGCGTGTAAAGTGGGATGACATGATCCCCCGGTTTCACACTCGTCACGCCAGCGCCAACCTCGCGGACAATCCCAGCGCCTTCGTGGCCCAGAACGCTGGGAAACAAGCCCTCACTGTCAAAACCGTCCAGCGTGTAGGCATCGGTATGGCAGATGCCCGTCGCCATAATCTCTATCAAAACTTCTCCCGCGCGCGGGCCTTCAAGATCGAGTTCAACAATTTCCAAAGGACGCTTTGCTTCAAAAGCCACCGCCGCACGCGTCTTCATTTGTCTTCTCCAAATAGTTCATTCAAAACCAAAATACAGGTGATTATTCTGGGGTCATTAATGCATATGATGCCCAGAGACCAATGCCGAAATCAGAGCAGATCCAGTTGGTCCAAGCGCGTCCGTGTTAAGCAAGGAATGTACAGTCACACAGGCGCATTCAGCAAGGCTGGACTCAATCTCAACGCGCGTCATAACCGCCATTTCACTTAAAAATGACAGTACGGCTGCCACTGAGAAGCACCCGGTGTTCAAGATGAAGTTTGACCGCCCGCGCCAGAACCCGGCTTTCGGTATCTTGCCCTTGCGCGATCAAGTCATCCACTGTGTCAGCATGGTCAACAATTGAAACATCCTGCGTGATAATTGGACCTTCATCAAGGTCGGGCGTTACATAATGAGCGGTTGCTCCAACCATCTTTACCCCGCGCTCATAGGCGCGGTGATAGGGCTTAGCGCCCTTAAAACCTGGCAGAAAGCTATGGTGGATATTGATCACGCGGCCATCGAGCTTGCGGCATAATTGATCTGACAAGACCTGCATATACCGCGCGAGAATGATCAAATCGACGTGCTGTTCCTCAACCAGCGCCATCAATTTCGCTTCTTGATCAAGCTTGGTTTCAGCCGTGATCGGCAGATGAAAAAATGGAATACCTTCATGTTCAGCGCGACGTTGCCAAGTGGTGTGATTGGAAACGATGCTCGTAACCTCCATCGGTAACCTCTTGGCTGATGTCCGGTACAGGAGATCATTGAGGCAATGACCACCTTGACTGACCATGATCATCGTCCGCAGTTTTTGACGCAGGTCGTGAATTTGCCAATCCAGACGAAATGCCGTTGCCACCGGCATGAATGCGTCAGTAAAGCTTTGCTTTGTCATGCCTTCCGGTCCGGAAACAGCAACCCGCATGAAGAAGCGCCCCGTGTTGGCATCGCCAAATTGCGCATTTTCGACAATGTTACAATCTTGGCTGGCAATTGAATTGGCAACCGCAGCGACAATGCCCTTGCGGTCTTCACTCGCGATCAACAAAACAAAATCTGCAGCTTTCAGCATGTGCGGCTCTTCCCCTATCATTATGGCGCTTTCGCCTAGTCTCGTCGTCCGTGCCGATCTATAAAATCGCGCCTACATTAGGTCTTCTTATTGAAACAGTTAGATGTCATGATTGAGTATGTAATTTAATTTACCAATGCAGAAAAATTGGTCAGTTGCCTGTTGGGGGAACGAAATACAGTCTCCAATCATAATTATTAATAATTACGACTATTCCTCGGAAAAACGGGGGAGCCAAGGGGAGAAAGACTTTGAAAACCAACTGGAAGATATCGACAGCCATATGCGTTCTGGCAGCACTTGGCGCTGGAGGGGCTCCGGCCTTTGCACAAGATGCCACTGCTGCTGCTGAAGATGATCGTGCTATTGCCGATATCGTTGTCACGGCCACGCGGCGTGAAGAATCGCTGAACAAAATCCCGCTCGCCATTCAGGCTTTGAGCGGAGACACACTTGGCGATCTCAATGTTACCAATTTCGAGAAACTGGTTGAATATCTTCCCAACGTGCGAACCGCATCGCGCGGTCCGGGCGTTTCTTCTATCTATATTCGCGGTCTTTCAACGGACACGCCTGGTCTTCAGATTCAAGGCACGGCAGGCGCTGCACCAAGCGTTGCACTGTATATAAATGACGCGCCGGGTTCACTCGTTGGACGCAACCTCGATATTTACGCCGCAGATTTGCAGCGTGTTGAAGTGCTGGCGGGGCCACAAGGCACCCTGTTTGGCGCAAGTGCCATGGGCGGTGCGGTTCGTTACATCACGAACAAGCCCGATGTGAAAGAACTACACGCCGGTTTCAATGCAAGCTATTCCTTCACCAAGGGCGGCGATAACAGCACAGCGGGCGACGCTTTCATCAATATCCCGATCATTGAAGATAAATTCGCAGTTCGCGTCGTTCTCTATAACGACAATCAAGGTGGTTATATCGACAATGTTGCCGGTACTTTCCAAATGCCGTTCAACGGCAATGTTGGCGTCAATGGCCTGCTGCCAACGGGGAATCCTTTGCTTGTTCGTCGCGCGCTACAATCATGTGCTGGCGTGGCAAATTGCACAGGCAGCGGATATGCTGCGCCGATCCGTCAAACGATTAACAATGATCGTTTCGTCGAAAACAATTATAACGATGCATCATATTCCGGGGGACGCATTGCAGCGACATTCAAGGTCAATGATGATTGGTCGATTGATGCCATGCATGTGCGTCAAAATCTGAAATCAGACGGTGTGTTTGATTACGAACCTGCGGTTGGTGATCTTAAAGTAACGCAATTTAATGAAAATTCATTGCGCGACAAATTTGACCTGACAACATGGACTGTAAACGGCCGCCTTGGCTTTTTGGATTTGATTTATACCGGATCATATTTGAACCATAGCGCTGTTCAAAAAGCTGATTATGCATCCTATTCAAATATCGGTCTCTATGTGCCTTATTACGAGTGCGATGCTGGCGTTTATTATGCGAACGTTGCGCGTGGTAACACATGTTATACACCTAATAAGAGCTATCAGGTGCGCAACCGGACAAAGCGCAATACCCATGAATTGCGCGTAACGAGCCCAGCCGATAAGCGGATCCGCGGAACTGCTGGTCTTTTCTATGATAATAACGAATTGGTTGATAATACTGACTGGTCATATCTACAGTCTGCGGCTGGGTTTATTTATCGTCGGAGTCCCGATCCAGCAGTGTTGGCAAATGACCCAACCCCGCGTCCTGTTGCGGTTGGATTTTTCAATGATGTGAAACGCAAAGATCGTCAGTTTGCAATCTACGGTGAAGCGTCATTTGACATCATTCCTGAGGCTTTGACCATTACCGCAGGCGCGCGTTATTATAATGAAAAGGCCGGTATCAACGGGTCATCGAATACCAGTTTTGACGGCGTTTCACGCGGTATTTATAATGCTCTGACGGGTACATATACAGCGGCTGCAACGCCCCCACTCTATTATGGGGTTAGTGCAAACCTGAATACGGTTCTCGCAAATATATCGCCTGCGACCTATAAGGGTGTTCTTAAAAAAGCGAACATCACCTATAAATTCGGCGGAGGGTCTTTGGTATATGCCACTTATTCCGACGGGTTCCGTCCGGGTGGTTTTAACCGTCGTCCTTGCCGCGTTGGCAGTGTGATTTGCCCAACACAGGCAGATTTCAACGCCTTGGCAGTCTATCGCCCTGATAAAGTGAAAAACTACGAAATTGGTGGTAAGCTCTCATTGCTTGATCGCACTTTGCAGTTGAATTTTGCAGCGTATCAAATTGATTGGGATGATATCCAACAAACGCTGTTCGATCAGAATATTTCGAACCAGACTTTCACAACCAACCTCACTGATGCCCGCATCCGCGGTTTTGAAGGCGATATTACATGGCGTGCGACATCTAACCTGACTTTCAATTCTGCATTTTCGTACAACGATTCAGAAATCACACGCTATACGAAGCCAACAACGGTCATCAATCCGATTGGAAGCCCATTGGCGCTTAGCCCGAAATTCCAGGGCAATGTTCGGGTTCGGTATGAAAAGGAATTATCCTCAGGTTTGCGTCCCTTTGTGCAAGCGGCTTTTCACCACGTTGGGAAGACAATTTCATCAACCATAAACAATGTTGACATTCGTTATTCCGGGCCAGCCGTTGTTTATAACGGTGTTACGGTGAATCCGGGTGATGTGGTTTCACCACTGACTGCTTCACTGCCACAAAAATCCTACAATACATTCAGCATGTCGTTGGGCGTCAGCAAGGATCAATGGGGTATTGAACTTTTCGGTGAAAACCTGACCGATGAACGCCCTGAATTGTTCCGCAGCGGCAATGATGGTGAACTTCGTGTCACGACATCGCGGCCACGGACAATCGGTGTTCGCATGTCGTTCAAAATGTAAGTGTTTGGGACGAGCCCGCCCTACTTTCTCGTTGGGCGGGCTTATTCAATATTCATACGTTGGCCACCATTTCCCTCCTGCGAGGTTGGATGTTAAGACCCTATGGTGATCACAGACTTTGCACCACTTGACAGCCAAGCACTTGTCAGCCGCGCCCGCGCGCTTCTCCAAGCGGGTAAATTTCAACAATCAGTTCAACTTTGCATGACGGTTATAGACGCGGACCCGCGCAATGGGGACGCTCTCTATACAGTGGCCGTGGCAGAGCGGTTGCAGCGGAATTTCGATCTGGCCCTTATCCATATCGATCAGTTGATTGCAATCGATCCGGGCAACGGGCGCGCGCATCAGGAACGTGGCCATTGCTTGCGAGATATGGATAATATCGGTGAAGCATTTTTGGCTTATCAGGCTGCCGTTACCCATAATGCAGCTTTGCCAGGCAGTTGGAAAATGCTCGCAGAAATCAACAGTGCGGAACACCGCTTAGAAGCAGCAGACTTTGCCCAAGCGCAATGCGATTACCTCGAAAATTTGCCGTCTGAATTACAAAGCGTTGCGAGCCTCATTCAGGAAGGGCGCTTGGTCAAAGCTGAAAACATCTGCCGACATTTTCTCCAAACCAAAGGCCATAATGTTGAGGCAATGCGGTTTTTGGCTGAAATTGGAACCAAGTTTAATTCGTTTGATGAAGCCGAATTTTTATTGGAATCTGCGGTCGTAATGGAACCTGATAATGCAGGTGCACATTTCGATTTTGTCGGCGTGCTGCATAAGCGACAAAAATTTGCTCAGGCACTCCATCAAATCACGATGCTGCGCGCGAAATCGCCGGACAGCCCGCAGATTGAGATGCTCTACGCCAATCAGAATTTGGCGGTTGGTAATTTTGATGAAGCGCTTGCTGTCTACCGCGCGCGGGCAGAGCAGGTGCCCAACAACCCGAACATCCACCTCACGCTTGGCCACGCCCTCAAAACCACGGGGCAACAAAAGGAAGCGATAGCGGCCTACACGAAGGCATATAGCATAAAGCCTGATTATGGTGACGCTTATTGGAGTCTGGCTAACCTCAAAACCTATAAATTTGATGACGTTCAGATTGCGGCGATGTGTTCACATGAAGATACCAAATCTACGCAGCTTACGGACCGTTATCACCTGTGTTTTGCGCTTGGTAAGGCGCTGGAGGATCGCGGAGATTACGGCGCATCCTTCACCTACTATGAACGCGGCAATCGTCTGAAACGCGAA
Source organism: Sphingomonadales bacterium (assembly GCA_043760405.1). Taxonomy (GTDB): domain Bacteria; phylum Pseudomonadota; class Alphaproteobacteria; order Sphingomonadales; family Sphingomonadaceae; genus Aquisediminimonas. Next base: position 9,426 of record JAYUPB010000061.1, read on the forward strand.
GAGGTCGGTTATGATTGGCGCAGAATTTCCGCCGAAATGGCGCTCCAGATCGAACATTGCACACCAGAATTATTCGCAAAAACATCGGGTGCCGGTTGCAAAGCAGCAGACCCGATCTTTATCCTTGGCCTTCCGCGCGCAGGGTCGACTCTGCTTGAACAGATATTGTCATCGCATAGTCAGGTGGAGGGGACGATGGAGTTGCCCAATATCCTTGCGCTTGCGCATAAACTTGATGGCCGCAGGCGGATTGATGAAGAAGCGCGTTACCCTGCCAATTTAAGTGAATTGAGCCATGAGGAACTGAATGCCCTTGGCGATGCTTTTATCCGCGATACCCAAATCCAGCGTAAACAGGGCACACCATTTTTCATCGATAAAATGCCCAATAATTTCCGTCACATCGGCCTCATTCACATGATTTTGCCCAATACGAAGATCATCGATGCGCGGCGTGGGGCGATGGGATGCTGTTTTAGCGGTTTCAAACAATTGTTCGCTGAAGGCCAGGAGTTCACATACGGGCTTGAGGAAATCGGGCGTTATTACAAAGACTATGTAGCGCTGATGGACCATTGGGATACGCTCCTCCCCGACAAAATTCTGCGTGTGCATTATGAAGATGTTGTTGCAGACATTGAATCGCAGGTTCGCCGTTTGCTTGATTTCTGCGGCCTTCCTTTCGAAGAAGCATGCATTAATTTTCACCAGACTGACCGCGCAGTGCGCACCGCCAGTTCAGAACAAGTGCGACAACCAATATTCAAAAGTGGTGTTGATCAATGGGAGAATTTCTCCCTTTATCTTGATCCACTGCGCGACATATTAGGGCCAGAATTGGCCGCAACCTGAGGGGAATGAGTATGGCGAGTAGTGCGCCGACCGGAACAGTCAATGCCGATCAAGTCTCCACGCTAGGGCAGCGCTGGTACGTTCTTATCATCATGATGCTCGCCTATACGATCAACATTGCAGATCGTTATGTCATGTCGACGGTTTTGGAGCCTATCCGGCTTGAATTGAAGCTGACTGACGGGGGGGTTGCGTTTCTTACCGGTGTTTCATTGGCGCTGTTTTATGTGACAATGGGGATACCTCTGTCCTGGATTGCCGATCGCTACAACCGCAAGAATTTGCTCGCCGTGTCGATGACGGTCTGGTCCGTAATGACGGCTTTTTGCGGCATGTCACAAGGCTATATGCAGTTACTGCTCGCTCGAATTGGCGTCGGCATTGGTGAAGCTGGCGGAACGCCCTCATGTAATGCGATTGTTGCGGATTATTTTCCTGCCAGCCGCCGCGCCATGGCGATGACAGTTTTTGCCCTTGGCGCGCCGATTGGTGCTTGGTTAGGCGCTGATATGGCGGGGGCGGTTGCGGCAGAATATGGCTGGCGCGCCGCTTTTTACGTGCTCGGCGTGCCAGGGGTTTTTTTGGCGCTGATCATTTTCTTGACGATCAAAGAGCCTGCGCGTGGGCGGCTTGATGCCGTATCCGATGTGCCCGCACCTCCGGTGATGGAAACGCTTAAATTTCTTTGGTCGCAAAAAGCGGCGGTCCACGCGATGATGGGCAGCGGCGTTTCCGCGCTATGGGGTTGGGGGCTAATGTGGTTTACCCCAACCTTTATTCAGCGGACATATAATCTTGATGTCGGAGAGGCGGGGGCTATCGTTGGGCCAATCCATCTGGTGATGGGTATTGGGGCATCGCTCTTGACGGCCTGGCTCGTCGCCCGTCCTGCCTATACGGACCCCAGAAAAATATTGAGGTTGCTGGGTGTTGTGACAGCGATTGCAACGATCCCGTCGATTATCGCTTATTACACGCAGTCTTTGGCGCTGGCCACAGCGATGTGGTGGCTGTTCATTCCTGCAATTTATTTCTATATTGGTCCCGCCTTTTCATTGGCGCAAAATCTTGCACCGCCAAAGATGCGGGCTATGTTTATCGCAATTTCGCTGTTGATAGCCAATGTTTTCAACCTGATCATTGCGCCGCAAGGTGTTGGCTTTCTCAGCGATTATTTTGCAGGGCCTGCAGGGGCGGATGCTGCATCATTACGCATGGCGTTGCTCGTACTCGCACCCACTGGTTTTTGGGCAGCGTGGCATTATTGGCGCGCTGAAAAATATATCATTGAAGATCAGAAAAGAGCAGTTGGTTATGTCTGAGGGTCTATTAAAATCCTATATCAATGGTGTCTGGGTTCTCCCCGCCACATCGTCAGCGACTGTTACTGCGATCAACCCCGCAACCGAAGAAGTTTGTGCGACGATTGCGGTATGTGGGCATGATGACGTCGACCGTGCCGTTCAAGCTGCGCGGTCTGCGTTTGAGGGCTATGCCGCGACATCGCTTGAAGACCGTATTGCGCTGATGGAAAAGCTGATCAGCATATTTGAGCGGCGCTATGATGAAATGGTGACTGCTATTTCAACTGAAATGGGCGCACCTTATGATCTGTCGTTCAATGCGCAGGCCGAATGCGGCCCTGGCCATATGAAAGAAACGATCAAGGCTGCGCGTGAGATGGAATGGGAACGCAAGATGGGTGCCCATGCACGTCTTGTCCGTGAACCCATTGGTGTCTGCGTCCTGATCACCCCTTGGAACTGGCCGATTAACCAGCTTGCGGCAAAAGTTGGTCCCGCACTTATTGCTGGTTGCACGATGGTTTTGAAACCCAGTGAAGTCGCCCCACTTTCCGCTCAGCTTTTTGCAGCATTCATTGATGAGGCAGGTTTTCCGCCGGGCGTTTTTAATATGGTCCACGGCACAGGGCCGGCAATTGGCGACGCACTGACCAGCCATCCAGAAGTCGATATGATCTCTTTCACCGGATCAACACGCGCCGGCATTCAGGTCGCAAAGTCAGCAGCGGACACGGTCAAACGTGTGTCGCAGGAATTGGGGGGCAAGTCTGCCAACATTGTGTTTGCTGATTCAGATTTGGAGGCTGCGGTTAAACGCGGTGTCCTGCACTGTTTTGAAAATGCGGGGCAATCCTGTAACGCGCCGACGCGGATGCTTGTCGAAGCATCGGTCTATGACGAAGCGGTTGCAATTGCCGCGCGGGTTGCGGCGGCAGATGCAAAGCTGGGTGATCCGATGGAAAAGGGTCCCCATTTTGGACCCGTCGTCAGCAAATTACAATTTGATAAGATCCAGCGTCTGATCCAAATGGGGATTGATGAAGGGGCAAAAGTGATTGCGGGAGGCACAGGACGGGCTGACGGTTTTGATCGCGGCTATTATGTGAAACCGACAATCTTTGCAGGCGTCAACAACAAGATGGCGATTGCGCAGGAAGAGGTTTTCGGGCCGGTCCTCGTCATGATCCCCTTCAAAGATGAAGCGGACGCCATCGAAATTGCCAATGATTCGCCTTATGGCTTGGCCGCTTATGTGCAAAGTGGTGATCTTGACCGTGCACGCCGCGTTTCGCGCCGGATGCGGGCGGGCGGTGTTAGCATCAACGGCGCAGGACAGGATTATGGCTCTCCGTTTGGGGGTTACAAACAATCGGGCAATGGCCGTGAATGGGGTGAATGGGGCTTGCACGATTTTCTTGAAGTTAAGGTCATCAACGGATTTGAAGGATGAAACTGACTGACATTGAAACCTTTGTGGTCGGCAATCCGCCGCCACATTTTGGCGGTCGCTATTTCGTTTTTGTAAAGTTAACAACCGACTGCGGCGTGTCTGGCATCGGTGAGGCATATTGTGTGCCATTCGAACCGCATCTGGTTGCCAAAATGATCGAGGATGTGTTCGCGCGTTATTGTGTCGGCAATGACCCGCACGACATCGAAACAATGTGGCGACGGGTTTATTCAAGCGGCTTTACGCAGCATCCCGACTTAACATTGATGGGCGTTCTCTCCGCGCTTGAAATGGCGTGTTGGGATATTATTGGCAAGGAAGCGAATAAGCCGGTTTACAAGCTGCTCGGGGGGCAAGTGCATGAACGTCTGCGGGCTTACACTTATATTTATCCGCGCGCGGGTGACCAAAGCGACGTTTATCATGATCCAATTTTAGCGGCTGAGCGTGCCGCAGAATATTTGGCCCAAGGGTTTACGGCGCTCAAATTTGATCCAGCGGGTCCCTATTCGGCATTTGACGGGCGGCAGTTATCACTCGATGCCCTCGATCTTTCAGAACGCTTTGCCAAATCATTGCGGGATGCGGTGGGCAATAAGGCTGACCTCCTCTTTGGGACGCACGGTCAAATGACCGCAGCGAGCGCGATCCGTCTTGCCAAGCGTTTGGAGCCCTATGACCCTTTGTGGCTTGAAGAACCTGTGCCGCCTGATGCGCCAGATGAAATGGCAAAGGTTGCGCGTGCGACCAGCATTCCGATTGCGACGGGAGAGCGGCTGACCACAAAATATGATTTCGCAAGACTTTTGAAAGCCGGTGCTGCGGCCATCCTGCAGATGAACCTTGGTCGTGTTGGAGGTATTCTTGAAGCCAAAAAGATAGCGGGAATGGCCGAAGTCTATCATGCCCATATCGCGCCGCACCTTTATTGCGGACCGGTTGTTGGCGCCGCCAATATCCAAATCGCCACCTGCTCGCCGAATTTCCTGATCCTTGAAAGCATTGAGACATGGGGCGGTTTTCACAGCGAGATTTTGAAAACACCTGTCCAGTTTGAGAACGGGCATGTCATTCCGCCGACAGCACCGGGCCTCGGCGTTGAACTGAATGAAGATGTGGCGCGCGCCAACCCGTATACGGGCACGATGCTGCATCTTGATATGACGCAACATCCTGTCCAGTAATGGACATATTTGATTATGTCATCGTCGGCGCGGGAACCGCTGGATGTGTGCTTGCCAACCGGCTTTCTGCCGATGGTAAAACAACGGTATTGTTGCTCGAAGCGGGTGGATCAGATCGAACGATCTGGATTCAGCTCCCCATTGGCTATGGCCGCACCTTTTTCGACCCGCGTGTCAACTGGATGTATGATACCGAAGCGGTTCCGGGCTTGGGGGGGAGGAGCAGTTACTGGCCACGGGGCAAGGTAATCGGCGGTTCTGGTTCCATCAACGCTATGGTCCATGTTCGCGGGCAGCGCCATGACTTTGAAGATTGGGCGTTGCTTGGAAACACTGGTTGGGGCTGGAACGATGTCTTGCCTTTCTTTATGAAGGCTGAGGATCATGACAATGGCGCATGCGCATGGCACGGTGCCGGTGGGCCACAGCATGTGACGAATATCAGAACGCGCGCCCACCCCTTATGCCACACATTCATTGCAACAGGCAGAGCGTTGGGAATGCCATTTTCGTCAGACTTTAACGGTCCAGACGGTGAAGGTGTTGGTATATTCGACATTAACACCCGCAAAGGAAGACGTTCTTCCACCGCGAATGAATATTTGCGGCCTGCGCTTAAACGCGGCCAAGTCGCGCTCCGCACCAAAGCACATGCAACGCGCATTTTATTTGAAAATAAATGCGCAATTGGTATCGAATACCGCCGTAACGGCCGCACTGAACAGGCACGGGCCCGCCGCGAAGTCATCCTTTGTGGTGGCGCGATCAATTCACCGCAATTGTTGCAACTTTCCGGCATTGGGGACGCAGCCTTGCTGCAAACGCACGGCGTTGAACCGCTTCTTGATGCCAAGGCTGTGGGGCAGAATTTGCAGGATCATCTTGCCGTCAGCTATTTTTACAAGACGTCCGTTCCAACTCTCAATGATACGCTTGGTCCGTTGACGGGCAAGATCAAGGCGGGGCTACATTATCTGTTCAATCGCGGCGGGCCGCTGTCGATGAGTGTTAATCAGGGCGGAGGATTTGTGCGCAGCGCGCCAAACGAACCACGGGTCAACCTTCAGCTTTACTTCAGTCCGGTGAGCTACACGAAATCCCCGCTTTCGGAACGCAAACTGCTTAATCCCGATCCATTTTCAGCGTTCCTATTGTCATTCAATGCCTGCCGCCCGACCAGCCGGGGGGATTTGCAGATCAAATCGTCCGACCCGTTCGTCCACCCGTTGATCCGGCCCAACTATCTCTCAACAGAGAAGGATGTTGCGGAAGCACGCATGGGCAACACTTTGCTCCGCATGTTGGCGCGCACCGCGCCGCTTTCAGATATTATCACTGAAGAATTGTTGCCTGGCGCGCATTTGCAAACTGACGATGAACTTCTCGATGATTTTCGAAAACGTGCTGACACGGTTTATCATCCAACATCAACATGCATGATGGGGCCAGACCCGCTGACATCAGTCGTTGATGCCAGGTTACGTGTGCGCGGCGTCACGGGTTTGCGCGTCGTTGATGCGTCGGTATTTCCGACCATTACGTCAGGCAATATCAACGCGCCGACCGTGATGGTGGCTGAAAAAGGCGCGGCCATGATCCTTGAGGACGCGCAGGTTTAATCCGTTAATTTTATTTACCAATCCGGCCAATCTCTGCTAACAACACATCACGATCGAAACCCAGGGATTGGCGCTGATGCACGCAAAGATTGACCTTCGGGCACTTCCTCCGCTCAAAGCCCTCAAGGGTTTTGAAGCGGCGACGCGTCATCAAAGTATCCGCGATGCGGCCGACGAACTCTGCCTCACCCATCCAGCGGTCAGCCATCAGGTTCAATTGATCGAAGATGCGCTGGGCGTGGCTTTGTTTGAACAAGAAGGGCGTCACATCGTCTCATCTGAGGAAGGCCGGGTGCTTTATCCTTATGTGCGTGCCGCATTTGAATCGCTGTTGGAAGGTGTGGAGGCCGTCCACCGGAATGCGCTTGATAAACCGTTGCGCGTTCAAACCTATGTTACAGCCTCAATTCGCTGGCTTGCACGGCGTGTCCCGCAATTTTTGGCCGCCAATCCTCACGTTAAACTCACGTTGAGTACCTGTGCGGTCGAATGGGAATTTGATGATGTCCACGCTGATGTCGGCTTGGTCTACTGCGAAACGACACCTGACGCATCCAAATTTCATTGGGTGCCTTTGTTCGAATATGCACTTTACCCTGTGTGCAGCCCAACGTTTATGAAAAATATGGGGGATGATGTGACATTTGAAAATCTGATGCATCAACCCTTGGTTGCGATTTATACCGAGGTGCAAAACTGGAATACGTGGTTCGAGTCCGCTGGTATAAGCTTTGATCGTTCGGCCCCATATCTGATGGTCGATACGCTCGCGGTTGCGCTGGAAATGGCGCTGAATGATGAAGGCATTGCGCTGGTCAACGGGCCGTTTGTGGATCAGGATATTGCCGCAGGACGCCTTGTTCGTCCTATTGACCACAAGGCAGTTTGCCCCGGCACATGGGGACTGATCTGCCGCAAGGACATGAAAGAAAACCTCCGCATCCGCACCTTTATGGATTGGATTGTCGCGAACGTTGCAGCATCAGCATAGGGCCGGAACCCCAGGTCCTGGCGTTAACGTCTGGGCACAACTTCATAACCGGGTTCTTCGGGTTCATCATCGATCATGTCAGCCGGAAAGCCAGTGCCCAGCACTTTTATGCCCAGCGGCTCTTCATAACGGCGGATGATGTTGGGGGAAAATTCGCGCGGGCCATATGCCGCTTCCCCTTCCTTAAACAGCCGCACGATCAACGGAGAAAGTTCAACTGGAACCCCCGCCTCGTGCGCGATCTTGTCAAACAGGCCAACATCCTTGCTCACCAGATCCATCGTGAAATTGATGTCACGACTGCCGTTCAGGATCACCTGACTCTCTGTTTCATGGACAAAGCTGTTTCCCGATGAAATCCGGATCGCTTCATACGTGGTGTTCATATCCAGCCCAACCGCCTTACACACCGTCAGTGCTTCAGCCAGAGCGACCAGATGCGTGGTGCACAGATAATTGGTCATCACCTTCAATTGTGATGCGGTGCCAAGTGCGCCTGTGTGAAGGATACGCCGCCCCATCGTGGTGAGCACGGGCAGGACGAATTCAAATGCCGCGCGCGGTCCGCCGGCAAAGATTGCAATATTGCCCGTGTCCGCGCGGTGGCACCCGCCTGAAACGGGGCATTCCATAAACAGTGCGCCGCGCGCCTCTACAAGCGCGCCAAGGCGGATGATTTCGCTGTAATCCGTGGTGCTCATTTCGAGCCAGACCTGGCCCGCACGCATGACGTTCAGGAAACCATCTTCGCCTTCTGCAACCGCCGCACTTGCAGCAGGCGAGGGCAGGCACGTTACGATCAGGTCAACATTTTCGCCCAGTTCTTTGGGAGACGCCGCAGCCGTTGCCCCGCGCGCAACATAGTCTGCAACCAGCGCAGTATCGAGATCACGGACCATTACATCATGGCCGTTGCGGATTAAACTCCCCGCAAGCTTACCGCCGACATTGCCAAGACCAATAAAACCAATTTTCATACGCGCGTGCACCCAATCATCCGTCTATGGTTTGGGTCTTTGCCGTAACGTCATCACGCAAGCAAGCAGCGGCCTTCCCCCTTTTTTCATTGTCAAGATTAAGCCTGTGAGGGGCACGGGCCACAATTGAAAAATTTGGGGAAAGGGGTCAAATTTTTTGCGCGAGCGTTTCTGCGCGAAAATGATTTTCATCGACGGGGTGGGGCGCGCTGATGGCTTCAATTTATATTAAGTAACGGAAACTATTGTAATTGTCGGGCAGCCCGTTTCTGTAAAGCTGGAGGCGTTTCCGTTCACGCGGCACGGCACGATTGCCGGAACCCTTGAAAGTATAGGATCAGACGCGGTGGATGACGAAAAATTAGGGCCGGTCTATCCCATAAGAGTGCGGTTAAACTGCACATTGGCCAACGCATCCGCACTGTGCCGCCGTGTGACACCCGGCATGGCGGCAACGGCGGACGTGAGGACGGGACAGCGCAGCATCTTTAGCTCTCTGATCAGTCCTATTGATGAAGCGCGGTTGGAGGCGGGGCGGGAGCGGTGAGGGAACTCACCAATTTAAAAATATTTTAGATTGGTCATATTTATGAACAAATTTACTATGGAAAAATCGTTATCTATTAGAATTCATTTTTTTTGTGCTGCAATATTGTCTATTTTATCAATTTTGAATTTGGATAGATTAAGCTATTCAATTTTTTTTGGAATTATAATAACATATTACTTTTTCTATGTTTCCATATCAAACACCATTTGTATACTAAAATATAATGAGATTCCATATTTAATTTATAAGTCAGACTTAGCAAATAGTTATGAAGATAAGCTAAAATCATCATTTAGTAAATTTGGAAGCATTTTTTTTCCTTTTATTACTTGGGCAATTGGCTTCTTATTAATAATAAATATTTAGAGAATTGGATTTTTTATGTCTGAGGTTGGGATCGTCACTAGTGGAGCTAATCTAAGGGTCGGTGGTAGTGTGGAAAGTGGTCCGACTGGCGTTTCTCTCAATCTTGTTATTGATCCAGCGACTTGGGATCTCCAGGGTAGTGGAAGTGTCAGGTATGATAGTCTTGAAATTCGCGCAAATTACGACGGTAACTGGGACATCGCGGTAGGATTTGGATTTGGCATTAACTTTCTAGAATCACTTTTTAATGGTCGCGGTTTTGCAGGTTTTGGTTATGATTTTGGAGCTTATGACCCGCTCTATGCAACTGCTACTGCGGATGCGCGATTTAATTTAATTCCGCCATCTAGCACTTGGAGGACCAGTGTTCGTGCTGGCATAAGGATGCCTATTGGAAACTGGCTCTCCGATCTTTTCGGCCAGTATTTCTTCCGGCGTGACCTGCTGGTCCTTGATCTTGATCTTGGCGGTGTGTCGCTGACCGCGCTTACGGCGTCGAATGTTCATTTTGATCTTGACGGCGATGGTTACGCCGAGCGCACGGGCTGGGTGTCTTCTGGCGACGGGCTGCTGGCGCTTGACCTCAACGGCAATGGCCTGATCGACAATGGTGGGGAACTGTTCGGAACCGCGCAGCAAGACGGCTTCACCGTTCTGCGCGCCTATGACAGCAACGGCGATAACCAGATCAGCAATGCAGACACCGTCTATGCCAATCTGCGGGTCTGGCGCGATGCCAATCAAGACGGCGTGTCACAGTCCAGTGAACTGGTCTCACTGGTCGCAGCCGGGGTTGCCAATGATAATGAAACCATCACCGTAAGGGCCGCCGCGTGATATGCGTTGTTCGACGCTCCGTGCGTATCTCTTCACCCTTGTAATGTAGGATTTGCTATGAGAAATTTGGTCTGCTCTTTCTCATTTTGAATATCCTGCTTCTTCACGGCAAAGGCGCCCCTTCTTGGGTCTCACGCCGTGCTGTGCTTGATTGGGCTTTGCCATTGGGCCAGCGCTTAGCTTCTCAGTGGAACGCCCCACCCTGCGAAGTTTGGGAAGCTAAGAGCGAAAAAAGCCACATATTGCGTCGCCCCAGCATTGCCCAAAGCGTGGTACGTGTCTGAATATTTTAAGAAACACTATATCCCAGCGTGCGCGACAGGGCGCTGCTGATACGAGCGCGGGCGAGCGCGCAGACTTGTTTGCGGTCACCAAGTGCGCCGGGGTCAAATGGCTCCAGAAAATGGACGTTGACGACATAGCTGCCTTTGCGGGTGAAGGCGCGCCACGCGCTTTCGCCGCCAGTTTCTTCGCCCAACCACGCAATGTCAGGACCGTCTTTTCCAAAATCAATCAAGACCGGCTGGATCATCATCGGTTTTGGCGGAGGGGCAAGGGTGGCAAACAGGGATTGCTTGAAGGGCAATAAACCGCGTCCATCTGATGTCGTGCCTTCCGGGAACAGCGTGACAGACCAGTTTTCTGAAATGGCGTCACGCAGCTCTGCAACCTGGGCGGTGACATTTTGTTTGTCGGCGCGGCTGATGAAAATGGTGCGGTTGAGGGTCGCAAGCCAGCCAATGATGGGCCAAGATCGGACGCCGTCCTGCGCGACAAACGCAGTCCCCGTAATCCCGCTGAGGATAGGAATGTCATGCCATGACAGATGGTTGGCAACAAAGAAAACATCCTTACGCAGAGGTTTTCCGTGCACTTTAACGCGTGCACCCAGAACGCGGGATGTGATGCGCATGAACATCATCGCCCACGGTGAAGGCAGTTTGAGCACATGCCAGAGGAGATGCAGCGGTAAAATAACAATCAGCGTTACACCGATGCAAAGCAGACGCATCGCGCATAACAGATACGCCTGTGGTTCTGCTTTAGGAAACGAAAGAGAAAGTGTCGACATCTGCGTTTGCCCATTACCAGTCACAACTGATCACAAATACCAAAATAGGCGCTTTGTGTGACGCTGTCGTGACGGACCTGTTTTCTCTTACCCTTAAATTTTTTGAACCAATCCAACCATAATCCCCATTTGTCTCCTGCCCCTGTCTCGCCTTAAGCTATGCGATAAAATATACCTTCAGGGGCGGGCTTTTCATGCAGACATCGGCACGGGTTGTTATTATCGGCGGCGGGATCATGGGGGCGAGTTTGCTCTATCATCTTGCCGAACTCGGCTGGACTGATTGCCTGTTGATTGAAAAGGATGAATTGACCTCCGGCTCCACCTGGCATGCGGCGGGCCAATGCCCCAATATCACCGGCAGTTTTAATCTCGCCAAGATGCACGCCTACAGCAATGATCTCTATCCCAGACTTGAAGGGCTGACAGGACAATATGTCAGCTGGCACAAATCGGGCGGTATTCGCCTTGCGACCAACGAACGCGAGTTGGCGTGGATGCGCTATATCGAGGGTTTTTCAAAGATCATCGGTTTTAACATGGAGATCATCCCGCCAGAGGAAATTCTCCGCCATAATCCGTTCATGACACTCGAAGGTGTCATCGCCGGCGCGCGGACGACCGAAGACGGACATGCCGATCCGTCGGGTATCTGCAATGCGCTTGCCATTGGTGCCAAAAATATGGGCGCAAAGATTGTCCGCAAGAACCGGGTTATCGGACTGATCCAATTACCGTCGGGCGAATGGGATGTTGAGACCGAAAAAGGAACGGTCCGCGCCGAAATCGTCGTGAATGCGGCAGGCTGCTATGCGCGGCAGGTGGCGCAGATGGCGGGGATTGATATTCCGGTGACCAATATGGAGCATCACTATGTCGTCACCGATCCCATCCCCGCGTTCATGGAGCGTGATGAAGAAATTCCCGTCATGCGTTGTCCCCATGTCTCTGGCTATTTCCGCCAGGAGCAGAAGAGCGGGCTGATCGGCGTTTATGAGAGCACAGGTCTCGCCGAAGCCTGGGCGCCGCGCGGCGGCAACCCCGAATGGAACTCAACCAGCGAACTGTTTCCCGAAGATCTTGAGCGGATCGCGCCATGGCTTGAACGTGCAATCGAACGTATGCCGGTTTTCGGCGATGTCGGTTTGCGTCGCTTCGTCAATGGCGCAATCCCGCATACGCCCGATGGGGGGCCGTTACTCGGACCTGCTGTGGGTCTGCGCAACTTTTGGCATTGTTGCGGCACCAGCTTTGGCATCGCGCAGGGCGGCGGGGCTGGAAAATATCTCGCGCAGTGGATGGTTTACGGTGATGCTGACATCAATATGACCGAATTTGATCCGCGCCGTTACGGACCATTTGCGAATGAAGATTATTGCCGCGACAAGGTGTTCCTCGATTACCGGATGACTTTCACCACGCGGCTTCCCGGCGAAGAAGAACCCGATGCCCGCCCGCAAAAAACCAGCCCGCTTTACGCGCCGCTTAAGACAGCAGGCGCGGTTTTTGGAGAGACTTATGGTTGGGAAAGGCCCAAATATTTCGCTCTTGATGGCCGCGCCGAAGAAGGTGGCTATCAGCGCACCAATACGTTTGAAGTGATTGCAGCAGAAGTGAAGGCCGTTGAAGAACGCGTTGGCGTGCTGGATCTTTCGGGCTTTGCCAAATATGATGTGACGGGACCGGACGCAGAAGGATTCCTCAACCGTATATGCGCAAACCGCATGCCCAAGAAACTGGGCGGTATTGGGCTTGTCCATCCGCTTTCAATTCAGGGCCGTATTTACGGCGAGATGACGGTGACGCGGTTTGCCGACGACCATTTTTATTGCCTGTCCGCTGCCGCTGCCGAACAGCGCGACTGGGACTTGCTGATACAGAGTAAATTGCCGGGCGAGGATGTCACTATCTGCAACCTCACGATGGACCTAGGCGTGCTGGTGATGAACGGCCCGCGCTCACGCGATGTCCTTGCAAAGCTGACCAATGCGGACCTCGGCAATGAAGGTTTTCGCTGGTTGAGTGGTCAGGAGATCGTGATCGCGGGTATCAAAATGCGGACGCTTCGTGTTTCCTATGCTGGAGAGTTGGGGTGGGAACTGCACCCAGCCATGGGAGATCTCGCGGCATTGTATGACGCTGTTTGGGAAGCGGGTCAGGAATTCGGCATCGTCAATTACGGCCTGTATGCCGCCAATACGATGCGTATGGAAAAGGGATATAAAGCTTGGGGGTCTGAACTCACCAACGAATTGACGATGATTGAGGCTGATATGGGGCGCTTTATCAATTTCAAGAAAGACGATTTCGTTGGCAAACAGGCGACGCTCGACGCGCCTGACCGGTTCCGCATTGTCTACGGAGAAGTGGGGGCGTCAAACGTCGATGTGCGCGGTGCTGAGCCATGCCTGATCGGCGACATGTGCATAGGTTTGACGACATCGGGGGGCTATGGTCACCGTGTCGGGAAGAGTTTGTTTTTTGCTTGTGTGCCAATTGAAAATGCTGCGCCTGGATCAACATTTGATGTCTATCTGCAAGGTGTACGGCGTGATGCCACAGTGTTGGAGTATCCCGCTTATGATCCTGACAATATGAAAATGAAGGTTTGACCGGTGGCTGAACTCCCCAAAAAGGCAAAGGTTGTCATTGTCGGCGGCGGCGTGATTGGCTGTTCGATTGCTTATCATCTGACAAAGATCGGCTGGGACGATGTCGTTCTTCTTGAACGTAAACAGTTGACCAGTGGTACGACTTGGCATGCGGCGGGGCTGGTCGGGCAGCTGCGGCCGAGCATCAACATGACCAAGCTGGCCAAATATACAGGGGAACTCTACCGCGGGCTTGAGGCTGAGACAGGTCAGGCGACCGGATACCGCCAATGCGGCTCAATCTCGATGGCGACCAATATGGAGCGGTTTGAGGAACTCAAACGAAGCGCCTCAATGGCCAAAGTGTTTGACTTGCCCGTCCATGTTGTCACGCCCGAAGAAATCAAGGCACTCGCGCATATCGTCAATGTTGCTGATGTGGTGGGCGGCATCCATATCCCGAGTGATGGTTATGCCAATGCGGTCGATATTACACAGGCGCTGGCAAAGGGCGCGCGCACTGGCGGCGCGCGGATATTTGAAAATACCAAGGTCACCAAAATCCGCCACAACGGCGACCGCGTGACAGGCGTTGATACCGACATAGGATCAATTGATGCTGATTACGTGGTGATCTGCGGCGGCATGTGGACGCGCGATTTGGCCGCGAGTATCGGCGTCGCCGCCCCGTTGCACGCCTGCGAACATTATTACGTGCTTTTTGAAGGCGTTGAGGGCATCGATTCAACGCTCCCCGTGCTGCGCGACTATGATTATTGCGGATATTATAAATATGACGCGGGGAAGTTGCTCGTTGGCGCGTTTGAACCCAATGCGCGGCCGTGGGGAATGGACGGCATATCCGAAGATTTCTGCTTCGATGAAATTGCGGGGAGTTTCGAACATTTCGAACCGTTGCTGATGGACGCGATGCGCCGGGTGCCTGCGCTTGAGAAAGCGGGCATTCAAAAATTCTTCTGCGGCCCCGAAAGCTTTACCCCCGATGTGCGCTATCATCTGGGCGAAAGTGCGGAACTCAAAGGTTGCTTTGTTGCAGCGGGGTTGAATTCAATTGGCCTGCAATCGGCGGGCGGTGTTGGCAAAGTGATGGCTGACTGGATACGCGACGGCATTCCGCCCGCTGATTTGTGGACTGTCGATATTCGCCGCAACATGCCTTTTCAGATCAATCGCAAATATCTGCGTGAGCGGGTTACCGAAAGCCTGGGCCTGCTGTACGCGACCCATTATCCGTTCAAACAATATGAAACCGCGCGCGGCGTTCGCCGTTCTGCGATCCATGACCGTGTGGCTGCAGCGGGCGCGTGTCACGGTGAGGCGTTCGGATGGGAGCGGCCTAATTGGTACGGTGTCCCGGGCAGTGTGCCAAAATATGAGTATAGTTATGGCCGTCAGAATTGGTTTGAAGCCAATGCGGCTGAGTGCAAAGCAGTGCGTGAGGGGGTAGGTCTGTTTGATCAATCATCCTTCGCCAAATTTCGATTGGAAGGGCGCGATGCTTGTAGCGTGCTCAACCGTGTCTGCGCAAACGATGTTGATGTTACGCCTGGCAAGCTGGTCTATACGCAGTGGCTCAATGAAAAAGGCGGGATCGAAGCGGATTTGACCGTCACCCGTTTGTCCGACACAGCCTTTTTGATCGTCACTGGGGCAGAGACCGAAATTAAAGATTTCAACTGGTTGAAACGTCATACGCCTGATGATGCGCATGCGGTGCTGACCAATGTCAGCTCCGCTATGGGTGTGATTTCAATCATGGGGCCAAATGCGCGCGCCTTGCTTCAGTCGATTTGCCCCAACGACCTATCTCATGAAGCTTTCCCGTTCGGCACGTCCCAGGACATCGAACTTGGCTATGCCATCGTCCGCGCTTCGCGCATTACCTATGTCGGCGAATTGGGCTGGGAGCTTTATATCGCAACTGAATTCATGACCGGTGTGTATGATGAAATCGTCGCGGCGGGTGCGGTATTTGGCCTCAAACATTGCGGTTATCACGCGCTCAATGCGTTGCGTATGGAAAAGGGATATCGTCACTGGGGCCACGACATCACCGATGAAGACACGCCTCTAGAGGCTGGTCTTGGCTTTGCAGTGCGTATGGATAAAGCGGGCGGCTTTATCGGTAGAGACGCCCTGCTCAAGCAGAAGCAGGAAGGGTTGAGGCAGCGTCTTGTTCAGTTTCTGCTAAAATCACCCGACCCGATGCTCTATCATAATGAACCGATCTGGCAGGGATATCGCATCGCCGGCTACATTCGTTCGGGCATGTATGCCCATACTCTCGGCGCAGCTTGCGGGCTTGGCTATGTCACAGCAGCAAATGACGAGGTTGTCGGGCCGATAGGGGCGGATGACTTTGAAATTGAAATTGCGGGTGTGCGCTATCCCGTCACCGCATCGCTCAAACCCATGTATGACCCCACCAACGCACGGATTAAAATTTGATGACCGAAACCCAAAGTGAAATGATGAGCCGCCTCGCCGCAAACACGCGTGTTGGGTATAGCTTTGACCAAGAATTTTACACCAGTGACGGGGTGTTCAAGGCCGATATGGATCAAGTGATCAGCCAAAAATGGATCCTTGCCGGCCATGTTTCGCGGGTGCCAAAGAAGGGCGACTATTTCCTGTTCAAAATTGGCCAGGAACAGGTCATTATCATCCGCGAAAATGCCGACACCGTCCGCGCCTTTTTCAATGTCTGTCGTCATCGCGGGTCAACGCTATGTTCTGCTGAAAGCGGAAATGCGCCGCGATTGGTCTGCCCCTATCACGCTTGGACGTTTGGTCTTGATGGCAAGTTGATCGCCGCGCGCTTGATGCCAGAGGATTTTGACAAGGCTGAAAACAGCCTGTTTGCTTGCCATGTCCGCGTGTTCCACGGTCTGATCTTCATTAACATGAGTGAAGGAGAACCCGTCGATTTCGATGCTACGTTTGGCGATATGGGAGCGATCCTTGATTATCACGGGATTGCAGATGCTCGGATTGCGCATGCCGGCAGCTACCCCACAGATGCCAATTGGAAGCTGGTCGTCGAAAATTTCTTCGAATGCTACCACTGTGTCCCTTCGCATCCCGAATTCTGTTCAATGCATGCGGCCGAATCGATCATTGCTGTAGGGGCCGGACCAAATTCGGGCCCGGCAGATGCCATTGCCAGTTTCACCCCTAAGCTGCTGGCGTGGGAAGAAAGTGCGGCTGCAGTCGGGCGCCCGATTGGCAATATCGACGACGCTCCTGAAAGCAGCCACCTGCGGTTGATGATGCAGCGTATGAACAAGGATGGCTGGGCGGCTGAAACGCAAGACGGCTCCGCGCCAGCGCCATTGATGGGCAAACGTTCACGTGCGGACGGCGGACGAATGCATTTGAGCTTCAGCCCGTTCAGCCAGATTGTTGCAGACGATCATTTCGTCATTCTTTTCCAATTCACCCCGCGCTCAGCGCTCGCTTCCGACGTTGAGATGATCTGGTTGGTTGATGGCCGCGCCAGCGAGGCAGAGGTAGATATCGGAAAAATGATCTGGGGTTATCACGCTACGACCACACAGGACAAAGTGATCACAGAGAATAATCAGGCTGGGATCATGTCCAGCCGCTATCGTCCGGGACGCTATTCTGATCAGGAAGGTAGCGTGATCAATTTCCAAAAATGGTATCTGAACCAGTTTGGGTTAGAGCGCGCAGATTGATGTCGCCTTCCCTGATGCGCGCAGTGTTGCTGACAGGCAATGGCGGATATGAAAAGCTTGAGGTGCGGGATGATGTGCCTGTGCCTGCTCTAGGTCCCGATGATGTCCTGATCCGTGTCGGTGCTGCAGGGATCAATAATACAGACATTAACACACGGATCGGCTGGTATTCGAAAGCGGTAGCCGAGGCGACGGAGATGGGCGCCGCAACTGGTATTGCGGGAGCAGAGAATGATGGCTGGTCCGGGGCGATGTTCCAGTTCCCTCGCATTCAGGGAGCGGACGCGTGCGGGCGGATTGTTGCTGTTGGGACACGTGTTGATCCAAAGCGGATTGGCGAGCGTGTTCTGATCGAACCGGTTTTCCGAGGACGAAGTCGATTTGACGCGATTTACTTCGGTTCGGAAGTGGACGGCGCTTTTTCTGACTATGCGCGCGCTCCCGCTGTTCATGCGCACCGGATTGAGAGCAGTCTAAGCGATGTCGAATTGGCAAGCTTCCCCTGCGCTTATTCAGCCGCAGAAAATATGCTCACCCGCATTGGACTGGCCGCGGGTGAACGTGTGTTGATCACCGGCGCGTCTGGCGGGGTTGGTTCCGCCGCCGTACAGCTCGCCAAAAGGCGTGGCGCAGAAGTTATTGCAATGGCGGGTGCGGACAAAGCAGAGGCTGTACAAGCGCTGGGCGCGGCCAAGGTGATCCCCAGGGACGCCAACATAGTTGCACTCTTTGACCAAGAATATTTTGACGCCGCCGTTGATGTCGTTGGTGGCGAACAGTTTGGTGCAATCCTGAACGGTCTCAAACGTGGCGGGCGATACGGGGTTGCGGGCGCAATTTCGGGCCCGGTTGTCGATCTTGATTTAAGGACATTGTACCTGAAGGATTTGCAACTGATCGGATGTACAATCCTTGAGCCAGAGGTTTTTCCCAACCTCATCCGCTATATTGAACGCGGCGATATAACGCCTCTGATCGCGCTGAAATTCCCTCTCTCAGAGATTGTAGCTGCGCAGGAAGCATTTTTGACCAAACGGCATGTAGGAAAGATTGTACTGGATATGTCTGTGTAAGTTGCGTGAGAGCAATCACAGATGTATCAAGAAAATTGAGCATTACTCTGTTCCGTGTTTCGGCATTTTGACGATATGGATGCGCTCTACCGCGAAATAGGCGGAGTGATTGAAGCGCGCGTGTTGCCAATTAAAATGCAGACACCGAAGGAAGGAGTCGGAAGGAGCGTATGTTTATGCATGTGCATGCGACGGTAAGGGCAGATTTGCCATCAAGCATGCGTGACGATAGCCTGGCATTCGTGGGCTTGAAGTGATCCTTGGCTTTCAGACATGCAGGCATCAACGTTGACCACATACCAATGATATGACAATCACCATGTCAATAAATTATAGTGTGGCATGAGGCTTTTTTGAAAGTTCTGTGCACCCCCGATGCTTCCTTTGAAGGTTTCAGCGACTTTCCGTACACGCCGCATTATGTCGAGATCGTCGACGCGCAGGACAACCTAATATCCGGACGAAGGTGATTGGCGCTCAGGAGTAAAGAAATGACACTCAGCTATGATCTCTATTGGTCGTTCCGTTCGCCCTATAGTTATTTCGTGACCAAGCGGCTGGTCGCGCTTGAACGTGAGTATGATGTGACGTGCAATGTCCGCGTGGTTTATCCGATAGCGGTCCGTCAGCCCACGTTTTTTGATAATAATGATCCGCTTTGGGTTCAATATTTCATGCGGGATATTTTTCGCTGTGCCCAGTTCCTTGAACTCCCCTTTGCCTGGCCCAGCCCCGATCCTGTGGTCATGGACATGGCGTCGCGCACTTATCCAAAGGAACAGCCCTACATTTATCGCCTAACCCAGTTGGGACAAGCAGCGGCGGAGAAGGGAAAGGGCCTTGCCTTTCTTGATGAAGTTAGCGCAATCATCTTTAGCGGCGCAGTGAAGGGCTGGAATGAGGGCGATCACCTTAGCAATGCGGTTGCGCGCGCGGGCCTGAGTCTTACCGACCTTGACGCTGAGATCGCAGCTGATCCGGCCCATTTCGACAGCGCAATCAAAGCATCTCAGGACGCCCAGCGCGAAGGTGGCCATTACGGCGTCCCCCTCATGGTCTTTGACGGCGAGCCTTTCTTTGGTCAGGATCGGTTTAACCAGTTGAAATGGAGGATGCAGCAAAAAGGGCTGCAAAAACGCTAAAAGGCGATAGCTCTTCAGCGCGCTA
Organism: Sphingomonadales bacterium; assembly: GCA_043760405.1. Taxonomy (GTDB): domain Bacteria; phylum Pseudomonadota; class Alphaproteobacteria; order Sphingomonadales; family Sphingomonadaceae; genus Aquisediminimonas. Next base: position 29,178 of record JAYUPB010000061.1, read on the forward strand.
TTTGGCGGCTGCGCCAGATGTCGGCACCGCAGTTTTGTAGATGACGGGGCGTAAGGCAAAGCTCGTGGTGACATTTGCAACACCCTTTACGCGTGTGAGGCGATAGCGAAGAAATTCTTCAAACTGGACAAGTGATCCGACAAGTACGCGCAATTGATAGTCGGATTCTCCCGTCATGAGATAGCATTCCATAACTTCTGGAAATTCAGAAACTGCGGTTTCGAAATCGTTCAAATGGCGGTCATCTTGCTGGTCCAATCGCACACGCATAAAAGCTGTGACCGAAAGGCCGATTGTTGCAGGATCAACCAATGCGACATAGCGAGAGATCATACCGCTCGTTTCAAGCTGCCGCACCCGCCTAAGGCATGGGCTTGGTGAAAGACCGACGCGGTCGGCCAGATCCTGATTGGTCAACCGGCCATCGGATTGCAGATGTTCGAGAATTTTGAGGTCTATCGCGTCAAGACTATGTATTGGCATAGAAAACCCTATCATGAATATATTTTAGATGAATATGCCAATTTATTGAAGAAACATGGGTTTTTTTGCAAGGACATGCTGCTGAGAGAGGCCTATTATCTTGCAATTAGGGATAGAGAGAGCCGCATGACCAATATGACAGCAGATGCACGCGCCGAAAAAATTGCCACTATTGAAGCCTTGGATGCACGGCTGCGTTGGCTTTCGGCATGGATTGTCCACAATGCCAACCATATTCGTCAAAAGCGCGACGGATTAAAAGTTGGCGGTCATCAAGCCAGCTGCGCGTCGATGACCGCGATTATGGCAGCGCTCTATTTTCATGCTTTGCGCCCGCAGGACAAAGTTGCGGTCAAGCCCCATGCGGGTCCGGTGTTACAGGCAATTCATTATTTACTGGGAGGTCAGTCGCTCGAACAATTGCAACACTTCCGCGCCTTGGGAGGAGCACAAAGTTATCCTTCGCGCACGAAGGATAAAATCCCGGTTGATTTTTCGACGGGATCGGTGGGGTTGGGGGTCGCAATCACGGCCTTTTCTAGTCTGGTTCAGGATTATGTGATCGCCCATGGTTCAATGGCAGAAACCGATGCAGGCCGGATGATTTCGTTGATGGGCGATGCGGAGCTTGATGAAGGCAATATTTATGAATGCCTGATTGAAGGGTATAAGCATGACATTCGCAACTGTTGGTGGGTGGTCGATTACAACCGCCAGTCGCTTGATAACACCACAGCAGACCGAATGTTTCGGCGTTTTGATGATATTTTTGAAACATGTGGTTGGCGCGTTATCACCCTCAAACACGGCAAATTACAGCGTGCGGCTTTCGCCCGCCCCGGTGGCAAAGCATTGGAGGATTGGATCGAAAATTGCCCCAATGCAGAGTTTGCCGTTTTAACGTATCAGGGCGGCGCGGCATGGCGGGCGCGATTGCTCTCCGATATTGGCGATCACTCTGATGTAAAGCTGCTGATCAATAGTTTTGACGATGATGGTCTGGCCGCGTTGATGACCAATTTGGGTGGCCACTGTATTGCATCACTGATGGACGCGTTTGACAGCGCCAATGATATGCAGCCAACCCTGTTCATTGCGTATACGGTGAAAGGATATGGCCTGCCATTGGCGGGGCATAAAGACAATCATTCAGGGATGATGAACCCGACTCAAATGGAGCAGTTCCGCAACAGCATGGGGATTGAAGCGGGGAATGAATGGGAAGCGTTCGGCGGGCTAGGCGGAAATATCGCGGCGCGACTGAAAGCATTTGTTGATAACAGTGCCTTGTCCCAGAAAAGGCCTGAAACCCAGCCTGAACTCGTGCCCGTGCCTGCTCGACTGCCCGTTCCGCAGGGCGAAGCGCAATCAACGCAGGCTGCATTTGGGCATGTTCTGCTTGACCTTGCCAAATCTTCAGAACCGCTTGCTGACCGCATTGTCACAACGGCCCCCGATGTGACACAGACGACGAATTTGGGCGGGTTTGTTAATCAAAGGGGTTTGTTTCGTCGGTCTGGTCTCGCAGATGTTTTTCGTGAAGCCAATATACCTTCTGCGCAAAAGTGGGCGGCACATGCGGCGGGCCAGCATATCGAACTTGGCATTGCCGAAAACAACTTCTTCCTGTTGCTCACATCTTTAGGGCTTGCAGCTCAACATTTTGGGACACGGCTGATCCCGGTAGGGACAGTTTACGACCCCTTCATTGCACGTGGGCTCGATGCCCTCAATTATGGCTGTTATTCGGACGCGCGCTTTCTGTTGGTGGGAACGCCGTCTGGCCTCACCTTGGGCCCTGAGGGCGGTGCACACCAATCCATCAACACCCCGCTCATTGGAATGGGGCAACCCAGCCTTGCGTACTTTGAACCAGCCTATGCCGATGAAGTCGCGCTTTTCATGCGATGGGCGTTCGAACATTTGCAAAAACCAGAAGGGAGTTCAGTCTATTTGCGGCTAAGCACGCGCGTTATCCCGCAAGTAAAGCGGGAGAGTGATGATTGGGAGGGTGATGCGCTAAAGGGGGGATATTGGCTGCGACAGCCAGCACGTGGCGCAGAAGCCGCCATCGCTTTTACCGGCGCGATCGCCCCTGAAGCGTTGTCTGCTTATGAGTCTCTTCTCGACGATATTCCAGGGCTTGGTCTCCTCAATGTCACCTCACCAGATGTCCTCCACCGTGATTGGTCGGCGCGCCGTGCGGGGCGCTGGGACGGCGCGGGGGATGCGCCCTGTCATATCGAAAACCTGTTATCGACATTGTCACCAAATGCTGGGATCGTTTCGGTCATTGACGGTTCACCCGGTGCACTCTCTTGGATCGGCGGCGTAAAAGGTATGCGGATCAGCCCCTTGGGGGTCGATCGTTTTGGCCAGACCGGGGATTTGCCAGATCTTTACCGGACATATCGCCTTGATGCAGCGGCCATTATCGATGCGATGGCGGAATTATATTTGCACGACTGATGGTAAAACGCACGTCCAACGCGCGAGTCTGTTGCTGCCTTGAGTGCGCAGCTATCATCGCAAGTGCTGCAAAACTGCGCGTTTTTATCCTTAGCTTCGCAAACTTCTTAGGGACATGCGCTCCACTGCGAAGTTAAGCAGCCCTGATGCTCTAGTGGTACCCAGAAGGATGTTGCGATATATTCAAAATGAGAAAGAGCAGGTCAAATTTCCCATAACATATCCTACATTGCAAGACTCGCTATCAGCGCAATGGGGGGCGTTTGGATAGAAAAGAGATTGGCTGAAAGACAACCGAATGTGGAATGAACCTATGGATTGACCCTCACGGACGCTTTAACGCGATGCGAAATCTTTCACCAGCCGGTAGAGGATTTCACGTCCGTCCATAAGCGATTTGACGCGGATGCGCTCGTTTAGACCGTGAGCCCGACTGCCCTCCGCAGATACGAAAAAACCCTGAAACCCATAGGTTGGGATGCCCGCCGGTGTCAGAAATGCTCCGTCTGTTGCGCCCGTTGCCATCATCGGAATGACTGGTACGCCCGGAAATACGGCTTTAGCAGCTGCGCGAACGGGACGCATAATGTCTTCACTCAGTGGTGGCGGCGGGCTGGTGCCACTGCGGGTTTCAAGCGTGGTGACACTCACTTTTGGATGGTCAACCACTTTGGCGATCGCTTGGCGGATTGTTTCGACATTTGTGCCGGGGAAGATGCGGCAATTGATGTTTGCGCGCGCGCGCTGTGGCAGCGCATTGGTGGCATGACCACCGTCAATCATCGTGGCGACACAGGTTGTACGCAATGAACTGTTCCATGCCGCGTTCGCGTCAGCAATCGTCGCGGCAGCATCTTTATCGGCCGGATTAGCTGCAAATGCGGCCATAGCAATTCCCACGGGACCCGGTGTCAGGGGTGCCATGGATTTGAAATAATTTACCGTCACCGCGTTGCTTTCCACTGGGAAGTCATAGGCACCGACTTTGGCAAGTGCTTGCGCCAATTGTGTTATGGCATTGTCTTTGACAGGGGCTGAACTGTGCCCGCCGGGATTGGTCACCTCAAGGCGATAATTCTGTGGAAACTTTTCCCCTGCCTGAATGTAAATCGCCATGGGCTTTCCATCAACATCAAGTCGCGCGGACGCACCTTCATTGAGGGCAAACCCAGCGTCGATGAGTTTACGATGTTCGCGCACCAGATATTCAGCGCCGTTGAAGGCGCCCGCTGTTTCTTCTCCGCAGGTCAGCGCCAGCTTTATCGTGCGACGCGGCTTAAATCCGGCTTGGCGAAAGCGGATTAGTGTATCGACCCAAACCGCAGCCTGCGCCTTGTCATCATGCGCGCCGCGCGCATAGAAATAGCCATCTTCTTCAATCAGGGTGAAGGGATCACGTTCCCAATCGGCGCGGTTGGCCTCTACCACGTCAATATGGGCGAGCAGCAGCAGCGGCTTTGCCTTGGGATCACTTCCTGGCAAGATCGCAACAAGATTGCCTTCGCGGGGATGAGCGGGTTCGACAATCATGTGGAGATCGCCCGCAGGAATACCCGCTGCTTTGAGCCTGTTGGCCATACGCTCTGCCGCCAACGTGCAACTCCCTACAGACAGTGTGGTGTTTGTTTCGATCAGCTCACGGTAAAGCGCACGGAATGCAGTTTCATCTGGGGTCGGTGCAGATTGTGCAACAGCTGCGACAGGGTTGGAAAATAACACAATGACACTGATTCCAGTCGCTAAAATACGTAGATTTTTCAACATCATCATCTCTCCCCAGATTATTCAAATTGTAATCCGTCTCTCTTCACGCAGCATTGCTCAACGGAAGCAATATTGCAAATGGGCTTGGTGTTGGCTGCCTCACCCAATGCATTCGCAGGAGAAAGTGCGGTGCAACCAAATGTCGTCTCACACTTGATGTATAGTCCTAGTGAAAATTGCCATGACGCACTAAGGCGCGAAATGCGGATTCATATCTGCACCTCTCATATTTCAGCAAGGCCCCCTATGATCGTCGAAATCAACGTTCGGCTTAATTACTTTTTGCCGCAAAGTCATGACGTGCTGCTTCAGATTGAAGCTGCGGCGATGGCCGACCAGCGCCTGATCAGCAGCCGTTTGATGGTCAGTTCGGCCTGTGATCTTGTAGCAGTTGTCGGTGAAGAGCTGATTGGGCAGCGGACCTGGGCGTCAGGGCTGGGCAGTTTTGGTGTTGATTATGACTGCGTGGTTGAGGTGACAAGACCGCGTGTTGATCTTTCGGTTTTGCGCGCGGACCATCCGCGTGATTTGCCCGCCGTTGTCATTCCGCATCTTATGCCCAGCCGTTACTGTGAAAGCGACCAATTTGAAGGCTTTGTCAGCCAAAGATTTTCCGGTGTTGAGGGCGGCGCGAAAATATTGGCGATGCGCGATTGGGTCGAAGCGAATCTGATCTATGCCGCTGGCACGTCGAGCGGGACGACAACCGCCGCGCAGACATTTGTAAAGCGCCAAGGTGTGTGCCGCGATTATGCGCATTTGCTGGCGAGCTTGTCGCGCGCAGCAACCATTCCAGCACGGCTGGTTTCGGCCTATGCGCCCGGCGTCACTCCTCCTGATTTTCATGCGGTGGTTGAGGTGTGGTTAGAGGGCGGATGGCATTTGATTGATGCCACGGGCATGGCGCAGGCGGATGAAATTGTACGTATCGGGGTTGGCCGTGATGCCATCGACATCGCTTTTATGACCGTGTTTGGCACTGCTGATCTGCACGAACAGCGGGTGAGTGTGCGGCGGCGTGTCTGAACGCCAACGCTCGACAGGGGCAGGGTCTGCGGGCTAATGCACGGCATGCCTTCACGTTTTACCTTCACCATCGCCGCCACCGACGGCAAGGCCCGCACGGGCACCATTCAGATGCAGCGCGGTACCATCCGCACACCCGCGTTCATGCCGGTGGGGACCGCGGCTACGGTGAAGGCGATGAAGCCAGCCGATGTGCGCGGTATTGGGGCCGACATCATCCTTGGCAACACCTATCACCTGATGTTGCGGCCAACCGCAGAACGCGTGGCGCGGCTTGGCGGGTTGCACAGTTTCATGCAGTGGGACCATCCGATCTTGACTGACAGTGGTGGTTATCAGGTGATGAGCCTGTCAGCGCTGACCAAATTGAGCGAAGAAGGCGTGGCTTTTTCATCGCACCTTGATGGGTCAAAGCATCTGATTACGCCTGAACGGTCGATGGAGATTCAGCGTTTGCTCGACAGCAATATCGTTATGGCATTTGACGAATGCACCAAAAACGGAGCGACGCGGGATGAAGCCACAGCATCGATGGAACGTTCGATGCGGTGGGCCAGACGGTCGCGCGACGGCTTTGATGCTGGAACGGAACACGCGGCGCGCTCTGCCCTTTTTGGGATTCAACAGGGATCATTGGATGAAGATTTGCGGCTACGTTCGGCCCAAGCGCTGATCGACATTGGCTTTGATGGCTATGCGATTGGTGGGCTTGCGGTTGGGGAGGGCCAAGAAGCGATGTTTGATGTGCTTGATTATGCGCCCGGGCAGCTTCCCGCTGACAAGCCCCGCTACCTGATGGGGGTGGGGAAGCCCGATGACATTGTCGGTGCTGTCGAACGCGGGATCGATATGTTTGACTGTGTGCTGCCAACGCGCTCAGGTCGCAATGGGCAGGCCTTTACCTGGGATGGGCCACTCAATATCCGTAACGCCAAATATGCCGAGGATCTGTCGCCGCTTGATCCAAACTCCCCCACAGCTGCGTGGAGCAAAGCCTATCTCCATCATCTGGTGCGGTCCGGTGAAATGCTGGGCGCGATGTTGATGACCGAACATAATCTATGGTTTTATCAGCAGCTGATGGCGGGATTGCGGGATGCGATTGCGGCAAGCACGCTCACTGATTTTGCGCAGCAGTTCCGAACACGCTATTATCAGCGTGGTTAATGCCCCATTTTTGCGTGCTTGGCATCATGCCATTGTTGCACAGCGGCAAGCGCATTGGTGACATGGCCACGGTAATCAAGCGACGAATAAGCGTAAAGCACTTTGCCATCGGGCGCGATGACGTAGGATGTGCGGTTGGATTTTCCTGTAATACTCAGTTTGACATCATAGGCTTTGATGACAGCGGTAGATCCTACTGCGACGGCAAATTTGCCGCGGCATTCGGTGGCTGAAAATTTTTGGAGCGTTTCAATCTTGTCAGCCGAAACGCCAATAACTGTCGCTCCCATTTTTTTGAAATCATCAGTGGCATCGGCAAACTGATTCGCTTCAATAGTACAGCCGGATGTAAAGGCGGCGGGGTAAAAATACAGAACCACGGGCCCTTTTTTCAATGCATTGCCGAGGCTAAACTGGAATGCTTTGCCCGCAATTGCGGCTTTCGCCGTAAAGTCAGGCGCATTTGCCCCAGATTTAAGCGCCGCAGCGGCGGGCGTGGCCGCCATCAAGCTTGCAGTTGAGAGCGCGGTGATGAAGTGGCGCACAGCATATTCCTTTAAGTATGAAGCTGCGACATGGCCCCGCACGGCTTGACAGTCAACCGACTCAAGGTTAGTCAGGATATATCCAGAAATACCGTAATCACGGCGGCGCATTTTAGCGTGCGTCGTGTTTGTCGTATTTTTGGCTTTAACGCGTCGAGATAGGGTTGGAAATGCCATCCGCCCTGTGGAGCAGGAGAATAATCTTTTATGGCACGTATTGCAGGGGTTAACATCCCCACCAACAAACGCGTTGAAATCGCGTTGACTTATATCCACGGTATCGGACCGACCAAGGCCAAGGAAATCACAGGCAAGCTGGGCATCACGCCAGAGCGTCGTGTGCTTGATTTGACAGATCAGGAAGTGCTCCAGATTCGTGAAACGATCGATGCCGGTTACACGGTTGAAGGTGATCTTCGTCGTGAAGTCTCGATGAACATCAAACGCCTTATGGATTTGGCCTGCTACCGTGGTCTTCGCCACCGTAAAGGTCTTCCCGTTCGTGGCCAGCGCACACACACCAATGCGCGCACCCGCAAGGGCAAGGCTAAGCCAATCGCCGGTAAGAAGAAGTAAGCAGACCGGTTTTCCGGTCAGCTTGTATCGATCAAGATTTAAAGTCAGGATATCAACATGGCACGCGAACCTCAGCGCATTAAGCGGCGCGAGCGCAAAAACATCTCCTCTGGCGTCGCGCACGTCAATGCGAGCTTTAACAATACGATGATCACGATCACGGATGCCCAAGGCAACGCGATCAGTTGGTCATCAGCAGGTCTGTGTGGCTTTAAGGGTTCACGCAAATCGACACCTTACGCCGCCCAGATGGCAGCTGAAGATGCCGGTAAGAAAGCTGCTGAACACGGCGTCCGCACTTTGGAAGTCGAAGTAAAGGGTCCTGGATCAGGCCGCGAATCAGCGCTTCGTGCGTTGCAAGCGGTTGGGTTCAACATCACATCTATTCGCGATGTGACATCGATCCCGCATAACGGCGTTCGTCCTTCAAAGCGTCGTCGGGTTTAATCCGACGCTGCTGGAAGACGGCTCCGCGTCTTCCGAAAAAAAGTTTCAATCGGTGCAGGACGGACGCGTCCTCCGCCCAACCCCAAGGGGACTATCGTGGCAGTCAATACCAAGAACTGGCAGGAAATGAAGAAGCCCGACACGCTTGAAAAAAAGTCGGGTGGTGATGCTTCGCGCAAAGCGAGCTTTATTGCCGAACCATTGGAGCGCGGCTTTGGCCTGACGCTGGGCAACGCTTTGCGGCGTGTGCTCCTTTCGTCGTTGCAGGGTGCTGCAGTGACGTCGATCAAAATCGAAAATGTGCTGCACGAATTCTCCTCGCTGACCGGCGTGCGTGAAGATGTGACCGATATGGTTTTGAACGTGAAGCAAATTGCGCTGCGTATGCAGGGTGAAGGGCCAAAACGGCTTCAGCTTTCGGCCACTGGCCCGACGGAAGTCACCGCTGGCATGATTGCCGTCTCCGGCGATATTGAGGTGATGAACCCCAATCTGGTCATTTGCCATCTCGATCAGGGCACAACGCTCAACATGGAACTGACGGCTGACATTGGTAAGGGCTATGTTCCTGCTGCTGCCAACCGTCCGGCAGATGCCCCAATTGGCTTGATCCCGATCGATGCGCTTTATTCGCCTGTGCGTCAGGTGTCTTACAAGGTGGAAAACACCCGCGTTGGACAGGAACTTGATTTTGACAAGCTGACACTGACCATCGAAACTGATGGTACGGTCAGCCCTGATGATGCGCTCGCTTATGCTGCGCGTATCCTGCAGGATCAATTACAGCTTTTCGTGCATTTCGACGAAGCTTTGGCGCAGTCATCGGCTCTTATCGGCATGGCAGCGCCTTCGCCAAGCGACGCCGCAAACGATGCAAACCAGATCAACCGTTACCTTCTCAAAAAGGTCGACGAGTTGGAACTTTCCGTGCGTTCAGCAAACTGCCTCAAGAACGACAATATCATTTATATTGGCGATCTCGTGCAGAAAACCGAAGCCGAAATGCTGCGGACCCCTAATTTTGGCCGCAAATCTTTGAACGAAATCAAAGAAGTGCTGTCATCTATGGGTCTGCGTCTGGGGATGGACATCCCCGGATGGCCGCCAGAAAATATCGAAGATATGGCCAAAAAACTTGAGCAGGAATTGCTGGGTTAAGCCAAATCTAAAGGGTTAAGGGCGGTGGCCCCTTTTTGCACCGCCTGGGTCAAGGTACCTCGCACGGCCTTGATACGAACATGTAAGGATAATCATCATGCGTCATCGCATTGCTGGGCGGAAGCTCCAACGTACCTCATCACACCGCTTGGCGCTGTTCCGCAATATGGCAGCAGCGCTTATCAAGCATGAACAGATCACGACCACTGTCGCTAAGGCAAAGGAACTGCGTCCTTATACCGAGAAATTGGTGACACTGGCGAAAAAAGGTGGCTTGTCCAACCGTCGTCTCGCGCACAGCCGTTTGCTTGATGATGCACAACTGATCAAGTTGTTCGACGTTCTTGCTGAACGCTACAAAGACCGTAACGGTGGTTACATCCGCGTGATCAAGGCCGGCATCCGTATGTCGGACGCCGCGTCGATGGCGATCATTGAATTTGTTGATCGTGATGTTTCGGCCAAGGGTCAGGATTCTGGCCCGGTCTTGGGCGATGATATGGACGAAGCAGCGTAAGCATTTTTAATTGAAATGGTCCGGCCATCACTGTGTTGTTGGTCGAACACCGCTTGAGAAGAAGGCCGGGGCTGTATAGCTTCCGGCCTTTCTTATGTCGGGGCCAACAGCATGCATATCGCGTCCGGAATTTTCATCGCACTCCTTCTGTCCACCTCTGTGAGTGCCCAAAATATGCCCAGTAACGCCATTCCCGAACGTCCAAAACCATCCTATCCGCGCAGCCGCGCGAGTGATGTCGTTGATGTACAGTTTGGGGACAAGGTTGCTGATCCCTATCGCTGGCTTGAAAATGATGTACGCAATGACACAGAAGTGCGGGACTGGGTGACCGCCCAGAATGAAGCCACCACTCTTTATATGAAAACACTGCCTGGCCGCGATGTGTTTGCCGCGCGAATGAAGCAATTGTTCAATTTTGAACGTTTCGGCGTGCCTCGTAAGGCAGGCACCAGCTATTTCTATACGAAGAATAATGGCCTCCAAAACCAATCGGTTCTCAACGTGCGTGAAGGATTGGCGGGAACGCCCCGTATCCTGATTGACCCCAATGCGTGGGCGAAGGATGGGGCCACGGCGCTTGCCGAATGGCAACCTTCAGATGATGGCCGGTTCTTGCTTTATACCGTGCAGGATGGCGGCACCGATTGGCGCACGCTGAAATTGATCGATGTCGCCACGGGTGCGGCGCTTGATGATGACGTCAAATGGGTTAAATTTTCCGGCCTTGCTTGGGCGAAGGATGGCAGCGGATTTTATTATTCGCGCTTTGCCGAGCCTGAAAAAGGTGCGGCATTCCAGTCGCTGAATGTCAATCAGACGCTTTATTTCCATAAAGTGGGTACGCCGCAGAGCAGCGACGTGAAAATCTATAGCACGCCTGATCGGCCCAACCTTGGCCATACGGCGCAAGTGACCGATGACGGAAAATACCTCCTCATCACCTCTGCATCGGGCACGGATGACCGCTATGAACTCACAGTTGGCGTCCTTAGCGGGAAGGGCCCGATCAAGCTCAAGACATTGGTCAAAGGGCTTGATTATGATTGGCAATTGGCAGGTTCTGTTGGCTCCACCTTCTATTTTCAAACCAATAAGGAAGCCCCGCGCGGACGGTTGATTTCACTCGATGTGCGACGACCCTTAACATCGCTTAGGGAAATTGTGCCGCACAGCAACGATACAATGGTCGGCGCTTCCTTGGTCGGGGACCGGATGATTGTTGCTTATCTTGGCGATGCTAAATCAGAGGCTGAACTCCGCACACTTGACGGGAAACTGATTGGACCGATAAAATTGCCTGCGATTGGGTCCGCCGCTGGTTTTGGCGGCAAAGGTGGTGATCCCGAAACATTCTATTCCTTTTCCAGCTTTGCGTCGCCGCCAACAATTTATCGATTTAACACGGTGACCGGAAAGGCGGATATATTCGCGCAACCCAAGGTTGCTTTTGACCCTGCTGATTATGTCACCACCCAGCATTTTTATGCATCAAAAGATGGCACGAGAGTTCCGATGTTTACGGTCCAACGCAAGGACCGTGTTGGAAAGGGCCCTGCTTCTGCACTACTTTACGGATATGGCGGTTTTAATGTTTCACAAACCCCGGGGTTCAGCGCGGCGCGGCTGGCCTGGCTTGAACAGGGTGGGGTGCTGGCCATCGCCAACCTACGCGGGGGCGGTGAATATGGCAAAGATTGGCATGATGCTGGACGTCTTGCCAACAAACAGAATGTGTTCGATGATTTTATTGCCGCAGGTGAATATCTGATCGCGCAGGGCATATCTGGAAAAGGGCGGCTTGCCGCGCAAGGTGGATCAAATGGTGGGTTGCTCGTCGGTGCAGTGGTCAATCAGCGGCCTGATCTGTTCGCAGCAGCTTTGCCCGCTGTCGGTGTGATGGATATGCTGCGTTTCAATCGCTTTACTGCGGGGCGGTACTGGGTCGACGATTATGGCGATCCCGGCAAAGAGGCTGATTTTAAGGTGCTGCGCGCCTATTCCCCCTATCACAACATTATGAGCGGAAAGGATTATCCCGCGATTATGGTGACCACAGCAGATACTGATGACCGAGTGGTGCCAGGGCATAGCTTCAAATATGCCGCTGCCCTTCAAGCAGCATCAATTGGCGATAAGCCCCATTTGATCCGTATCGAAACCCGCGCAGGTCACGGATCAGGCAAGCCCACAGACAAAATCATTGCCGAAGCCGCCGATCAATGGGCGTTCATCGCGAAATGGACGGGCATGGAAGTGAAGGAGCGTTAGACTCTTCATCTTTTAGGGCGTTTTGATTTTTTAGCCCAATCTCGTTATAGCACTAATATGAATGGCGTGACAAAGTCGGCAAATGATATTTTGGCAGCGGGGCAATTCAGACCGATCAACCTAAGGGTTATCGCTGTGATGGTAACAGCCCCGGTGCTGGCGGCCATTCTTCTTTTGGGCATTACGGGGGTTCCGCCCTATCATTTTATTGGCATCGCTGCAAAAATGTTAGGTCTTTCGTGTTTTATTTCGGTTTTGATCGGATGCGGATACCGGTTGGTGTCGAACATTCGCAGTAATATGAACGAACCGATTGCGCATACCATTATTTGGTTGGTCGCTGCGATGCTGGTCGCTGGTATTACAATCCCAACCTTTGGGCTCTTTAAGCAACTTATTTTGCCAGCACGTGATTTCCCTTGGGATATCCAGCTGGCCGCGCTTGATCGCTTCATTTTTATGGGCATTGATCCATGGCGTCTCACTCACGCATGGTTTGGCACATTTTACGGGACCATATTTTTTGACCGGATCTATAGTATTTGGTTGTTCCTGATGTTTGGATTTCCGCCCTTCATTGTCGTCAGTTTTCAGAACACATCCATGCGCGCACGTTTGATCGGATGCTGGCTGATGGGGTGGCTTTTGATCGGCGGCGCGGCTGCTTGGGGGTTGGCATCCGCAGGCCCAAGTTATTTTGAAGCCTTGGTGGAACCAGATAAAGACTTTGCAGAGCTTGTGGTTCGTCTGGCGTCAATTAATCAGGAGGCCAAGGCAGTCGGCTGGACAATCAACGCGCTTGATTTTCAGCCCCTATTGCTTGCATCCTATAAAATCGGCATTTTTGCCCCCGCCGGCGGTATCTCGGCAATGCCATCGGTCCATGTTGCGATGGCAGCACTTTTCGCCATTGCAGGATTTCAAAAAGCGCGGTGGATTGGTTTGCTTTTTTCTGCTTACACATTTCTTATATGGGTCGGGTCGATTCATCTTGGTTGGCATTACGCAACTGACGGGGTTGTTGGTGCTATGATGATGTATGCACTTTGGTGGTTGTCCCAGCTTTTGGTCCCCACTCGTTCATCGACGTGACAGCAATTTTGGCGTATTAATTATGGGTCTGAGTCCAATTGTGGACTGCGGCACGTGACGAGGACCATAGTCATGCCATTTTTGCGTAGATTGACCGCTGGTGCGGTTGCCGCTGCCTTGCTTGCCACCACAGTCACCCCAGCGCTTGCGCGTCACAATGATGGTTGGGGCCGTGACTATGGTAATGGCTGGGGACACCGCCGTCACCGTGACCGGGTTGATGCTGGGGATGTGATCGCTGGATTGGCTATTTTCGGAGTGATTGCTGCTATTGCATCGTCTGCTTCAAAATCAAAATCCTCATCGCCGCGTTGGGATCATGACCGGGACACCGAATATGATCGCCGCGATGCTGGCGCTATTCAAACCGAAGATCAAGCGGTGGATGCCTGTGCGGTTGCGGCAGAAGACCGCGTCGGACAGGCAGCCAGCGTCCGTGATATTTCCAATGTTAAAAAAAGCGATGATGGCTGGGATGTCGACGGCATGATCGAATCGCGCGATGATTTTCGCGACAGCACGGCGACACAAAGCAATTTTAGCTGCTCGGTGCGGTACGGCCGCGTTGAAACCGTCTATATTGATGGCCAGACTGCGGCGCTTCGCTGAACGAGAGACTACAAAGCAGTTCAGAAACAAGACATTAGAATGACGCCATAACACCATTGTCACCCAAACGAATCACGGGTGACAATGGAGACAGATTATGAAGATTTTTGCGAAAACTGCATTGCTCATTACCGGCGCTGCGACCCTTGCAGCTTCCATGCCTACATATGCCAACAGCCGGCATCGCGGTAACGACCGGATCGACGCGGGCGATGTTATTGCAGGTGCGCTGATTATTGGCGGTATTGCCGCAATTGCTTCTGCCGGTTCAAACAATAGTGGCCGTTATAATGATCGCTATGATGATCGTTCAAATGGCCACCATGATAATCGCCGCTATTCCAACAACGATGGTTATTACAACAATGACGGTTATTACAACAATGACGGTAATGGCTATTACCAGAACGGTTATGGCAGCCGCCCTGCTGTTGATCAGTGTGTACGTGCTGCGCAGCGCGATGCAGGCCGCTATGGCCGCGCCCGCATCACCGATGTAACCAGCATCAACCGCATTCGTGGCGGTTATGAAATACGCGGTCGTCTGGTGGTTGAACAGCGCGGTTATGGCCGTCGGGGTCATGACAATTGGAACCAGAACGGCAATGCCTATGACCGTTACAATGACGGGTATGACAAGGGGCGTTTCTCTTGCGTGACGCGTCACGGTCAGGTTGCAGATTTGCGTATCGGTGGCCTGCGTAACACTTATTAAGCATTGAACCCCTTGTGCAACTGGACAGTCAGCGTTCCCCAATTTATCGGGGGCCATGACTGTCCAGCCACAAGACTCCATCCTGATCATTGATTTCGGTAGCCAAGTAACCCAACTGATCGCACGCCGCGTGCGCGAAGCGGGGGTTTACAGCGAAATCGCGCCTTTCAATATCGCTGCAGAAGCCTTTGCACGAATGAAGCCCAAAGGCATCATCCTGTCCGGCGGACCATCCTCCGTAACCGATGGTGGCAGCCCGCGCTGTCCGCAAGTCATCCTTGATTCTGGTTTGCCGATTTTGGCGATCTGTTACGGACAGCAAACCCTCTGCACTCAGTTGGGTGGCACAGTTGAAGGCGGTCATGCCGCCGAATTTGGCCGCGCGGATGTTGAAATCCTCAAATCAAGTATCTTGTTTGAAGGTGTTTGGGAGGTCGGACAGAAATATCCGGTGTGGATGAGCCACGGCGACCGTGTGACAGTGGCACCAGACGGCTTTGAAATGATTGGCACATCACCAGGCGCGCCCTTTGCGATCCTCGCAGACGAAACACGTCGTTACTTCACCACGATGTTCCATCCAGAGGTCGTCCACACCCCCGACGGGGCGAAGCTTCTTTCCAACTTTGTCCACAAAGTCTGCGGGCTGGCGGGTGATTGGACGATGGCGTCTTTCCGTGACACTAAAATTGCGGAAATTCGCGCGCAAGTGGGCGCTGGGAGAGTGATCTGCGGGCTTTCCGGCGGCGTTGACAGTGCGGTTGCGGCGGTCCTGATCCACGAAGCGATTGGTGATCAGTTGACCTGTGTGTTCGTTGATCACGGCCTGATGCGGATGAATGAAGCGGAGGAGGTCGTGCGCCTGTTCCGCGAACATTACGGGATTACGCTGGTCCATGTCGATGCGGAGGAGCGCTTTCTCAGCGGGCTTGCAGGGTTGAGCGATCCAGAACTTAAACGCAAATTCATCGGCGGCGAATTTATCAAAGTGTTTGAAGAGGAAGCGGCACGGATTGGTGGCGCAGATTTTTTGGCGCAAGGCACGCTTTATCCCGATGTGATTGAAAGCGTGAGCTTCACCGGCGGACCGAGCGTGACGATCAAGAGCCACCACAATGTTGGCGGTCTACCAGAGCGCATGAACATGAAGCTGGTCGAGCCACTGCGCGAGCTGTTCAAAGACGAAGTCCGCGCGCTGGGGCGTGAGCTCGGCCTGCCGGACATTTTCGTCGGTCGGCACCCATTCCCAGGGCCTGGCCTCGCGATCCGCATTCCGGGCGAAGTCACCAAAGCACGCTGCGACATTTTACGGCTGGCTGATGCGGTGTATCTCGATGAAATCCGCAAGGCGGGACTTTATAACGACATTTGGCAGGCGTTCGCGGTCTTGCTCCCCGTCCGCACCGTAGGTGTCATGGGCGATCACCGCACCTACGATTATGTCTGCGCCGTCCGCGCGGTGACAAGCACCGACGGGATGACGGCCGATGTCTACCCCTTCGAAAGCGCGTTTCTGTCTCGTGTGAGCACGCGGATCATCAACGAAGTGAAGGGCATCAATCGTGTGGTCTATGATTATACCAGCAAACCGCCTGGTACGATTGAGTGGGAATGATTGACTGACTGATATTTTGTTCTTAATATGTTCCATACCATTTGGGAAAGGACCGGAAATATGTCTATTGATTATCTTATGATTGGGAGCAACGACCTAACGCGGTCGCGTGTTTTTTACGATGCAGTCATGTCTCATTTGGGTGCCGCAATTGCACATGAATATGAAGGGATCACTTTTTGCTACAAAATGCGTGACGGTGTTCGGCTGTGGGTGGCAAAACCGCACAATGGCGAGTCGGCAACACCTAGCAACGGCTCCATGCCCGGCTATATTTGTGAAAGCGAAGAGGGTGTGGCAGCTGCGCACGCGGCAGCGCTGGCCCACGGTGGCAGCGATGAAGGTGCGCCCGGGCCGCGCCCTCTCTACGGGCCTGATTTTTACGGCGCTTATGTCCGCGACCCCGATGGCAACAAAATGAGTTTTGTTTTCATGAGGGTGTCTGAAGCATGATTATGAGTGTATGCATGCGATACCGGGAACGGTTGAGTTGGAGCAGAAAAGAGCTATTTTGATCGGCAACTTACAGAAATCCTGAAAGCGGACAGACTCCGTTGGGAACTGCTTCGTCATGTAAGTTCATTGTTGTTACCAGATTGCTGGGTTGGCGCAGGTTTCGTGCGAAATGCGGTTTGGGATCAACGGCATGGTTACAAACCATCGTTACAGGGAGACGTAGATGTCATCTGGTTTGATCAAACAGAAGTTGGTAGAGATTGCGACGATCAAGCTGAAGCTGCGTTGCGGTCGCTGCGCCCTGACATTGACTGGTCGGTAAAAAAACCAGGCTAATATGCATCATCGCAATGGTGACATGCCCTACGCTTCTGCAACCGACGCAATGCGATATTGGCCAGAAACTGCGACGGCTGTGGCATTACGCTTGAGTGATGCGGGCATATTGAAGGTAACGGCGCCATATGGGTTGTCAGATATATTTGGTCTATGTTTGCGTCCAACACCGTTATTTTTTGGCGCGAAACGCCATATCTTTGACCAGCGGGTTAAGAATAAGGGCTGCCTAGGCTCATACCCTCTCCTAACATTGGGTTGATTTTTACCACTCCTTACTCTATGTAAGGCGTCAAAGGAGCCGCCCGCCATGACCACCATCACGATGACGAGCAAGGGCCAGATCACCCTGCCTGCGACGACGCGCGCGCATTTGAGGTTGGTTGCGGGAACGAAGTTTCATGTCGTTGAAAATGATCGCGGTGAGATTGTGCTGAGCCCGAAAACGGGCGACATCAGGCGGCTTAAAGGAATCATCAAATATGATGGCCCCCCAGTATCGATTGAGGATATAGATACGGGCATAGCAAAGGCCATCGCTGATCGCCTTCGGCGCTGCGAATGATTGCGCTCGATACGAACGTCCTGCTGCGCTATCTTGTGCAGGACGGAGACGACCAAGCAACAATTGCAACGCAATTGATTGAGCAACTTCTCTCACATGACAAACGCGGCTTTGTATCTTTGCCCGTGGTTTGCGAGGTCGCTTGGGCGCTGCAATCCATATATCGTCAGCCTCGCGCGACAATTGCAATGTCTATCAGCCTGTTGCTGGATACAATGCAGGTCGAGGTTGAGGCAGCGGACATCGTCGCACATGCGGTTGCGCAAACAGGGTGTGATATAGCGGATGCCATCATCCACTTTTCTGCGCGAAAGCATGGCTGCACCAAAACGGTCACGTTCGACAAGAAATTTGCGCGTCTTTCCGGAGTGGAACTATTGAAATGACAACCACCCTGTACGGCATCCCTAATTGCGACACGGTCAAAAAAGCGCGGACGTGGCTGGATGCGCATGGCCATGCTTACACTTTCCATGATTATAAAAAACTGGACGCTGACCCTGAAAAACTATTGACGTGGTGCAACGCGCAGGGGTGGGAGATTGTCCTTAACCGCGCGGGGACGACATTTAAGAAACTGCCCGAAGCAGACAAAGCCAATCTAACCCAAGCCAAGGCAATTGCCCTGATGCTGGCACAGTCATCGATGATCAAACGGCCTGTGGTTGAAACGGGCGAACAAATCCTGATCGGATTCAATCCCGACCTTTATGAAAAGGCCTTTGCATGACCCGCGCTCTTATTTCTTCTGGCTCCCCTTTCGAAAAGACCGTCGGCTATTCCCGCGCGGTGGTGCAGGGGGACTGGTGCTTTGTGGCTGGAACTACGGGATATAACCCTGAAACACGCGCAATGCCCGACGATGTATGTGATCAGGTGCGCAATGCGCTTGGCGTCGTGGAACGTGCACTGAATGAAGGCGGCTTTGCTTTGACCGATGTTGTCCGTGCGACCTATTACATCACCGACATGGCTTATTGGGATGTGATCGGCCCCGTGCTCGGTGCGGTATTTGGCGATATTCGTCCCGCTGCAACCTGCCTTGTGACGGGACTGGTCAAACCAGAAATGAAATTTGAAGTTGAGGTGACAGCGCTGCGTCAGGGTTTATAAGGCTTGTATGTCTACGACCTTCACCTTTGATAGCTCGACCAGTCGCGCGAACCCCACGCCGACCCCCATGAAACGTCTGACGGTCCCGCGTATCCGTGACCGCAAAGTGAACGGGGTGACCGCTGAACCTTTGGTAATGCTAACGGCCTATACAGTGCGGATGGCGCAGTTGCTTGATCCGCACTGCGATATGTTGCTGGTCGGCGATTCGTTGGGGCAGGTGATTTACGGCCTGCCGCACACGGTGGCGGTAACGATGGAGATGATGTGCGCGCACGGTGCGGCGGTGGTGCGGGGCAGTTATCATGCGGCGGTCATCGTCGATATGCCATTTGGCAGTTATGAGGCATCGCCTGAACAGGCATTTCACAATGCAGCACGTTTATTGAAGGAAACGGGGGCTGCCGCGGTCAAGATGGAGGGTGGGTCCGTGCTCGCCCCGACGGTTGAATTCCTCACGCGGCGCGGAATTCCGGTTATGGCCCATGTTGGCTTAACCCCCCAAGCGGTCAATATTCTTGGCGGATACGGAGTGCGGGGGCGCAGTACGCTGGAAGCGCAAACCATCATTGATGATGCCGTTGCTCATGCCAATGCGGGTGCTTTCGCTATGGTGATTGAGGGCGTTGTTGAACCCATTGCGATTGAAATCACCAATAAAATCGCCTGTCCAACCATTGGAATCGGCGCGTCGGCGCAGTGTGATGGCCAAGTATTGGTGACCGAAGATATGCTCGGTTTGTTTGACCGGACCCCCAAATTTGTGAAACGTTACGGCACAATGTCGCGTGTTGTCGCAGACGCCGTTGGGCAATATGCGCAAGAGGTAAGGGATCGCAGTTTCCCGAGTGAAGAGCAAACCTATCAGCGCGCTGAATAGACGGCTTCCCCTTCGCGTGACCGCCCGCTAAGGAAGCGGACAAATATCCTTTCTGGAGAGACGCTTTGGCCATTCCGCCAACCACTGAAGAAGCCTTTTTACGCGAAGTCGATGATGGTCTGCGCCAGGATCAGCTGACCAGCGTCTGGAAACGTTATGGTCGCTGGATCATTGCGGCAGTGATTGTCGGCCTTGCACTGTTCGGCGCAGCCTTATGGTGGCAAAATGATCAACTTGAAAAAGCAGGCGTTGACGGGGAAAAACTCGACAAAGTGCTGCAAGCGACAAATGACGGAAGTTATGCATCCTCTGTGGCAGATTTGGCGGCACTGAAGACATCAAAAAGTGATGGCTACCGTGCGTCTTCGCAACTGACCGCAGCTGCGATTGCCCTTGAAAAGAGAGATTTGAAGGAAGCTGCCAAACTTTACGGGGCGGTTGCCGCAGATGAAACGCTGGCACAACCGTGGCGGGATTTGGCACTTGTCCGGCAGGTGGCGACAAGTTTTGATACAATGAAACCTGAAGATGTGATTGCGCGTCTGAAGCCATTGGCGATCAAGGGCAATCCCTGGTTTGGTAGCGCGGGGGAAATGGTTGCCATAGCTTATATGAAACAAGGCAAGAATGATCTCGCCGGAAAAATGTTTGGTGATATGTCAAAAGATGAACAGGTGCCGGAATCGATCCGTTCACGCGCGATCAAGATGGCAGGGGTATTGGGCGTCGATGTGGTTGATATGAAAAATAAAGGTGAATCCAAATGATCCGCATGATTAAGGCGAAATCAAAACCTCTTTTGATCCTGTCAGCTGTGATCGTGCTCTCGGGATGCAGCGTGTTGGGCGGCGGCGGCGATAAGAAGCCAAAAACCCCGACTCTGGGGCAACGCGTTGCGATTTTGACATCTGAAACAGCGGTTGAGGTTGATCCTTCACTGTCTGATGTGGCGGTGCTTTTGCCCGCAGCTGCTGCCAATGACAGTTGGACGCAGCCCGGGGGCAACAGCACGAAATCTATGGATCATCCCGCCCTTGGTCAGGCACTGGGTCAGGCATGGCGGGTTTCGATTCAAGGCACTTCGCTGCGCGCGCGTTTGGCCGCATCACCTGTCATCGCCGGCGGGCGGCTTTATGTTGTTGATACGTCGAGCACAGTACATGCATTTGATGCCAAAACCGGCGCGCGTGTGTGGCAGATTGATTTTGGCACATCAGGTGAAGGCAAAAATGCCGTCTGGGGCGGCGGTGTCAGCGTTGAGGGTGAGGTGCTTTATGTCACCAACGGCCTTGGCGATGTCGCTGCTCTCAAAACTTCTGACGGCAGCGTCATATGGAAAAAGCGCCCCAGCGGTCCGCTGCGCGGCGCGCCTTCGTTTGGCAATGGCAACGTCTTTGTGATGACGGCGGACAATCAGATTTTCGTTCTTAATGCCGCCGATGGTACGCCGCAATGGAATGAAGCCGGCGCGACCGAGCTTGCGGGCGTATTCGGGGTTGCTGCACCTGCTATTGGCCAGGGCACCGTGATTGCGGGCTTCTCTTCAGGTGAACTCAACGCCTATCGCTATGAAAATGGACGTGTGCTGTGGAATGATGCGCTGTCTCGTACCAGCATTTCGACATCGGTGTCCGCGTTGGCAGATATTGATGCCAATCCTGTTATTGACCGCGGACGTGTGTTTGCGGTTGGTAAAGGCGGCCGTATGGTCAGCCTAGAATTGGTCACGGGTCAGCGGCTTTGGGAAATCAACATTGCTGGAATTTCGACACCGTGGGTTGCGGGCGAATGGATTTTTGTCGTGACCGACGACGCACGTTTGCTGTGCATCGCGCGTGGCAGCGGCAAGGTGCGATGGGTGTCGCAACTGCCCCGTTTTGAAAAAGAGAAAAAGAAGAAGAATGGCATTCAGTGGACCGGTCCCGTTCTTGCGGGCGGGCGTTTGATTGTTGCCAGCTCTGATGGGCGACTTGCCAATATCTCGACCGCTGACGGCAGTTTGCAGAGTGTGACAAAAGCAGGTGGGCCAGTCAGCCTTTCTCCGGTGGTTGCAGATAATATGCTTTATATACTCGACAATGCCGGTCACTTGACCGCTTGGCGATAGGGAAGGAACAGGGATGGCCACCGCGCTCCCCGTGGTCGCCATCATCGGGCGACCCAATGTTGGTAAATCAACGCTCTTCAACCGCTTGGTCGGAAAGAAGCTCGCGCTTGTCGATGATCGACCTGGCGTAACCCGTGATCGGCGTGAAGCGGATGCTTCGCTGTTGGGGCTGGATTTCCGCATCGTTGATACCGCTGGATTTGAGGAAGATGATCCGCAGAGCCTGCCCGGGCGGATGCGCGCGCAGACCCAAGCCGCAGTGGATAGTGCGGATGTGGCCCTGTTCGTGGTGGATTCCCGCGCAGGCATTGTTCCGCTTGATGAAGAAATTGCCCGCTGGTTGCGGAGTTCAACCACTCCTGTTGTCCTGATCGCCAATAAGGCGGAGGGACGCAGCGGTGAAGCAGGGATTAATGAAGCTTATTCCTTGGGCTTTGGTGATCCCATCCCGTTCAGCGCCGAACACGGCGAAGGCCTTGTCGATCTGTTCGAACAATTGCGCCCCCATATTGAGCGCGAAGAGGGTGAAGACGAAGAAGAAGACGAGTCCCCCGATGCGCCGCTTAAGCTAGCGATTGTCGGGCGACCCAATGCGGGGAAATCAACGCTCGTCAATCAAATGCTGGGCGAAGACCGCATGATTACGGGGCCAGAGGCAGGCATTACGCGCGATTCCATAACAATTGATTGGGATTGGCGCGATGAAGAGGGCAATCCCCGTGCGGTCCGTTTGATCGATACGGCGGGTCTGCGCAAAAAAGCCAAAGTGGATGATAAGCTTGAAAAGCTCTCCGCTGCGGACACATCACATGCCATTGATTTTGCCGAAGTGGTCGTGTTGCTGTTGGATGCGACACGCGGATTGGAGGCGCAGGATTTGCGCATTGCCGACCAAATTTTCAGCGAAGGCCGTGCAATGGTGATCGCGCTCAACAAATGGGATGTCGCCGAAAACGGGTCGAGCCTGTTTCAGGGTGTGCGCGCTGCACTTGATGACGGCTTCGCGCAGGTGAAGGGCGTTCCGCTCATCACCATCTCCGCCGCGACGGGCAAAGGCATTGATTTGTTGATGAAAGTTGCTTTTGAAACACGCGAAGCATGGAGCCAGCGCGTTTCAACGGGCCAGCTTAATCGCTGGTTTGAAACTGCAATTGAGAAAAATCCGCCGCCAGCACCGGGTGGAAAACGAATCAAGCTGCGTTACGTGACACAAATCAAATCACGGCCGCCAAGCTTTGTGATATTCGGAACACGTGTGGATCAATTGCCTGAAAGTTATCGGCGCTATTTGGTCAACGGGATCCGCCGCGATTTGGGTTTTGGTGCGGTGCCGGTGCGTCTGACGTTGCGCGCTCCAAAAAATCCATACGTCAAAGGATAGTGAGTTTCGCGGGTAAATCGCTATTTGAGATGATTTACTTTGCTATTATTTCTGTTCTCAACCTTCCGTTTACCATTGTTTGCTACTTGAAAGCTGCGTGAACCGCGCTTTTGGGAAGGAACAAAACCTGTGAATGAACAGGTTGATACAAAAATTGACTGGGATGCTTTTGCAAAAGCACGGGCGGAGCTTGGCCAAGGCTTTGTGCGTATCTTGGGATATTTCAAGGAAGACGGCGCGAAATCGGTCGCCGCAATTGAGGATGCTGTCCGTAAAGGATCAGCAGCTCCCTTAGTGTTGCCAGCGCATAAATTGAAATCAGAAGCACGGGAATTTGGGGCTTACGGACTTGCGACGCTTGCCGAACATATTGAAATGACTGCGCGTGATTTCGTTGAATGGCGCCAAGACCCGGGCACACTTGTTGAACATGTTGTCAACTTACGGCCTTTGTTAGATGCAACAATTGCTGCACTGGACGAAAATATTAATCCATTGGCGCAGCGACGTCCCGGCTCTGGTCATGCTTTTGCCCGCAGCGCCTAGAGTTAGGGCCAAAGTGTTTAGCGGCGCATTGGCTGCAATTCCCAGCGCGCAAGACTGCGCCAAAGCCATTCAAGCGGCCCGTACCGATAGCGGTCGAGCCACGGTTTTGACCAAAGCAGCATGATAATCCAAACGCAGGGTACGACGAGGTAGACTTGCCAGCGCGATAAATGGCCGAATAGGGCAAATCCATAGCCGTAGAATAGGGTGGTCATCAGGATGGATGTTCCCAGATAATTGGAAAAAGCGGCTTTGCCGGTTGCAATGATGCGCGGCATCAGCGCGGCTTCCGCAAATCTTTTGATCAACAGCATGATCAGGGCGGCGTGCCCGATTGTCACGATCACCCTGAACGGTGCGGTCCAGGCAATGAAATTTGCCAAGGTGACAATGGGGTCAAAATTGCTCATCCATTGCCATAATGTAAGGAGGATCAATGGAGGAAAGCCAATTAGGTAAGCTTTTTTCACCGTGTCGAGGTATCGCATATTTTCCCACCGGCCGGTCAAGAATCCATTTCTATAAAACATCATGCCGATTGCCATCAGCCCAAGTGTTTCCAAACCACCTTCAAAAAAACTGAGCAGGGGCGTGAATGTATCATTGGTGATTTTATAAGTCACAATGCCCCAATATCCGCCGCGATAGAGTGTAATTTCTTCGGCACTATGGGTAGCATCTGCTGTATCGGCGACAATTTCGGCGTAGGCTTTTACAATCTCCGGATTCGCATCTGGTAGGGCTGCTGCATATTGCAGCCCGTGCATGGCCAGCATCATCAGCGCAAAAATGATGAAATTGATCGAAAGCAGCGTCAGCGCCGCACGTTTCAATTCATTCGTGTCTTTGTTGAGGAGAAACATGCCTGCCAATCCACATATTGCGTAGAGCGTTAGGATGTCCCCGAACCAGATGAAGAAAAAATGGATCAGACCGAACAGCGCAAGCCAAGCCATGCGTCGAAGATGCACCGACTTGCCATTCCGTCCGCTTCCCTCCGCACGTTCATAAACGAGCAGCATAGATGCGCCGAACAGCATTGAAAAAAGACCGCGCATCTTACTGTCGATCAAGAGCGACATAGTTGCCCAACTTATGATATTTGGCGCCGATGTGTCGCCATATACTGCGGGATTAAAGTAAGCATTCACCGGCATTGAAAAAGCGATGATGTTCATCAAAAGGATGCCCATAACCGCAATCCCCCTGATCGCATCAAGGCTGTTATAGCGGGGTGACGTGTTTATTTCTGTCACAGCCAACTCGCAATTTGATCTAACGGTTTTTTATGTGTGGCATGAACGGGGATGGTTGCGTCAGGCGCGGGGTGGCCCGCGACCACAATCATAATCGGTTTTTCATCATCAGGGCGTGCGCACAAATCATTGAGAAAGCGCATCGGGTTTGGGGTATGCGTCAACGTCGCAATCCCGGCATCATGAAGTGCTGCAAGTAAGAACCCTGTCGCGATCCCAACGCTTTCAGCAACATAATAATTTTGGCGTTTTTCATGGGGGTGAATGCCGCCTCGCCGCTGACCAAAAATAACAATAAGGTAAGGTGCATGTTCCAAATAGGGTTTGTCCGCATCAGTACCAAGTGGAGCCAAAGCTTCGATCCATTCTGCACTCGCTTTTCCAGCATAAAATGCGCGTTCTTCCTCTTCGGCGGCGATGCGGACCTGTCTTTTTAGCGCGGCTGAATGAATAACTGCAAAATGCCAGGGCTGGTGATTGGCACCCGACGGCGCTGTACCTGCCGAAAGGATAGCGGATTCGATAATATCTCTTGGCACAGGCGCGTCGCCAATCTGTCGGCAAGTGCGGCGGGATTTGATCTTGTCATAAAATGCGCGTGCACGCTCAGACCGTTCTGTGTCTTTCAAATTTTGGTAGGGTTGCCAAGGCACAGTTTGGTGATCAAGCATGTGGACAGCGTTGGCATGTCGGTTGACCTTCGGCAAGCTTAAGTCATTATCGCGACATAGATTAAGAGTGAAAGCAGAGACACCATGCAAATTTCAGCAGACGAAGCACTCACGCGGTTGAGGACTGGCAATCAGCGTTATGTTGCCGATGACCCTATCCAGCCTGATATTTCGCGTGAAAGGCGATTGGCAGTAGCGCGGGGTCAGTTTCCTTTTGCGACACTGGTAGGCTGCTCTGACAGCCGAGTCGGGCCAGAACAATTATTTGGTGTTGGTTTGGGTGACCTTTTTATCGTGCGCACAGCGGGTAACAATGTTGGGACCAACGGCATGGGTTCGATTGAATTTTCTGTTGCGCAACTGGGTGTGCCGCTGATCGTCGTGCTGGGGCATGAACGGTGCGGCGCAGTGGGGGCGGCGGTTAAAGTGGTCACGGATGATCTGCAAATGGCAGGGAGTATGGGCAAAATGATTGAACCGATCATACCAGCGGTCCTCCACGCTCAGCGCACATTGCCCGAATACGGCGATCTTTTGGACGCGGCGGTGCGGGAAAATGTGCGCCGCATGGTGCGGCGTTTACGCTCAGCATCCGAACCAATGCTGATGGACCCCCAAGCAAGCGGGCGTCTTAAGGTCGTTGGTGCCTATTATGATCTGGACACGGGTTCAGTTGATTTTTTCGACACAGTTTAGGATCAGACCCTTAGGCAGGGCTGCCCATTAATGCTGGGAAAAACCCCTCATGTGCGGTCCGCAGATCATCCAGAGGTACACCGACCAAGCTGTTGCCCCCCGTAACCCCAATTTGA
This sequence comes from Sphingomonadales bacterium, assembly GCA_043760405.1. GTDB lineage: Bacteria > Pseudomonadota > Alphaproteobacteria > Sphingomonadales > Sphingomonadaceae > Aquisediminimonas. The sequence continues at coordinate 55,755 of JAYUPB010000061.1, forward strand.
ACCGCACCCTCGATCTCCGTTCCATGGGGTGCGGTAACGACATAGCGGCCCTGATCTTCACCAAAGCTGCGCGCCGCGCTGAGTGCGTTGATCGAAGCGCCGATACGCCCCGCCAAAGCCATTTCAGCAATTGCGACCAGCAGCCCGCCATCAGAAATGTCATGAACAGCGGTCACTTTGCCCGTTGCAATCAACTTGCGAACACGGTCACCCGCTATTTTTTCGGCCTTGAGGTCAACCGGCGGCGGCGGCCCTTCTTCGCGTCCATGGCATTCACGCAACCATAAAGATTGGCCCAGATGGCCGCGTGTATCACCGATCACGAAGATACCTTCACCTTCTGATTTGAAAGCGATTGTGGCAGATTTCGTCCAATCAGCGAGAAGGCCGATGCCGCCAATCGCAGGTGTTGGCAGGATCGCGCTGCCGGTGCCATCATCATTCTTGGTTTCATTATACAGGCTGACGTTTCCGCTGACGATGGGCATGTCGAGTGCCTTGCATGCCTCTGCCATACCTTCAATGCAGCCGACAAATTGCCCCATAATTTCAGGGCGCTGTGGATTACCAAAATTCATACAATCGGTGGTGGCGAGGGGTTTCGCACCAACAGCGGTAAGGTTGCGGTAACATTCGGCAATCGCTTGTTTGCCACCTTCATAGGGGTCGGCAAAGCAGTAACGCGGGGTGCAGTCTGTACTGATCGCTAGGCCCTTGTCCGTGCCGTGGACGCGGACGACCGCCGCATCACCGCCGGGGCGTTGGACCGTGTCTGCGCCGACTTGGGTATCATATTGTTCCCAAATCCACCGCCGTGACGCAATGTCAGGGCTGCCCATCAGGGTGAGAAGGTCTGCGCCAATATCGCTGCTCTCTGGGATGTTGGTCAGCGGCGCAGGTGGCGGCGTTTTGACCCACGGACGGTCATAGGCAGGCGCATCATCCGCAAGCGGCCCTAGGGGTATGTCGCAGACCGTTTCACCCTGCCATTTGAGAACCATATGGCCGGTGTTGGTGACATGGCCGATGATCGCGAAATCAAGTTCCCATTTCTTAAAAATTGCCTCTGCAAAGGCCTCGCGTCCGGGTTCAAGTACCATCAGCATGCGTTCCTGACTTTCAGAAAGCATCATTTCATAGGGAGTCATGCCGGTTTCGCGACACGGCACTTTGTCCATATCCAGTTCAATGCCGACGCCGCCTTTGGACGCCATTTCGACGCTGGAGGAGGTAAGGCCAGCAGCCCCCATATCCTGAATGGCAACAATGGCGTCGGATGCCATAAGTTCAAGACATGCTTCAATCAGCAGCTTTTCAGTGAAGGGGTCGCCCACCTGCACAGTGGGGCGTTTTTCTTCACTGTCTTCGGAAAAATCAGCAGATGCCATTGTCGCGCCGTGGATGCCGTCGCGGCCTGTTTTGGAACCGACATAAACGATGCTATTGCCCGCACCCGAGGCGGCCGAATAGAAAATCTTATCAGTATCGGCGATCCCCACAGTCATCGCATTGACCAGGATGTTGCCGTCATAGGCTTTGTGGAAATTAACTTCACCGCCCACTGTTGGCACGCCGACGCAATTGCCATAGCCGCCGATTCCGCGCACCACGCCGTCAATCAAATGGCGCATTTTGGGATGGTCTGGCCGTCCGAACCGCAACGCATTGAGGTTTGCGATTGGCCGCGCGCCCATGGTGAAGACATCACGCAAGATGCCACCTACGCCCGTTGCTGCACCCTGATAGGGTTCGATATAACTGGGGTGGTTGTGCGATTCCATTTTGAAAATGGCTGCCTGTCCGTCCCCAATGTCCACAACCCCCGCATTTTCGCCCGGTCCGCAAATGACCTGAGGCCCTGTCGTTGGCAGTTTTTTCAAATGGATGCGCGATGATTTGTAAGAGCAATGTTCCGACCACATCACCGAAAAAATGCCCAATTCTGTCATGTTGGGTTCGCGCCCCATGGCGGCCAGAACCTTTTCATATTCATCAGGGGAAAAGCCGTGTTCGGCGACGATTTGCGGTGTGATGTCGGACATGCAAAGCGCCTTAGCGACGCGCGGCGATTCCGCCTAGCCCCTATAAGCGCGCGACCGTGATACCCACATTGCCAGTGCTGCAAAAAGGAAGAAGGCAAATAGCGCACTGATCGGTAATGCGGGGGTTAAGATAGTGGGTTGAGGTCCAAACCAGTTCCATGCTTGCGCCGCTAATAAGGCTCCGACCAAGATTATCAGGCTGTGGCGAAATCTTCCTATCACGGGAACCGTGGCGCGCGCATAAAGCCATGCAGAGCCGAGAACCAAAGCTATTTCCAAAGGCATTTCAATCGCCGGATAATTCCACAGCGCCAATCCAAATTTTGGTGGCCCGCCAGTGAGTGACATATCTGCGGTATGGACCAAAACGTCGAGCACCCAGTGCGATACAACCACGCTGCCACCAATCACAGCGGCGGTCCAATTTTTGAAGATACGGTGCAACAGCAGGGCAAAGAGCGCGGCCCAGACCAACGTCCCGGTCAGGCTATGGGTATAAGGCATATGAAACAGATCGAGGCTGTTGCTGGCGGTGATCCCGGGGGTGATCCGCATCTGTTCAATCCCGCCCAGAACGAACAGAAAAAAGGCGAAATCAACCAGCTGTGCGGCAATGAACACTGTGCCGAGCTTTGGCGCTTTTGGATGTGTTGCCGCCACAAAGGCTGCGCAGTAATGGCCAATGAACACAGTGTTGCCCCCTCTCCCTGATCCTGAGTATCAGTTCATATACGCATTCTAAGGGGAGCGGGTGTTTTTTTGGCACGTCTTTGGGAATTAATGGACAGGCTGTAGCAGCAAAACCGTCACAGCCTGTCGAACATCATATGATTATGCAAGCACAGCAAGCTTGGTCGTTTGACGACGGCGACGTAAGGATCCACCAACCAAGCCAAAGCCCGTGATCATCATCGCCCACGCGGCGGGTTCAGGTACGGCACCTGAAACACGAACATTAATGTCCGAAATTGAGCCATTGAGGCTGATACTGTCAGCGGGGAAGCTGCTGTCATAATATGTGTAGAAGAAACTGCCGAAATCATCGGTCTGTGTGGTGCGAGAGAAAGCCTCTGTCAGATTGCTGAGCTGGAATATGTTTTCGCCTTGGAAATTGATCGACGTACTTTCAGTGCTTCCACCACTCGCGCCAGGTATCGGGCCAGTCGTATCGGCGGAATAAAATCCTCTGGGTGAGCTCGACAGGTCTCTTGCAAGTCTAGAACCATTGTCATTTCCAACGGTGCGGCTGATGCCGTTTATAGTGACCACTGCTGATCCCGGTGATCCAAAACATCCTCCGCACGCTAACGGACCGACACCGGAGAGCGAAGAGCGAACACCATCATCTGTGCGATCTGCGCCCAGTGTGGCATCATCAAAGGTGAATACCACGTTGAACGCGACGCCTGCATAGTCAGCGCCAAGGCCAAAAATGCTCGGAATGCCACCGCCTGATCCGTTGGCTGGCAGCAAGTTGCCATTAACGGTGGTAATAATAACCGCAGCAGAAGCGGGTGTGCACATGGCCAGCAAAGGAATGGCAAGGGCAAGCAAGGTTTTTTTCACGGTATTTCTCCAAATTGAGCGATTGGGCGGGGGCCTTTTGCGCGGGGAATCAAGATGAATGACCGGTTAGCCATTGTTTATTTTCACGGCTAGTTGACCACCCTGACCAATGCTTTCATTTCTGTTCCGAAATGAGAATTTCTGTTAGAATATGTTGAAATTCTGCCAATTTTTCATTTTGCACTAGTGCATCGTCAACTCCGGTTAATCAGCGTGCTTGCATCGTGCTATGGGCACAGAGTAGGTTTGGCCTATGACCATATTTCCCTCTCCCCTTACGCTTATTGGCAATACGCCGCTTGTCCGCCTTAAAGGCCCCAGTGATGAAACAGGCTGCGAAATTCTCGCCAAGTGCGAATATGTGAACCCCGGTGCGTCGATCAAAGACCGCGCGGCGCTGTATATTGTTGAAGATGCTGAGGCGCGCGGATTGATTGCACCTGGCGGAACCATAGTTGAAGGGACGGCGGGTAATACTGGTATCGGGCTTGCGCTTGTCGCCAATGCGAAGGGGTATAAGACGATCATTGTCATGCCCGACACGCAGAGCCGTGAGAAGATGGATACGTTACGCGCGCTGGGTGCCGAATTGATCCTTGTCCCGCCGGCGCCCTTTGCCAATCCCGGGCATTTTGTGCACACGTCGCGGCGGATTGCAGAGGAAACGCCCGGAGCAATCTGGGCCAATCAATTTGATAACATCGCCAACCGCAAAGCCCATATTCTGGGGACGGCTGAGGAGATTTGGACGCAAACCGGCGGCAATATTGACGGATTTACTTGTGCTGCAGGCACAGGCGGCACGATTGCAGGTGTAGGGCTGGGGCTAAAAGCCAAAAATGAAGATGTGGTGATTGCGCTGACCGACCCGCACGGTGCGGCGCTTTATAATTATTTTGCCCACGGGGAACTCATCGCCGAAGGGACTTCGGTGGCGGAAGGTATTGGTCAAAGCAGAATTACCGCCAATCTTGAGGGCGCGCCGATCGACACTCAATTCCGTATTTCTGATGAAGCAGGTCTGCACTGGGTCGGGCATTTGTTGCGCGAGGAGGGGCTATGTTTGGGTCTGTCTTCAGGGATAAATGTTGCGGGCGCTGTGGCCCTTGCGAAGGAAATGGGGCCAGGCAAAACGATTGTGACCATTTTATGCGATACTGGCTTTCGCTATTTATCGAGCCTGTACAATCCGGAATGGCTGCGTGCGAAGGGGCTGCCCGTTTTTGACTGGCTTGAAACCAAGAGGCGCGCAGCATGACCACAGTAAAACAGCCGTCGCAGTTGCCCCGCGATGATCGCAGTGAAGGCTGGCGCCGGATACGGGTGGGGGCGATTGGCGTCGTCGCCATCCTTATCCTGATCGGTCTGTCGAGCGCGATGATGTCTCGGATAACCGATCAGGCCAATGTTTCTGCACAAGTGACGGGAGGGGGGGCGGCCCTTGCGCCCCCGGAACCCGTTGAAGAACCCCTTGCGGAGCTGGGTGTTGCCCCCGGCGCAGCGCCAGAGGTTGTCCCAGTAGCGCCGCCAACGCGCAGACCGGCTGGCCAAAGGTGATGGGTTGAAAAACATGCGCTGGCTTTTGCTGGTGCTGGCCTTGACTGGCTGTAGTGGTCCGGCCCCCGCTTCAGTTAAACCCCAGCTTCATGTGCTGACTGCGCTGCCTTTGTTTTGGGGTGAGGGGGGAATTGAAGGCGCGCTTTCCCAAACCACCGTGCGATCGCCATTTCTGGTTGCACTTGACGCAGATTATGATGTGCAGCCTATCGACGCGCTGGATTCGGGGCGGCTGGCGCAGGTTAAAATGCTGATTGCCATTCAACCCGGAGCTATGCCCCCTGAAGATTGGGTTTCTTTGGACGCTTGGGTGCGCGGCGGCGGTAAAGTACTTATTTTTGCTGATCCTGATTTGATTTGGCCCAGTGATTTGCCAGTTGGCGATCTTCGACGCGCGCCGCAATCAACATTGTTGGACCCTGTGTTTGCCCATTGGGGATTGCGGCTGGAGGGCGTTCGAGGCCGCCCCGTAATCCGGTCTGTGACAATGGCAGGGTATGAAGTTGCGCTGCTCAATGCCGGAAAGTGGGTCGTAACAGGCAAGGATTGTGTGCTGAGCGATGCGGGCTTGGTCGCTGACTGCGCGATTGGAAATGGCCGTGCTATTTTGGGGGCTGACGTTGATTTGATTGATCCCAGACTTTGGGCGGAATCAAAGCAGGATAATTTGGGTGCGGTCACCAGTTTGATCAAACGACTCGAAAATAACGCGCGATCAGAATGAGGAGGAAAGAGAACAAAGATTGAACGGTGGCGCCGAAGGTTGCGAAAGTGCCGCGCAAAGCATATAAATTAGGGTAAATCCCCACTTCACCCGTCAAAACCCTTGTTATCCCCGCTATTGGTTGATAGTCCCTTTTGATCGAGAGGGGTGGGGTTGCCCTGAGTCATTTGATGTTTTGGATCAGCGCGCTGTGATCTGAAAATCAAGACTGCAACCCCGAATTGGGTTGAGGGACACGTGAGCGAAAGGGAATTATTCAGAGGCCATGCCCTAAACGCGATTGACGCGAAGGGTCGGGTCGCGATTCCTGCATTTCTGCGCTCTGCCATTGAAACCAACGGCGATGGCCGCTTTCTGATCATTGCCAAGCACCAATCCGATCCTTGCCTGACCGGTTATGATCGGGGTTGGTCGCGGCTGTTGCATGATCGTTTGGAGCGCGAAGAAGCGCGCGAACGCGACGCAGGACGTGTGTTTGATTATCACAATAACAACCGCCGTGCATTTGGCCTTGTCGAAGAAGTGCCTTACGATTCAAGCGGCCGATTCATTCTGCCTGCTTTTTTCAAGAAACAGGCCCAGCTTGGCGATCTTGGTTTTTTCTTTGGCACTGGCAATAGCTTTGAAATCTGGAACCCGCGCATCCTTGTTGAAACCGCAGGGATTGATGATGAGGTCAAGGATGTTGCCCGCTTCCTGATGGAAGAACGGGGCGCGGCATGACCCTGCCTGCGGCTCCCCACACGCCGGTCCTCCTTGAAGATGTCATTGCTGCCCTCAAGATTGTTCCCGGTGAAACCCATGTCGACGGAACATTTGGTGCGGGTGGTTATACCGGCGCAATGATCGCGGCGGGTGCGCGGGTGATTGCCTTTGACCGTGATCCTGATGCGATTGCAGCGGGCAAGGCGGCGGCGACAGAGGGGTTGACGCTGATTGAAGACCGCTTTTCGCGGTTGGCCAGTCATGTTGACACAGGCGTTGACGGTGTCACGCTCGATATTGGTGTGTCGTCGATGCAATTGGATCAGGCCGCGCGCGGATTTTCGTTTCAATTAAACGGACCGCTCGACATGCGGATGGAACAAGCTGGTGAAAGTGCGGCTGATTTCCTTAATTCGGCGGATGAAGGCGATATTGCCGACGTCATCTACCGTTACGGCGATGAACCCAAATCACGGCGGATTGCCCATGCGATTGTTGCGGCGCGGCCCTTGGCCCGCACGGGTGATCTGGCGCGGGTTGTGCGCCGTGCCACTGGATGGCGCGACGGTGACAAAAAAGACCCAGCAACGCGCACGTTTCAAGCAATCCGTATCCATATCAACCGTGAAATGGAAGAATTGGAAGGGGGTTTGGAAGCTGCAGAACGCGTGCTGAAACCAGGCGGACGTTTAGTGGTTGTGACATTTCACAGCCTTGAAGATCGCATGGTCAAACGGTTCCTGCGCGACCGCAGCGGCAGTGCGCCTGCAGGGTCGCGTCACGCCCCGCTGCACATGGACAGCACAGCGCCCAGTTTTGAATTGGTTGCCAAGCCCGTCCGCGCGAGTGAGGCCGAACTGGCCCGTAACCCGCGCGCGAGGTCCGCCACATTGCGCGTTGCCCACCGAACCCACGCCCCTGCTTGGCCCACACAGAAAAGAGGTGCTTTATGATTGCACAACGTTTTCGTCCTGTCGTTTGGGTTGCTGGTGTCGCGGTTGCGGCAACGGCGCTTTACATGGTCTCGCTCGGTGTCGCCAATGAACGCGCGCGGCTTGAAACCATTGACCGCAAAATTGCGATGACGCGGCGTGATATTCGTCAGCTGCAAACTGAAATCGGCACGCGCGCCTCCCTGCGCCAGCTCGAACGGTGGAACGGCGATGTGCTGGCACTTGCGACACCGTCCGCGACCCAATTTTTACCCAACGAGGCCGGGCTGGCAACGCTCGATGGCACCAAATTACCAGGCAGCAGCGCGACGCCGCCGGTGATGATGGCGTCTGTTAGCGCGGAAAATGCCGAGACTTCTGCTTCATCCGAACCCAAAGCACAGGGAGCATCGGCGCAAAAGCCAGTGGCGATTGCGGTTAAGGATATTGTCCTGCGGCCCACGGTTAAAGCACCAACCACCAAGGCGCAGCGGGTGGCGATGCTTGATGAAACATTGGTCAACAACCGGACGCTGAGTGATATTGTGCGTCAAGCGGCAGCAGAGAGTAAACCAAAGGGCAAAACCGCGCAGTGACAACACTTGTCGCTCGGCCTCAGCGGACGCGACATGCCGGATACCGGCAACGATCCCTTGCGACCGCGCATCAACGGTTGATGATGCTGATGCTGCTCTTCATTGCCGCATCTTTTGTAATTGCTGTGCGCTTGCTGTGGCTTGGTGTCGCGACAGACAGTGCAAGCACGCGAGAGTTTGCCGCGGGGATGGCCCCGCCACGCGGTGATATTGTTGACCGTAACGGCGAAGTTTTAGCGCGCACAATTGAGGCCTGGTCGGTCGGGGTGCATCCAAACAAGTTGTTGGGTAAGGCAGAGGTGTTGGCCCCGCAATTGGCGCGGTTGATGCCTGAACGCAGTGAAACCGAATATCTCCAGATCCTTAAATCAGGCATGCGTTTCACCTATTTGCGTCGCCGTGCCATGCCTGAATTGGTGGCTGCGGTGAATGCGCTTGGCGAACCGGCGATGGCCTATGCCCGCGAACCAGAACGGCTTTACCCTCAAATCACGCTGGGCGCGCATGTTGTTGGCTATACCGATTTTGACGGACGCGGCGTGACGGGGATGGAGCGGGTTTTGAATGACCAGCTCTCCAATCCTGCAACACGGGGCACCCCCATTGCCCTGTCCATTGATAGCCGTGTTCAGGCTGCAATGGAAAGTGAACTGTCCAGCGCGATGGTCAAGCATCAGGCGCTGGGTGCGACAGGGTTGGTGCTTGATGTTGACAGCGGCGAAGTGATTTCACTGGTGTCGTTGCCGGTCTATAATCCCAATAAAATTGGCCAGTCATCCCCCGAGGCGCGCCGCAATAATGTGACACAAAGCGTTTATGAATTGGGATCAACCTTCAAATTGATCACGATGGCCAATGCCCTTGAAACCGGCGTAATCAAAAATCTGTCGCGCCGTTATGATGCCACAGCACCGCTGAAGGTGGGCAGGTTTCAGATTAAAGATGACCATCCTGCGCAGCGCTGGTTGAACGTGCCGGAGGCTTTGGTCCATTCGTCCAACATCGTTACTGCACGTGTGGCCGATGAATTGGGGGCAGCACGGACAGAATCCATGTTCCGCAAACTTGGCTTTTATGACCCGCCCTATATCGAACTCAAAGAAAAAGGGCGTCCGTTGGTTCCGTCATACTGGGCGCGCACCACCACAATGACGACGGCCTATGGCCACGGCATTGCAGTCACGCCGCTGCATTTGGCCAGCGCCTATGCTGCACTTGTCAATGGCGGTATTTGGCGGCCTGCGACACTTTTGAAAGTGACCAAAGGCAAAGCTGTTAAGGGGCAGAGGGTCTTTTCCGTTCAGACCAGTTTTAAGATGCGCCAAATGATGCGGTTGATTGTAACCGAAGGCACAGGCCGAAAAGGCGGCGCGGACGGTTTGCGCGTCGGCGGCAAAACCGGGACGGCGGAAAAACCCGGCGCTGGCGGCTATTCAAAACATATCAATGTATCAACCTTTGCGGCGGCATTTCCAATGGATGCCCCGCGTTATGTGGTGATTGCGATGCTTGATGCGCCCAAAGGTACGGCCGAAACATTTGGCCTGACAACGGCCGCGTGGACGGCTGCACCCGTTGTATCGCGGGTTATATCACGCACTGGACCCATGATGGGTGTTTTCCCTGATACGACCAAAGACATACCGCTTAGTGATATGACCCCGTTGCTTTGGAAAGCGCCGGGGGAACGGCCATGAATTTGGGTACGCTTCTTGGCACGAACAATGATGCGCGCGTCACCGGGTTTGCGATTGATAATCGTAAGGTCGCGCCTGGCACAATCTTCGGTGCGTTTCAGGGCAGTACAGCCAATGGAGAGGATTATATTCCAGCCGCAATTGCTGCTGGCGCGATTGCGGTAGTCGCGCGGCCAGAAGCAGTTGTTGCAGGCGCGCTCCATATTGCCGAGGATGAGCCGCGCCGCGCATTTGCCTTGCTCGCCGCCAAATTCTTTCAGCCTTTCCCCGCAATTACCGTCGCGGTGACCGGCACCAATGGCAAAACATCAACTGTTGAATTGACGCGTCAGATTTGGCGGATGATGGGGCATCACGCCGCCTCCATCGGAACTTTGGGTGTGACGACGGCAGATGAGGCGGTAACAACCGGCCTGACGACGCCCGATATTGTGACGTTCCTGTCAAACATGGCAGGGCTGAAGCGCGAAGGCGTCAGCCATGTTGCGTTTGAAGCATCAAGCCATGGTTTGCACCAATGCCGCACCGAAGGCCTGCCAGTGCGGGCTGCGGCCTTCACCAATTTATCGCGCGATCATCTCGATTATCACGGCGATATGGCCAATTATTTCACTGCCAAGCTGCGGTTGTTTTCTGAAGTGGTTGACGGCGACGGTGCAGCGGTTGTGTGGGCCGATGATCAAAATGCCGCGCGTGTGATTGATCTTGCGCGTGAACGCGGGCTTACCTTGTTGACCGTGGGCGAACGCGGATCGACACTGCGGTTGGTGTCTAGAACCCCCAGTCAATTGGGGCAGCTGCTTGAAATAGAGGCCGAAGGTAAAATCCACAAAATCCTGTTGCCATTGATTGGTGCCTATCAGGCGGCCAATGCCTTGACCGCAGCGGGTCTGGTCATTGCAACGGGCGGTGATGTGGCGAACACGCTGGCCTTGCTTGGACGCGTGCAGCCCGTGCGCGGGCGGCTTGAACGCGCCGTCATTTCACGCGCCGGTGCGCCAGTCTATGTCGATTATGCCCACACGCCCGATGCGCTTGCGGCGGCGATTGCGGCGCTGCGTCCCCATGCCAAAGGTCGCCTGATCCTCGTGTTCGGGGCGGGCGGCGACCGCGATACCGGCAAGCGTCCTGAAATGGGGGCAATTGCATCTGCACAGGCCGATGTCGTTATTGTCACTGATGACAATCCGCGTTCAGAAAATCCGGCTGCTATTCGTGCCGAAGTTCTGGCGACAGCCACGGGCGCCACTGAAATTGGCAGCCGGCGTGATGCGATTGCCGCCGCAATTGCACAGGCTGGTCCTGATGACATCGTCCTGATCGCGGGCAAAGGCCATGAACAGGGACAGATCGTCGGCGATAAAGTGCTGCCGTTTGATGATGTCAGCGTCGCACGGGAGTGCGCAATATGAGCGCGCTGTGGACCTCATTTGACATTGCAGCGGCAACTGGTGGGAATGCTCGCGCGGCGTTTGATGTGACCGGCGTGGCGTTTGACAGCCGCGAAGTTGGACCCGGCGACCTTTTCATCGCGCTGTCAGGAGAAGCAACCGACGGGCATAAGTTTCTGGACGGTGCCTTTGCCAAGGGTGCGGCGGGTGCACTTGTTTCTGTGGCCACAGATCATCCCCATATTCTGGTTGGGGACACCACCGCGGCCCTCAATGCACTCGGGATCGCCAGCCGTGCGCGGTCATCATCTAAAATTGTCGGCGTGACAGGGTCGGTTGGAAAAACGGGCACGAAGGAAGCGCTTGCGGCGGCACTCGCGCGGGGCAATCTTGGGCCGGTGCACCGTTCGGTCAAAAGCTATAACAACCATACCGGCGTTCCGCTGAGCCTTTCAAGGATGCCCGCCGATACACGCTTCGGGGTGTTTGAAATGGGCATGAACCATGCAGGGGAACTGTCCGCATTGACACAGCTGGTAAGGCCCCATGTTGCGCTCGTCACGACCATTGCCTCTGCGCACCGCGAATTTTTCGCCAGTGAAGAAGCGATTGCAGACGCAAAGGGTGAAATTTTTGAAGGCCTTGAAGCGGGCGGGACAGCGATCATTCCGTTCGACAGTGAACACCGTGACCGGTTGATCGCGGCGGCCAAGCCCTATGCCGCCAACATCATGACATTTGGGCTTGGCGCTGGAGCCGATGTTCGCGGGCTTGATGTGGTGGAGGTTGCTGGTGGGACAATGGTGACCGCGACGTTACCGGGTGCCGATCTGTGCTTCACTGTGTCGCAACCCGGCGCGCACTGGGTTTCAAATGCACTCGGCGTGATTGCAGCGGTTCAAGCAGTGGGCGGCGATCTGGCCGCTGCAGGTCTGGCGCTCGCGGACTTTGGCGGTCTTGCAGGGCGCGGCGCGCAACACCGAATTGCAGTGACAGGCGGTGATGCGCTGCTGATCGATGAAAGTTATAACGCCAACCCCACGTCAATGGCGGCGACGCTGGCGGTCTTGGGGGCGACAGAGGCCAAGCGCCGCATCGTCATTTTGGGAGAAATGCGCGAACTGGGTTCAGATGGTCCTGCGCTGCACGCAGGTTTATCCGCAGCTGTAGAGGCGGCAGACGTTGGTTTTGCACTGCTCGTCGGAACCGCAATGGCCCCGCTGGCCGCCGTCCTTGATGGCAAAATCGAATGCGTTCACGTGCCAGATGCGTCTACGGCGCTTGATCTTTTGCGACAAGAGATCAGGGCAGGGGACGCACTTCTTATTAAAGGGTCGAACGCGGTCGGGCTGTCCCGATTGGTAGACGCACTGACAGGCGGAGGCCAGTAATGCTGTATCTAATCGCAGAATATCTTGGCTTTCCCGGTATCCTCAATCTGGTGCGTTACCTGACGTTCCGCACAGGCGGGGCGGTGGCGACGGCGCTGATTATTGGGTTGATCATTGGCCCCAAATTCATTGGCTGGCTGCGCGTTCGGCAGGGCAAGGGGCAACCAATCCGTGATGATGGGCCGCAAACGCATCTCGCCAAAGTGGGCACGCCGACCATGGGCGGCCTGATGATATTGACGTCCGTTGGCATTGCGATGCTGCTGTGGATGAACCTTGCCAACATTTATGTCTGGGCGTGCCTGATCGTGATGGCTGGTTTTGGGCTGGTCGGGTTCATGGATGATTATGACAAGGTCAAGAAACGCAGCCACAAGGGCATATCGGCCAAATTGCGGCTGTTGATCGAATTTGCGGTGGCGGGGTGTGCCGTCTCTCTGATCACCTGGCATTCGGGAACGCAGCTTTATCTGCCGTTCTTCAATGGGCCTGTGGCTGATTTGGGTCCGCTTTATATTGTGTTTGCGAGCATCGTTGTGGTTGGTTTTGGGAATGCCGTGAACCTGACCGACGGGCTAGACGGGCTTGCCACCATGCCTGTGATCATCGCGTCGTTGGCGTTTATGATGATCGTCTATCTGGTCGGCAACGCGAAATATGCCGCCTATCTGGGTATTCCTTTCATTCCCGGCGCCGGGGATTTGACGATCCTGTGCGGCGCGATTGTTGGCGCAGGATTGGCATTTCTGTGGTTCAACGCGCCGCCCGCTGCGGTTTTCATGGGCGACACCGGCAGCCTTGCACTGGGCGGGACACTGGGGATTATTTCGGTCACGGCGCATCATGAATTTGTCCTTGCGATCATCGGCGGGCTGTTCGTGGTTGAGGCTTTGTCGGTCATCATCCAGGTTTTCTGGTTCAAACGCACCGGCCGCCGCGTGTTCCGTATGGCGCCGATCCATCATCATTTTGAACAAATTGGCTGGTCTGAACCCACGGTCGTGATCCGGTTCTGGATTGTGGCGTTTGTGCTGGCGCTCGCCGGGCTTTCGACGTTGAAGCTCCGGTGATCATTTGCTCAGCCTTCCGCGGCAAACGCTATGTTGTCCTTGGCCTTGCAAGGTCTGGGCTGGCAACGGTGCGTGCGCTTGTGGCAAGCGGGGCAGAGGTTGTTGCGTGGGACAGCAATGAAGCGGCACGGGCGGCGGTTCTTAAGGTCTTTCCCCGCCCCAACCCCTCCCCTGAAGGGGAGGGGCTTTTATCTTTTGCCGACCCCCTCACCATGGATCTCACTGGTTTTGACGGCATTGTCGTGTCGCCCGGCGTCCCGATCAACCGTCACCCGATTGCGGACGCTGCCCACGGAGCAGGCGTTCCCCTGATCGGGGATATTGAACTGTTCGCACAGACCCGCGCGAGTTTGCCGCCGCACAAGGTGGTTGGCATTACCGGCACAAACGGCAAATCAACCACCACTGCTTTGATCCACCACATTCTTAAAACAACGGGTGTGCCAACGATGATGGGCGGCAACATCGGCTTGCCGATTTTGGGGGAGGATGCGCTGCCGGATGGCGGCGTTTATGTTCTCGAACTTTCCAGTTACCAGATTGATCTGACCTTCAGTCTCGACTGTGACATTGCGGTGTTGCTCAACATCACGCCTGACCATTTGGACCGCTATGATGGCTTTGCCGATTACGCCGCGTCGAAAGAACGGCTGTTTACGCTCCAGCATGTCGATAAAATTGCCGTTATTGCCACCGATGATGACCCCACGCGAATGATCGCAAGTCGGATCAACCACCGGCTGGTCCGTGTCTCTGCCTCAAAGGTGGCGGATCAATCGCGTTGGCTATCATTGCAGGGCCCCCATAATGCTCAGAATGTCGCCGCAGCTTTTGCGGTTGCGCATGCACTGGGCATTGACGACGCGACAATCGAACGCGGCCTTGCTTCTTATCCCGGGCTGCCGCACCGCATGGAACGTGTCCGCGACCTACGCGGCGTGCTGTTCGTCAATGACAGCAAAGCGACCAATGCCACCTCCACGGCGCCGGCGCTTGCGGCCTATCCTGCTGTGCATTGGATCCTTGGTGGGCAAGCAAAAGCCGATGAACTTGATGCCTGTGCGCCGCATTATGCCCATGTCCGCGCGGCTTACACGATTGGCGAAGCAGGTCCGATGTTCGCACAATTGCTGACCCCGCATATGCACGTTACCCAGTGCGGCGTGTTAGCCGAAGCGGTGAAGCAGGCTGCAAAAGCGGCCGTGACGGGGGAAACCATATTGCTGTCCCCGGCCTGTGCATCCTTTGATCAATATAAAGATTTTGAAGCGCGCGGTGATGCGTTCCGCGCGGCTGTGGAGGCTCTTCTATGACGACAGCTGCTGCCATACGCCCCAAGGGCAAAGTGATTGCGCGGCTTGGCCGATCAGACCGTTCGGCCTTTGGCCTGTGGTTTTGGGAAATTGACCGCGTGCTGTTGCTGTTTGTCACTATATTGATCTCGGTTGGGTTGGTTGCCGTCGCTGCTGGATCACCGGCCTCTGCCCAGCGTTATTCGGGCGGTGATGTTGTGTTTTCGCCGCTTTATTATTTCTGGCGGCAATTTGTCTGGGTGATGCTTGGCATACCAGTGATGATCGCTGTGTCGATGATGCCTCAACAAATTGCGCGGCGTTTTTCGCTTGGTATGGCCGCCTTTTTCAGCGTCATGTTGGCGGTTGTCCCCATCATCGGTTCGGGTGCCAATGGCGCGCAACGTTGGATCAATTTTGGGTTTGCCGGGTTTCAACCATCTGAATTTTTGAAACCTTTTTTCGTCGTGACACTCGCATGGCTATTGTCGCTGCGCTCGCACGATCAGGAATTGCCCGTGATTCCGATTTCTGGTGCATTGACGGCGGTGATTGCAATTTTATTGATGATGCAGCCTGATTTTGGTCAGACCATTATCTTTGGGGCCATTTGGTTGGTGATGATGATGCTCATTGGGCTTTCGGCGCGTGTCATGGGTGCTCTTGCCTCCGCAGGCGCGCTTGGCATTGCGGCAGCCTATCTTTTTTATCCCACCGCGACCCAGCGGATCAATAATTTCCTGTTTGCAACGGGTGACACTTACCAAACCGACAACGCCCATGCGACGGTTACTGCAGGCGGCTTTTTCGGGACAGGGCCTGGTGGCGGTGAAATGAAGTTCCGTCTGCCAGAAGCGCATACAGATTACATCTTTTCCGTCATTGGTGAAGAATTTGGCTTGATTGCTTGTATTGCGATTGTCGGCCTGTTCCTGGCGATGACAGTACGGGTTTTTGTGAAATTGCTTGATGAAGAAGATACGTTCCTTGTTCTGGCTGCCGCTGGCCTCATCACCCAATTTACGGTGCAGGCGATGATCAACATAGCGGTCAATATCGGGATTGCGCCGTCAAAGGGCATGACATTGCCTTTTATCAGTTATGGCGGTTCGTCGATGATTGCGCTGTGCATGGGCTTTGGCTTGCTGCTCGCCTTTACGCGCAAAAACCCCTATCTGACCCGTTCACCCTATGTTGTGAAATGGAGCGGGAAATGAGCGAGGCGCGGCATTATGTTGTGGCCGCTGGCGGCACGGGGGGACATATGATCCCTGCCCATGCGCTGGCCGAAGAATTGACCAAACGCGGCCATAGGGTCGCGCTGGTCACCGATGAGCGCGGTGCGAAAATTCCCGGCGTTTTTGACGGGGTCCAGACTCATATCATTCCAGCAGGGCGGATCACCAAAAACCCCTTGAGCTGGTGGGGCGGGGTGCGCGCGATATTGGCCGGAAGGGCAATGGCGTTGCAATTGTTTGATACATTTGAACCTGCTGCTGTCGTTGGCTTTGGCGGCTATCCAGCATTTCCGGCGCTGATTGCTGCACAAAAAGCAGGAATAAAAACGGCCATCCATGAACAGAATGCGGTTTTAGGCCGCGTCAACCGGATGGTTACGCGTCGGGTGGATGCGATTGCCCTGTCTTATCCCCGCACGGCACGTCTGGCTGAAAAATACGGGGCCAAGGCGTGGCTCATTGGGAATCCTGTGCGTGCCGAAGTGGTGGCGCTGCGATCACAACCCTTCCCTGTGATTGACGAGGAGAGCATTTTCCGTGTGCTGGTTATCGGCGGCAGTCAGGGCGCAACGATCTTGTCACAAATTGTTCCTGATGGTCTCGCGATGTTGCCCCTCAATCTGCGCCGTCGTTTACAGGTGACGCAGCAATGCCGCGCTGAAGATATTGAAAATGTGCGCGCGCGCTATCAGGACTTGGGGATAGCCGCTGACCTTGCCACTTATTTGAACGATGTGCCGGACCGACTGGCCTGGGCGCATCTGGTGATTGCGCGGGCAGGGGCTTCGACAATTGCGGAACTGACATGTGCTGGGCGTCCGGCGATTTTGGTGCCGCTGCCTTCTGCGACGGATGATCATCAAACCGCCAATGCCAAGGAGATGGCCGTGGCGGGTGGTGCGCGCGCGATCACACAAGCGGATTTTACCGCCAAGGAATTGGCAAAACAAATGCAAAAACTGGGGCTTGATCCTGAAGCTCTGATCAACGCGGCGGGCCGTGCACGCAGTGTTGGGCGGCCTAATGCAACGCGTGATCTGGCCGATCTGGTTGAAGGGTTGGATCATCCGCTTGCACCCAGTGAGGTTGGCTTGGTTCAATCCTTTTCGCCGGTCAGGGTTCCGGTATGAAAGGCGTCGCCACAGATATTGGCACAATCCATTTCGTTGGCATCGGCGGCATTGGCATGTCTGGCATTGCCGAAGTGATGCACAATCTGGGATATAAGGTCCAAGGTACCGACGTGGCCGAAGGCTATGTGATTGAAGGCCTCCGTGCGCGCGGGATCAAGGTGATGATCGGCCACAGCGCAGACAATCTGGGTGACGCGGTTGTGGTGGTGACTTCCACCGCGATCAAGCGCGGTAATCCTGAGGTTGAAGCGGCACTTGAGCGCCGCATTCCCCTTGTCCGCCGTGCTGAAATGCTTGCTGAATTGATGCGCCTTAAAAGCACGATTGCGGTTGCGGGCACGCACGGCAAAACCACCACAACATCGATGATCGCAGCGATGCTCGACAGCGGCGGGATTGATCCGACTGTGATCAACGGCGGCATCATCAACAGTTACGGGTCCAACGCGCGACTGGGTGATAGCGACTGGATGATTGTTGAAGCGGATGAAAGCGATGGCAGTTTCCTTAGGCTTGACGGTACGATTGCGGTGGTCACCAACATCGATCCCGAACATCTTGACCATTATGGCAGTTTCAACGCGGCGAAGGACGCTTACGTTGAATTCATCGAAAACGTGCCGTTTTACGGTGTTGCAATCCTGTGCCTTGATCATCCAGAAGTGCAAGCGATCATGCCCCGCATTCGCGACCGGCGGATTACGACCTATGGTTTTTCGGCTCAGGCCGATGTGCGCGGTGATAATGTGATGCCGGTCGAAGGCGGCAACCGGTTTGATGTCACGGTCCGTGCGCGCGATGGTTCAACGCGCACCATTGCTGATGTGTTCCTGCCAATGGCCGGGCGGCACAATGTGCAGAATGCCCTTGCGGCGATTTCGGTTGGTCTTGAAATGGGGATGGACGACGTTGGCATCGCCAGTGGATTTGCCAAATTCGGCGGCGTCAAACGCCGCTTTACCAAGGTCGGTGATGTTGACGGGATTACGATCATCGATGATTATGGTCATCATCCGGTGGAAATCCGTGCCGTTTTGGCCGCCGCGCGCGAAAGTGCGAAGGGCCGTGTGATTGCGGTCTGCCAACCCCACCGCTTCTCTCGTCTTGGAGGGCTTATGGATGAATTTGCTCAGGCCTTTAACGACGCGGATATGGTCTATGTCGCGCCGGTTTATGCGGCGGGAGAAACGCCGGTTGAGGGCGTGGACGCCGCGCACTTGGTCGCCAATTTGAAACGGCGCGGACATCATAGTGCGAACGAAATTGACGGAGCGGCGGCGTTGGCGGCGGAAATCGCAGCGGTCGCAAAATCCGATGATATGGTCGTATGCTTGGGCGCAGGCGACATCACCAAATGGGCAGCGGGCCTTGCAGCGGCGATCACGGCGATGCGCGCATGACCCCGCACGGCAAACTCACTGCCAATGCCCCATTGGCTCCGCTGATCTGGTTCAAGAGTGGCGGCGCTGCGGAACATTTGTTTGAGCCGCATGACGGTGCTGATTTGCAGGCCTTCCTTGCTGATCTTGATCCCTCAGTACCTGTGATGACAATTGGTCTGGGATCCAATCTGATTGTCCGTGACGGGGGCGTGCCCGGCGTTACAGTGCGTCTTGGAAAACGCTTTGCCGCTGTCAAACGTATGGAGGACGGATCCTTGCGGTGCGGCGGCGGCGCATCGGGCATATCAGTATCAAGCTTTGCGCGCGATGAAGGTGTCGCGGGGCTTGAGTTCTTGCGCGGTATTCCCGGGACTGTCGGTGGTTTTGTGAAGATGAACGGCGGCGCCTATGGGCGTGACGTGAATGATATTTTCGTAAGCGCGGATGTCATTTTGCGTTCAGGCGAAGCGCGCAGACTCCTCCGCAGCGATATGGCCTATTCATACCGTCATTCGATGCTGCCGCGCGAAGCGATCGTCGTTTCGGCGACTTTTAACGGTGTTGCCGGTGATCCCAACGTGATTGGTGCGGAGATGGACCGGATCGCTGCTGAACGCGAAGCATCGCAGCCGCTGCGGTCCCGCACGGGGGGGTCGACTTTTAAGAATCCCGAGGGTCACAAAGCATGGGCATTGGTTGACGCGGCGGGATGTCGCGGGCTGACCATCGGCGGCGCACAGGTTTCAGAAAAACATTGCAACTTCCTCCTCAACCTCGGCACTGCGACCAGCGCAGACATTGAGGCGCTGGGCGAAGAAGTCCGCAAACGGGTCA
>JAYUPB010000062.1:0-36298 GCA_043760405.1 Sphingomonadales bacterium
ATAGAGGGGCAATCCAGCGGCCATAAGAATAAGTGTCATCGCGCTCACATTGATCCCGGCACCCCAGAGCGTCCAGAGCGCATAGCCCATGCCGCCTATGGCGACCGGCACCGAGACCTTGAGACGCAGGGCGGCTGCTGCACAGGCGAGATAGAGCCAAAGCGTCGCCGAGGTCGAAATTGTTGCCATGAAAGTGAAGAGATCGCCCGTTGATTTATTGCTGTTGATGAGGACAAAGCAGGAAGCAAGTATGCTGGAGATGATGAGCGCGCGCGCGGGGGTTCCGTTTGCATTTTCACCCGCTAACCATGCGGGGAGCAGACCACGCCGTGCCATGGCGGCAGGAAGTTCCCCCTGCATCAAACACCAGCCGTTTAGTGCTCCTATTGCGCTTATCGCAGCAAAGGCAGCGACCAGCAACGCAGGCTCTCTTGCCCAGAATGTCTCAACGAAAACCGAGAAGGGCGCGTCTGAATGTTCAACTGCCGACGCGGGGAGCATCAAGGCAATGCCGGAACAGACGATGAGATAAAGCGCACCGGTGGCAAGGGTTCCGACCATTGTTGCACGCGGGATGGTGCGGGCGGGATCGTTGACCTTGTCTGCTGCAACGCTGGCGGATTCAAAACCGAGCAGCGCCCAGAGTGTAAGGATTGCTGCTCCACTAACAGCGGGGAGCGACAGACCTTCACTGGGGAAAGGTGCAATTGCCGATTCGCCTTCACGGCTGAGCACAATGGCGATGAGAACAACGACCGTGATGAGGGGCACCAGCTTGATCAGCAAAGTGACCACCTGAAATCCGCCCGCCGCCCTTGGCCCGCGCAAGTTGATGGTTGTAATAATCCAAATGAGAGCAATAGTTGCAAAGGCACCGTACTGCGCAAGAGCGGGAAAAAATACGCCGAGATAACTGATTGCCGCAACCGCGATCGTGACGTTCGCGGTCCAAATCGATACCCAATAACTAAAACCGACAAGGAAGCTGGGTGTCCGCCCAAACGCTTGATTGACGAAACCCACCGGACCGCCCGCATTGGGGAAAGAGAGGGTCAGGCGCGCCAACACCCACGCCAACGCCAATGCGCCGGCAATGGTTATCGCCCAGCCGATGACGGCATTCCAACCGAACGGCGCCAGGCTGGCGGGGAGCAAGAATACGCCCGAGCCGATCATGTTGCCCATGACCAGCGCCACACACATCCAGAAACCAAGCTTTTGGCTCGGTTTCTGGAGTGAGGCAGTCATGATTTAGAAATCAGAACTTGGTGCCGACTTTCAAACCAATGGTGCGGGGTTGGACAATCGATGAATAGAATTTGCCGCCGCTGGCTGTTACGCCGCCTGGGTCGCCGCAAATCGATTCATTGCACTGAAGTCCGCGACCTGTAACGCCGTTGCTGTCAAAGATGTTGGTGGCAAAAAGTTCTGCTGACCACATTTTGTTTTTGACCCCAACGCTGAAATCTGCGGTTGTATAAGCCCCGAAATTACCCACAATCGCACGCTGTACGGTGCGGAGATCGCTGGTCCGCAGTCCTTCATAATTAACCGAACCCTGAACATGTCCTTCCCAATTTCCGACGGGAAATTCATAGCGCGTGACTATATTGCCCTTGAAACGCGGTGTTACGGGGAGGCGCGTTCCAGCAGGCGCAAGCGGAGCATTTCCAGCGGTAGTGCAATCAAAGGCCGCATTGGCGATGCGGCAGAACGGCGTGGTAATCTTGGCTTTGTTGTAACTACCACCAGCGTTGATGCTGAACCCGCCACTGCGATAGCCAACGTCCATTTCAACCCCGCGGATGCGGGCGTTGCCAGCATTGCGGACTTCGGACAGGCCATTGGCCCCAAGGAAGGACAATTGAATGTCGCTCCAGTTCAATTGGTAAATTGCACCGTTCCAACGAAATGCACGGTCGGCCCACGTTGTTTTCCAACCCAGTTCATAATTGTCGAGCGTGTCTGCGAAATAAGGCGGCAAAGTCCCGCGCCGGTTGATGCCACCCGGGCGGAACCCGCTCGACCATGTTGCATAGATCAGCTTGTCACCGTCAATCTCATAGGTTGCGTTGAGCTTGTGGGTGAAATCTGTGTCTTTGGTTGCCTTGTCGACGTTGGTGCAGGGGCTACCCGCGACAATAGCTGGACGTCCATTACAACCTGCTTCGCCCGTTCCATCTCTAATGAACGCGCCAGTGTCGGGATCGAATTTATCGCCGCTATAGCCCGCGCTATAACCAAAAAAGCCCTGCAGGGAGTTGTCATAGCGATAAAGCCGCAGACCGCCGGTCAGTTTGAACTTATCGGTCACATCAAATGTGACATCGCCAAATGCGGCATAATCACGGTCAACCCGCAGCTGCTTGGTCAGCCAGATGTTGCTGGCCGTGCCTGTCACCGTGATCGCATCGGCGATATTGTCGATGATATAATTTTGTTCGATGTTGTGCGACTGGCGCTGATAAAATAGCCCAGCAATCATGCGTAACCGTTTGTCTGACGGCGATGAAACGCGGAATTCATGGCTTTGTTTGCTGAACCGGTCTGTGCCAATGATATATTGGTTCGGGTTAACCAACGCACCACTGTTGTCGTAGAAAAATGTGCCATATCCCGAAATTGCATCATAGAAATAGGAATAGTCGGAATAATCAGATTGTGTGTTCACTTTGCGCTTCAGGTAAGAACCGGCGTAGGTCACGTCCCAATTTCCAAGCTTGCCCTGAATGGTCAGCGCAGCCTGCGCCCAGCGGTCTTTTGACCCTTCAGGGTTATACTGCTGGGTTTGCAGCTTTTTAGGAAGACCAGATTCCTGCTGGAAAGAGCCATTGGCCTTTTGCGATTGGGCCATGATGCTGGGCGTTATCGTCCAACTGTCATTGAGTTCAATGCCGAGCGCGATGCGTCCGCCTAATGTTTCGACATCATTATAATTTTTTTCAACCAAAGCTGCATTGCTCTGAGTGATGCCGGAACTTGGATAGGTGCGGCTACCGGCAATGTTATCAATATAACCGCCGTCACGGACATACCAACCCACCGCGCGCACAGCGATGGTTTCTGATAATGGTGCGTTGATGAAACTTTCCAGCGTGTAACCGAAATCACCGTGAGCGATGCTGTTGATTTCAGCATCGGCTGCACCGTAGAACCCGGATGTATCCGGCTTGTTGGTGATGATACGGATCGTGCCTGCTTCTGAACTGGCACCGTAAAGCGTACCTTGGGGGCCGGCGAGTGCTTCGACGCGGGCAATGTCATAGACGTGAACGTCTAATGCACCCTGAATCGTTGTGATCGGCTGTTCATCAAGATAGATGCCGACTGAAGGTTGCGATGTTGAATGGTTGGCATTTTCGCCCGATGCAGCGCCGCGGAAATAGACCTTCGCAAAGCCTGGCCCGCCCGATTGAAATGAAACTGACGGCAGGAATTTAACATAGTCCTGAAAATCGCTGACCTGCAGTTGGTCGAGCTTTTCAGTTCCGATGGCCTGGATCGACAGCGGTACTTTTTGCAAATTTTCCGAACGTTTTTGCGCCGTGACGATAATTTCGCCGTTATCGGCAGCTTCAGCAGCTTCTTGTGCCAAAACAGGTGTGGCGATGAGCATCGTGCTGCCCATCAGAGCCAGCAGTGTTGCGTTCTTTGTACGACCAAGCGACATAAAATCTCCCCCGAATGTCAATAATCACAAGAATGTAACGACTTGTCGCCTTGGTCAATCGACAAGCGTTAAAAACCCCGTTTTTTCGAGGATATTGCCGTCACCCTATGGTAATTATGCCACAATTCAGGCGATTACGGTGCTTCAGGATAGGCTTTGAGCACTGGCCCTAGCGCGTCTTTTAGAGGTTGGAGCCACGGTTCAAACATCTGCCATTGCTCTTTTCCGCCCTGGAAAATGGGTTGGCGGACTTGTTCAGAACTCGCTGTACGCACGGCGCGATCATTCTCCCAGAACCGCAGGCAAGCGTCTTCAAAGGGCAGATCAACTGCAGTCAGGAGCTTGCGAACCTCGGTTTCGGTGTGATCGACCATGTTTTCATAAATTACGCGGTGAACGCGATTGGGCAAAACGTGGTCGACATGCGCCATCAAGGAGACATAATCGCGGTAATATGCGCCCATATCCTCCAACCCATAACTAAACGCCTGACCACGAGCAAAATGCTGTTTGAAATTTGAAAAGCAGCATCCCAGCGGATGTCGCCGTGCGTCGATGATTTTGGCGTTGGGCAAAATCAGGTGGATGAGGCCGACATGTGCCCAGTTGTTGGGCAGCTTATCAATGAAAAATGGCTTGTCTGTTTTGCGCTGTATGCGCGTTCGTTCAAGGTAGGTTTCACCCATGGCGCGCAGATCATCATGTGTCGCCGCTGCAAGCGCAGTTGGCCATGTGTTGACGTCGCCAAGCTGGGCGGCAATCGCGGGAATGTCTGGCAATTCCATCGTGCCTTCAATCTGCGAATGACTGGACAGGATTTGTTCGATCAATGTCGACCCGGCACGCGGCATTCCCAAAATGAAAATCGGGTCAGGAGCAGGGTGGCCATGGCCTTGCCGTGCCGCAAAGAAGGCGGGGGTGTAAAGTGCGGTTGCCGCCGTGACGGTGCGCGCAGTGTCGGATGCTTCATAACCAAGTTCTTCGCGGCGCAGGGCATTGCCCGCCGCATAATGGGCAAAGGCGCGTGCGGCGATTTTGCGGTCTTCAAACGCTTTGCCAAGTGCGAAATCAAGGTGAAAACGGTCTTCGTTTTTCAAACCCGAAGATTGCAGAGCATTTTCCATGGTCGCTATATCATTATCAGAAAAGGTTACGGTTTTGAGATTGGCCAAACTCCACCATACTTCTCCAAGTGTTGGCGTGATGCCAACCGCGCGCTGATATGCAGCGACGCTATCGGTTTGCCGACCAACGGTTTTAAGGACATGGCCGTATGACATCCAGATTTTGGGTTGATGAGGTTGCTGGGCGAGCACCTGTTCATACAGGCCAATGGCCTCATCATAGTCACCAAGACGTCCCAGTGCTGCGGCTTTCAAATTGGCGTTGCCAAGATGGTCAGGTTCAAAATTTAACAGCTGGTCCAGTTCTGCCACGGCTTCACTCGGCCGGTTTTGTCGATAGAGGACGGTGGCCAGATTGGATCGCGCCGCCAAAAATCCCGGGGCCAGCTCAACCGCGCGGCGTAACAGTGTTTCTGCATCTTTCAACCGACCGATCCGCCCCGCCAATTCAGCAAGCATCCTGATAGCCGCGACATCAAATGGATTGGTCTTCAAATGATCACGCAAAAGCGGCTCAGCATCATGAAGCCGATTGTCATGGAGCGCGAGTGCGGCCTCAATCAGCACGGAGTTCTGCATTTGCTGTGAAAAATTAGGTTCAACGGGCGGTTTGGTGGCGGTGTTCATGTCCGTTCTGCCTGAGTCACAACATCTGCGGCGCGCAAAGCGGCGATGATCCGCATCAGATGCTGGACATCGCTGACCTCAAGATCGACGATAAAGGTGTGAAAACTGGAATCGCGGTTTTCCATGCGGATGTTGATGATATTTGCAGCATGACTTCCGAAAATTCCCGCCATGATCGCGAGTGCGCCTGGCTCGTTGCGCACAATCACGTTTAACCGCGCAGCTCCGCCCTCCGATCCGTCACCCCAGGCGATGTCGAGCCAATCTGCATCGACACCGTCGGCGAGTTCAGGGCAGTCAATGGTGTGGACCAAAATGGCTTCGTCAGGGCGTCTGAGGCCAACAATGCGGTCGCCAGGGACCGGATGGCAACAGGGTGCCAGATTATAGGCAACACCAGGGGTCAGACCAAGAATAGAAATTGCTTCACGCTGACCCAATGCTTTAGCGTTTGTATCAGGGGCGCTGCCGGGCATCAGCGCGTTCATCACTTGCCCGTCAGTTACGGTTTGTCGTGCGATGGACTCCATCAAACTGTCGCTGTCCTTGATTTTAAGGCGCTTTAACGCCTGATCTAGTGCGCCTTTTCCCAATTGGGTTGGCAGCCTTGTGATCAGTTCATCATAGATTTTCTGCCCCAGTGTGACCAGTTCGTCCTCTTCTTTGTTGCGCACAAAACGGCGAATTGCCGCGCGTGCTTTGCCGGTGGCGGCAAAGTTGAGCCAGTGTGGTTGGGGTTCTTGTGCTTTTGATTTCAGGATCTGAACCTGATCACCGTTTTCGATGGGAGACCGCAGCGGCACCACGCGGCCATTGATTTTTGCGCCGACCGCAGTGTCTCCCAAATTCGTGTGGATGGCATAAGCGAAATCGACAGGCGTAGCGCCTTTGGGCAGTTGGATCAGTTCGCCTTTGGGTGTGAACGCGAAAATACGGTCTTGATACATTGCCATGCGCGTATGTTCGAGAAGCTCTTCCGGGCTATCCGCATGGTCGAGAATTTCAACAAGGTCGCGGATCCAGCTCACCTGCCCGTCGGGTTTTTCAATGTCCTGCTTATATGACCAATGCGCTGCATAGCCATATTCTGCCTGAGCATGCATTTCTTTGCTGCGCAGTTGAATTTCGACACGAACTTTTTCACTATGGAACACCGATGTGTGAAGTGATCGGTATCCGTTTCGCTTTGGGGTCGAGATATAATCCTTGAACCGGCCAGGCACCATCGGCCAACGTTTATGAAGGACGCCCAATGCCTTGTAACAGGCCTCGGTATCGGGGAGGATGGCACGAAATGCCATAACGTCTGACAGCTGTTCAAAACTGATGTGGCGCTCCGCCATCTTCTTCCAGATAGAATAGGGATGTTTTTCGCGCCCCGTAACTTCCGCCTCAATGCCGGCACGCGACAACAATAATTTTATGCCTGAGCTGATCCGAGCAATCTTATCGCCGCCACCTTCATGCAATTGCTCAAGGCGTTTGTTGATCGACACATAAGCTTCGGGTTCGAGTTCCTTGAAGGCGAGCGTCTGCATCTCCTTCATAAATTCATACATGCCAATCCGCTCAGCCAGCGGTGCATAAATATCCATCGTTTCCTTCGCGATACGACGTCTTTTGACCTCATCCTTGATGAAATGCAGCGTGCGCATATTGTGCAAGCGGTCTGCCAATTTGACGAGCAGCACCCGAATATCATCAGAAAGAGCGAGCAAAAATTTCCGCAAATTCTCTGCCGCGCGTTCATTTTCGGTTTGCGCTTCAATTTTGCTCAGTTTTGTAACACCGTCGACCAGTCGCGCAATATTGGCCCCGAATTTTGCTTCTATTTCTTCGTGTGTCGTTAGCGTATCTTCGATGGTGTCGTGAAGAATCGCCGTCACGATGGTTTCATCGTCAAGCTGCAAATCTGTCAAAATGCCAGCGACCTCGATGGGGTGGCTGTAATATGGATCGCCGGATGCCCGTTTTTGGCTGCCGTGTTTTTGCATTGAAAAAACATAAGCGCGGTTGATCAGCGCCTCATCAGCGTCAGGATCATAAGATTTGACCCGTTCAACCAGTTCATATTGTCTCAGCATCGCCTATGATGGCGGGAGCCACGCCCAGATTGCAACCGGTTTGTTTGGGTAGGGCGCTGATAAGTCCGTTACAAAGAATTTGAATGATCCAGCACCGTAACAAAATGGCAGCCACACCCGGGATGGAGTGTGGCTGCCAAGGCTGGTCCGGACAAAGCCTAATTGGGAGTGTCAGCAGTCCGGGGGGGGGGTAACGTTTTTACTTCGCCTTTGCGTTGCACGCGGTGAGTTCATCGGCCGAGAAATCTTTGCCACCAACTGAGAATGAATTGAGTTTTCCAATTTTGCGCGCGGCAGTTGCACAGACAATCGCAGGGCGGCTGTTTGCTGATTTTGCGACGCAGGCATCGCTGCTGCACGCCCATAAAACATCACGCACGATGATTTTTTCGCCCGCTGGGAGAGCGGCAACGGTTGCAAGCCGGTAAGCAGGGGTGGCGGCAAATGCCTCTGTTGCCGATCCGGCGAACAATGTTGCCGATGTCATGAGGGCTGCAAATGCAAAGAGCGAACGTGTTGCAGAGAGTGTCATGGGGAGGTCCTTATTATTAAGTTGCGAATCACTACGTACCTGTATAAGTTTTAAGTTGCAACTAGAAACTTACATTTTTTTGTGCGTTCTGAGATTTTTGCGTTAGGTTAAACCATAAGAACAAAAATGATGGGTATATGAGATGGGTGATTTGAAGGAAAACCTCGCAGATTTGGTCGAATGCGGCCTACCAGCGGCACTAGAAGCCATGGGTGAACGCTGGTCATTCTTGATTCTACGTGCGTCTTTTAACGGGCTTCATCATTTTGAAGAATTTCAAGGGACGCTTGGGATCGCCCGTAATATTCTTGCTAACCGGCTTGGGCGTTTGGTGGATCACGGTATTTTAGCGCGTCAGCCTATGCCTGATGACCGCCGTAAAATCGAATATCGTCTGACTGAAAAAGGTGCAGAACTGCTTCCAGCGATGCTGGCCTTGCGCCAATGGGGGGAGCGGTGGGAAACCGGCTGCCTGTCGACGCCGGTTCTGGTTGATGAGCGCGATAAGCAACCCATCGCCCAAATTTCCATTCACGCGCATGATGACCGTATCCTGGGACTCAAGGATCTGCGGTGGATGCATATTGAGGATATCAAGCCGATAGGGCAGCCACGCCTGCAAGTTGTGGCTTAAAACCCGACAGGTATCAACCGTCGTAATCGCCGCCCAGATTTTGATTGCGCGGCGGTGCGGCAGCAGTAAGCCGCAAAGCTTCTGCTGCATTGCTGAGTGACCCCATTTCATCGGCGGCGACTTCGTCATCCACTTGCACGCGCTGCAATGTTCCAACAACGGCTTCACGAAGTTCATCAGGAAAGACTGTTTCTTCAGCAATTTCACGCAAAGCAACAACCGGATTTTTATCACGGTCACGATCAATGGTCAGCTCTGCACCGCCTGAAATCTGCCGAGCACGCTGTGCAGCAAACAGAACGAGGTCAAACCGATTTGATACTTTATCAACGCAATCTTCAACGGTAACGCGTGCCATTTACGGGCTCCACCTTCAAAACAGGACGTAGGGATTTATTTTGATTTAGGAGCAGGAGTCATAAAAGTCAAAGAAAAGGTACAGGCTTGCCATCATAACCCTTGCGCGGGCATGATACCGCAATGACCGCTATCCAGCATTTTGATCCGATTGAGGCGAAGGTTGATGGCCATCACTTAACGCTTTTTGTCTCAGGAAAAGACCGCTTATCCGCGTTGCTTGGTTTGATTGAAGGCGCACAAACGTCGCTCCGGATCTTTTTTTACATTTTTGGCGACGATGAAACGGCGATCCAAGTCCGTTCTGCCTTGATCGCAGCCCGCAAGCGCGGCGTGAAAGTGTGGCTGCTGGTGGACGGATTTGGCACGGCCGATCGTCCCGATTCTGTATATCAGCCTTTGATCAGTGCAGGTGTTGTTTTCTGCCGTTTCTACCCGCGCTGGGGGCGGCGCTATTTACTGCGCAACCACCAAAAAATAGTGGTTGCAGACGAGTCGCGCGCGCTGATCGGGGGTGCAAATGTTGTCGCTCATTATTTCTCTGATGATCCAGAAGGTGCCAGTTGGCACGATCTTTATCTGCAAATTAACGGCCCAGCCGCACTTCGGCTCGCACGTTATTTTGATGGTCTGCGCCGGTGGATGATGTCCCAAAAAGCGGGTTTGCGGGGCCTGATCCATATCTTGTCGCGGCGTAGCGAGGCATCTGGCGCATTGCAGTGGCAGTTTAATGGCCCATTTCGGCGGCTAAGCCCGCTGACACGCAGTATTAAACACGATATTGATGGGGCCCAACGCGTCGACATGATCCAGGCCTATTTCTCGCCTAGCTGGGGGATGCTGCGCAAATTGGCACGCGTTGAGGCGCGCGGGGGGCAGATGCGCTTGATCACGGCGGCGCGCTCGGACAACACAACAACCATCTCTGCGGCCCGGCATTGCTACAAACGCTTGCTGAAAGGGGAGGTTGAGATTTTCGAATATTTACCACAGATGCTGCACATGAAATTGATCGTTGCGGACAATGCGGTTTATATTGGTTCTGCCAATTTTGACATGCGCAGCCTGTTTCTCAATGCAGAAATCATGCTGCGGATAGAGGATGCAGGCTTTGCAACGCAGATAAGGGGCTTTGTTGACGCCCATATTGCGCACTGCGCAGCGATTACGCGCACGGAACACAAGGCGCGGTCAACGTGGTTTGCAAAAATCCGCTGGTTGATCGCCTATGCGATGGTCGCATCGATAGACTTTACGGTGACGCGGGGCTTAAACTTTCGCCGTAATTAGGGTGAACCCCGCCCGCCCCCTAATCTTTCCAAGCCCAAAACAGGCAGCAGGGTGGGATGTTCCAATATTCGATGCCTTGGTCGATCCGCGTAAAATGAGGTGCAATGAAATCGCGCACTTTGGCACGGAATTGATAAACCAGAAAAGCTCCGCCCGGGCGAATAACGCGTGCGGTTGCCGCCGCAATGGCCGGGCCGACGCCGCTGGGCAGGGTAGAGAAGGGCAGGCCGGAAAGAACATAATCAGCATTGGCAAAACCGCTGTCTTTGACGATCTGTTCGACATCCGCCGCCGACCCCAAGACAGGACGAAAACGACTGTCCTGAATCGTTTCCGACAGATATTCTATGAAATCAGGATTGGTATCAATCGCAATATAGGTGGCGTCGGGTTTTAGCCTTTGCAAAATATGTTGTGAAAATGTACCAACGCCGGGACCATATTCAACAAAGACCTTGGTGTTTTGCCAATCGACACGAGACAGCATTTTGGCAATCAACGTGTCCGATGACGGGATAATTGATCCCACCATGACGGGGTGTTTCAAAAACCCTTTAAAAAACATCGTCCACGGTCCGCGCGCTTTACGCTTGTTCAACGAGGCGACTTTTGATGAAGATGATGTCATATCTGTCCTTGGACCAAAATTGATCCTGTCGTTTGCAGAATGCTGCAGCGAGTGGCAAGGATAATTCGTCAAACAAGGGATGAGACGCTTCCAGTGGGTGCCCATGCGCATTATCAGTGCCAAAATGAAACCGAATCAAATACACAAACCACAGTCAGTTTGTAACCAACATGGCTGAGTCGCGTGCCAACAGCCGCGATTTCACCATTTTGTTTTTGGTGATGCTGATTACCGGAGCAGGAAACACGGCGTTGCAATCACTGCTGCCCACAATAGGCCGCACTATGGGGGTCGCAGACAGTATTATTGCCGCTGCATTCTCTGTGTCGGCTGCCCTGTGGGTAATTTCCGCGCCAATTTGGGCGCGGCGGTCTGACCGTGATGGTCGGCGTGAAATGGTCCTGTTGGGATTGGCTGGTTTTATCGGATCAGTTTTCCTGTGCGGGATCTTTCTGACAGCAGGTCTTCGCGGCTGGATCGGCCCAGTTATGACAATGGTCTGCTTCATGTGCGCGCGCATGATTTACGGCATTTTCGGGGCTGCGGCTCCCCCAGCAGCACAGGCGATGATCGCACTGCGCACCTCCCCCAAAGACAGAGTGAAAGCGCTGACGATGCTTGGCTCAGCATTTGGTTTGGGGACGATTTTGGGGCCCGCCGCTGCGCCGTGGTTTGTTTTGCCTTATGTTGGCCTTGCTGGACCGGCTTTTGTTTTTTCCATTTTTGGAGCCATCATTTTGTTTCTTGTCTGGCGTTATTTGCGCGATGATGGGCCGAATGATGTTGGTCGCGGGGCGGTGAGCAGCTATCCCTCTATTGGCGGCGCACCAGCAGGCGCAAGCATTACAGCTGCCACGGAGGAGCCTTCTGTGGTCATCCTCAAAACAACCGATCCGCGTATTTGGCCGTGGATGCTAATGGGGCTTGTGATGGGGCATGCACAGGCCATGACCGGCCAAGCCATTGGGTTTTTGGTCATTGACCGATTGGGGCTCAATTTGTTTGAAGCGCAGCAAGCCATTGGGATTGTTCTCATGATTGGTGCTGGTGCTGCGCTGTTGGTTCAATGGGGTATCATCCCTTTGCTCAATTTATCACCACAGAAAATGGTTGTGACGGGATTGGTGATTGCCTCTATCGGGACCGGATTGGTCGGTGTCGCTACGTCCCTATATGGTATTGCAAGCGCATTTGCTGTGGCGTGTATAGGTTTTGGCTTCACGCGCCCCGGCTTCACAGCTGGATCGTCACTGGCGGTTGACCGCAGTCTTCAAGGCGCGGTTGCCGGAAGAGTAACAGCGGTCAATGGCGCCGCCTTTGTTCTTGGACCGTCAATCGGCGTCGGCCTGTATGAGCTTTATCCCCCGCTGCCATATTTCCTTTCGTCTGTTATGTTGGCGCTGTTGATTGGCTATGCATTGTTTCGCCTTACGCCTTCGGGCCCCTTGGACTCAGCATCCCCGGAGCAATGAAGCCCATATTGGAAGGACGCAGGGCGTCGGTTTTCAGGGTTTCTTGTATTTTGGCATATTCGCGCTCCATTTCGATTGTGACGGAGGCTCGCGTGTCTTTTAAGGCCGCATCGAAGTGTGCTTTTGTCACCTTTTTAATTTTGATGGATTCGCGCAGTGCGGCAAGCCCTGCACGCCGCGTCAGGTCTTCCAGATCAGCACCGGTGAATTTATCAGTACGCGCGGCCAAATCATCCAGATCAACATCTTTGGCCAGCGGCATCTTGCTGGTATGGATTTTCAGGATGTGGAGCCGCCCAGTTTTATCGGGGACCGTTACATAAATAAGTTCATCAAGCCGTCCGGGCCGCATCAGTGCAGGATCAATCAACGTCGGTCTGTTGGTGGCGCCGATCACAACGACAGATTGCATTTCTTCAATCCCGTCCATTTCGGCAAGGATCGTGTTGACAACACGTTCTGTGACCTGGGGTTCGCCAGCACCGCCGCTCCCGCGTGCGGGAACAAGGCTGTCCATTTCATCAATAAAGATGATGCACGGTGCGACTTGGCGTGCGCGGGCGAATAAGCGGGTGATTTGCTGTTCACTCTCGCCGTACCATTTTGACAACAGGTCTGACGCACGCACCGCAATGAAATTGGCTTCGGCTTCGCGTGCCACTGCTTTGGCGAGCAGCGTTTTTCCAGTTCCCGGCGGGCCATAAAGTAGAAACCCCTTTGCCGGACGAATGCCCAGACGCCGAAAAGCATCTGGGTTTTTGAGCGGCAATTCAATGCCTTCTTGCAATTTGCGCTGTGCCTCGCTCAGCCCGCCAATATCGGACCAGCGGACATCGGGCATCTGCACCATGACTTCGCGCATCGCAGAAGGTTGCACACGCTTGATTGCTGTCAGAAAATCTTCGCGTGTGACCGATAATGTGTCCAGAACGTCAGCCGGAATGGTTGCGGTTTCCAGATCCAGCTTGGGCATAATCCGACGGACGGCTTCGATTGCGGCTTCGCGGGTGAGAGCGGCGAGATCCGCGCCGACAAAGCCATAGGTTGTGCGTGCGAGCTCGGCCAAATCGACACCTTCGGCAAGCGGCATGCCGCGCGTATGAATACCCAAAATCTCACGACGCCCCCGCAAATCTGGCACGCCGACGATAATTTCACGGTCAAACCGACCCGGACGGCGCAGCGCCTCGTCAATCGCTTCTGGGCGGTTGGTTGCGGCGATAACAATCACATTGGCACGCGATTCAAGGCCGTCCATTAACGTGAGCAGTTGGGCAACCAGACGTTTTTCCGCTTCTCCACTCACTTGCCCGCGCTTGGGGGCGATCGAATCAATCTCATCGATGAAGATGATGCTGGGTGAGGCTTTGGCGGCCGCTTCAAAAACATCGCGCAGCTTTTTTTCGCTCTCACCATAAGCTGATCCCATGATTTCAGGGCCATTGATCAAAAAGAATGTTGCGGCACTTTCGTTCGCCACAGCCCGCGCCAATCGCGTCTTACCCGTTCCAGGAGGGCCATAAAGCAAAACGCCTTTTGGTGGGTCGACACCCAGTCGTTCAAACAATTCAGGATAACGCAGCGGCAGTTCAACCATTTCCCGAAGTTGATCGATGGTGTCACCCATGCCGCCTATATCGTCATACGTAACATCAGCCCGCCGCGCATCCTTCGGCTCCTGATATTCTGCGCGCAGTTCAACTTCGGTACTGGGGTCGATATGGACAATGCCTTTGGGGCTGGTTTCAACCACGACAAGCCTGATTTCTTGAAGTGCATATGCCGGGGCCGCCAACATCTGGCGCAGTTGTGGGGGCATATTGTCGCGGTCTACTTGTTGCTGTCCTGCTGTTGCAACAATATCACCTGCACTTAAGGGGCGCCCTGCAAAGCTGCGCTTTAGGGCATTGCCAGAGCCGTGCAGACGTAAATTTTCTTGTGCAGGTGCGAACACGACACGTTGTGCGGGTTTTGATTCTGTTTTGCGGATGATAATATGTTCGCCTGTCCCAACTCCTGCGTTGATACGGACGAGAGAATCCAGCCGAATCAGCTCCAATCCCTCATCCTCGGTATAGGGGAAGACAGCGCGCGCGGACGTGAGCCTTTTTCCTTCTAACGAAACCACATCACCTTCTGAAAGACCCAGATTCGCCATAATCAGGCGGGAAATTCTCGCAATACCGTGGCCGCTATCTTCTGGACGGGCGTTTGCTACTTGCAATTTTCCGGTTGAACTTACTTTGTCTGTCATACCTCGTCCCGATTCGTTTGGTTCAATACAATCAAGGTAGGATGCCTGGCGCGCGGTTTCGACCCCTGCGCCATAAAAGACAAAAAAAGGGTCGGTCCCGAAGGACCGACCCATGAAAGTTTATATAGGAGAGGATGCCTGAAAGGCCTGTTCTATGTGCGGCGCAGCATCATTTTGTGCAAGTGCGAAATGAAAAATCATGATTGCATTTTTTGCATGTGTGTATCATGATTGGAGCATGAGACGTTTACCTTCCCTTGCGGCAATCGAAGCCTTTGTCCAAGTTGCTCGCCTTGGATCTATCAAAGCGGCGGCAGAGGAACTGGCGCTGTCTTCGCCGGCGCTCAGCAGACGTATTCAAACGCTGGAAAATTTTATTGGTCGGCCACTGTTCGAACGGCGTCATCAGGCGATCCGGTTGAATGAGGACGGCGAACAGCTGATGGAATTGGTGTCGCCGATCATCGAATCCTTTTCCAACGCCATCGAAACAATGACCACGGGTGAACATGTGATGCGCCTGCGCTTGGGGGTGCCAACGCTCTTCGCATCGCAGCGGCTTATCCCCCATTTCCCTGAGCTGAGAGTGCTGCATCCCTCACTGCATATTGATCTCGATACGGCATCGCATGCGTTGACACGTCTAGGGGACGGATTGGACGCAGCGATTGCCTTGGCCGAAAACCTTGATCCGGCGCTCTACGGCGTCAGAATCCTTCGCGACAAAATTTATACGGTAGGGGCGCGGCGGCTGGTGCAGGGACCCCATGCGATAACGCGGCCAGAACAAATCGCCGAAATGACCGTGCTCATTCACCGTGAATTGGAGGACACCTTTAATGTTTGGCGCGAAGCCGTCGGTTTGCCCGATCTTGAGCCGGCGGCCATTGATTATTTCGATTCAGGGCAATTGATGCTTGAGGCAGCGGCGCAAGGCATGGGGATTGCGTTTCTGCATCAGAATCTTCTGGCTGATTATGCGGATGAACGGCTTGTCAAAATGTTCGATGTAGAGGTGCAGAGCCCCTACAGCTATTGGTTTGCCTGTCGACCGCGCGCGCTTGAGCAAAAGCCAGTCCGGTTGTTCCGGGACTGGCTTCTCACCCTGACAGACCAATCAATCGTTTAGGCGACAGTTGCAGAAACAATCGCGCCAGGGGTGCGGGGTGGTTCACCCTTGGGCAATGCATCAACATGATCCATGCCCGACGTGACTTCGCCCCAGACTGTATATTGACCGTCAAGGAAGCGCGCATCATCAAGGCAGATAAAGAATTGGCTGTTGGCGCTGTTTGGGTTTGATGACCGTGCCATTGAGCACACGCCGCGCACATGGGGTTCGCGGCTGAATTCAGCAGCCAGATCCGGCTTGGGCGATCCGCCCATTCCGGTACCTGTTGGATCGCCGCCTTGGGCCATGAAGCCATCAATCACGCGGTGGAAAATTACACCGTCATAAAAACCTTCACCGGCGAGTTCGGTTATACGAGCGACATGACCGGGGGCCAGATCGGAGCGCAATTTGATGACAACGTCGCCGGTGCCAAGGGTGAGTGTGAGTGTTTCAGCCATGATGTTTCTCCGTAAAAATCTATTGGCGGACCGCTTAGGCGGGGTTGACGTGTGATGCTAGCCCATATTCGCGCGCAATGCCGACATAAGAGCTTTTGCGCGCGGCATGATCAGGCATGATGTTGACTAGCATCATTTCGGACGCCCCAAATTCCGCGGCCACTGCATCAAGTTCGGATTTAACCTCTGCGGGAGAACCAAGAACGGTGCGGCGTCGTCGGGGTGTTGTGGGATTGGTCAGTGCCCAATGCATTGCCGTTTCAATCGTGGGCACAGGAATGAGGGTTCCGCGGATCAGATGTGCGAACATCATTTGCGCAGGAAGTGAAAGACGTTCTGCCTGCGCGCGGGTTTCAGCCGCGATCGTCCATGTCGCAACCATGAGATAGGGCATTTTTAACCAACGGGACGGTTTGAAATGACGGTGATAATGCTGTGCTTGGGATACGCCTTCAGAATTGATGAAGTCGGCAATGCAATAGGGCAAACCGGCTTCGGCGGCCCAAATTGCACTGTCCATTGATGATCCAAGCAGCCATGGCTCAATGGCGCCGCCGCCAGCGGGCAGCGTTTCTTTTAGGGCGGCGAACGCATGATCGTCAGGCAAACCGTCCCCGAGATAGGCAAGCACTTCAGCCAAATTGTTGGGGAAATCATCCATTGGCATTTGGCGCGTTCGGTCGCGTTGAAGGGCGAAAGCCGCGCGTTGATCGCTCCCCGGCGCGCGGCCCAAACCTAAATCAACCCGGTCAGGGGCAAGAGCAGCGAGCATTTTAAACGTTTCGGCGACCTTGAACGGCGAATAATGGGGCAACATAATCCCACCCGATCCGACGCGTATGTTTTGGGTCGCAAGTGCCACAGGGCCAATTAGCGCCTCAGGCGCGACACCCGCCAATGCCGGTGAAGCATGATGTTCTGCTAACCAATAGCGGTAATAGCCAGCGCCGTCGCACGCACGGGCAAGGTCCAGCGTGTTGGAAAGGGCCTGCGCTGCGGTTTCCCCTTCAGTGATTGGAGATTGATCTAATACAGACAGGCGATAGGATTGGTTCATTGCCCCTGTTTACGCAATCACACGGGTGAGGGAAGTCAAATGCTTGTCAATCTTGGCCGTGCAGCCTAGGCGAGCAACAGGCCGAAAAATGTGCGGAGGGCATGATGAGCGAAGCTGACTTGACCCGTTCGCCGGAAATACCGGTTGAAACCCAGTTTAATGAAGACGATCATCTGAAATCGGGCTTTGTGCGCGATGTCTTGGCAGCCGTCGAAGCGGGTGATGATGAAGGCGCGCGCAAGCTTGTGTCGCCGTTGCACCCTGCCGACATCGCCGATCTGTTTGAATTGGCCCCAGCCGATCAACGTTCTGCCTTGGCGGCTGCTTTGGCTGACCTGCTCGACGGCGATGTGATCGCCGAAATGAATGATTATGTTCGTGAAGAATTGATCGACACACTTGATGCCGCACAAGTCGCCCATATCGCAGGCGAACTCGATACCGATGATGCGGTCGCGATTATTGAAGATATGGAAGAGGATGATCAGCGCGCCGTCCTTCGCGCGCTGGCTCCCGATGACCGCGCTGCCATTGAAGAAGCGCTTTCCTATCCCGAAGAATCCGCCGGACGCTTGATGCAGCGCGAATTAATCGCTGTGCCCGAACATTTGAATGTCGGGCAAGTGATTGATTATTTGCGAGAAAACCAAGATTTGACAACAGATTTCTGGGAAGTCTTCATTGTTGATCCTCAACATAAGCCGATTGGAACCTGCCACCTGAGCTGGATTTTGCGCACGCCGCGCACGGTGGCCATGGCTGATGTGATGAGACGTGAGCAGACCCTGATCCCAGTTGATATGGATCAGGAAGAAGTAGCGCTGCGGTTCCAAAAATATGGCCTGATTTCGGCGGCCGTCATTGACACATCGGGACGACTGGTCAGGATGATCACGGTCGATGACATCGTCCATGTTATTCAAGAAGAAGCCGGCGAAGACATTTTGAAACTGTCGGGTGCAGGCGAAGGTGATATTAACGAACCGATTTTCGACAGTTATAAAAGCCGCGTTCGCTGGCTGATCACCAATTTGATGACCGCTTTGGTCGCTTCGTCGATCATCCGCTTTTTTGAAGGGACCATTGCACAAATGGTGGCGCTGGCGACGTTGATGCCAATCGTTGCTGGTGTTGGGGGTAATGCGGGAACACAGACCATGGCGGTGGCGGTGCGGGCATTGGCGACCAACCAGCTTACGCAATCAAACACCATGCGCACAATCGCCCGGGAAATAAGGGTCGCGGTGCTCAACGGCATCACCGTTGCTGCTGTGATCGGTGTGGGGGTTACTTTTGTGTTTGGCAATGTTCCGTTGGGGATGGTGATTGCTGCGGCCATGATGACAAACATCATTGTTGCTGGCTTGGCCGGGGTCTTGGTACCCGTGATCCTTGACCGTATGGATATTGATCCGGCGGTGTCATCGTCGGTGTTTGTAACGATGATCACAGATTCGATGGGCTTTTTTGCATTCCTTGGGCTTGCGACATTGGCCGGCCTGACAGGATGAGTGGGCTACATTTGACCAAAGTCGCTTTTGGCTGCACCAGCCTAGCGATGCTTGACGCGGCCATCGCACGTCGCGCAGTAGGCGGCACGGTGTTGATGACGACGCGTTATTTGCCCAAACGTCACGTTGAAATATTGGACGGCGGATCGCTCTACTGGATCATCAAACATCAGCTTGTCGCAAGGGTAAAGGTGTTGCGGTTTGAATCCAATGCAGAAGGGCGACAGGATATGATCCTCGAAGCGCGGGTTGTTCCTGTGGCTACCTATCCAAAGCGCGCGCATCAGGGATGGCGCTATCTGAATGGAAATGATGCGCCGCCTGACCTTGGGGAAGGGATTTCGGGCGGTGATGATTTACCACCCGAACTGTTGGGTGAACTTGCCGGTCTATCACTTATCTGAAGCGTCGCCGCAGATCACTTCACCAGCGCCAAGTGCTGTAACGGTGCAGGCGGGCTTGCCAATGACACTGACTGTGCCGGACCCTGTCGAAACAATTTTGGCCGTGCGCGCGGCCAAAATTTCGGCATTTCCAGAACTCTTCCAAGTGAGCTGAGCGTCGTTTGTATCCAACTCGCGCGCCAAAAGCGTTGCTGATCCACTACCAGAGGCTTGTAGTATTTTGGCGCTCCCCCCGACAGCTATCTTTCCAGAACCGGCGAGATCAATGACCAATTTGTCGGTTTCGATCTTGCCGACTATGAGCGTGCTAGCACCTTGTAAAAAGAGGGTGAGGCGCATCCCTTTCATCGCCGAGACAGTAATTTGCCCCGAACCGTCGATGGACGCACTGCGGAGTTGGGGAACTGTGATGCGCAATTTAGCAGGTAGTTGTGTTTGTGTTTTGGCGGACCACCCGCCCCATGTTTGACTATTCGTGCGTATTGTCAGCAAGCGTCCTTGGACAGAAACAGACACGCGCTCTAAGGATTGTGCAGTGCCACTTGCGCGCGCAGAAGCACCTTTCCCGGTAACGACATCAACTGAAAATGGTCCGATCACGCGAATGGCATCGAAATCGGTAACACTATAACCGCGTTCTGCCCCGTATGCGGGGCGAATTATGAGCAGAAGAATAGCGGCGAACACATATTTCATGCCGGTTTTGCGCTTCCCCATTCGACCCAGCCCAAAAACTTTGGCGTTTTCTTCAAATACGCGCCCTGATGAGATTGGACCGTGAAACCATTGGCGGCCACAGCGGTAGTGATAGGACGGGTTAAATGGCAATTGCCTGCAATATGTTTCCAGATCGGCTCGATGTGCCTTTGCCAACGCCGTGGCCCAGCATCGGGTGCGCTGCCATGTTCAAGATATAATAACTGCCCATCCGGTTTCAAAACGCGCCGTGCCTCTGCCAAGGATTGGGCTTGATCACAAACAGAACACAGGGTGAAGGTCGTTACAACTGTGTCGAATTGCGCGTCTTTGAATGGCAGGTCTTCCGCAAATCCGTGGCGTAATTCGGACGGGATAGCGCCGTTGGCCCATGCCGCCCCCGCATCACCGAGCAAAGCAGGAGAAGGGTCGATTCCAACCAGCGATGTCACCGTGGATGCATCATAAAACGGCGCATTAATGCCGCCCCCTGCGCCCAATTCAAGCACCGCACCTTTCGCTTGTGGAATGATAAGGGAACGTTGTTTCATAATCGCAGGTTGTCGACACGCGCAGCCAATAAGGCGCGGCACAATATTCTGATCCCACCATGCAATCATGGTAAACCTATGACGTCTGGATCAGGGTGCAGCAAGCGAAGAATGTCAAACGAAAAAGGGCGGCCCTTCAGGTCCGCCCTTCATCATTACGCACAAACGCT
The DNA here is from genome assembly GCA_043760405.1 of Sphingomonadales bacterium. Taxonomy (GTDB): domain Bacteria; phylum Pseudomonadota; class Alphaproteobacteria; order Sphingomonadales; family Sphingomonadaceae; genus Aquisediminimonas. Next base: position 20,634 of record JAYUPB010000062.1, read on the forward strand.
ATTCAGCGGTTGGCTTAACATGCGTTGGCGCATATTTTTTGAGGATGTCCAAGATTTTAAGAACCGCTGTTGGTTCATCAACCTGTTCCATCGCTGCAAGTTCGCGGGCAAGACGGCTGGTGGCCGCTTCAAAAATCTGACGCTCTGAATAGCTTTGTTCGGGCTGATCATCCGGACGAAACAGATCGCGAACGACCTCAGCGATCGACACAAGGTCGCCGGAATTGATCTTCGCTTCATATTCCTGCGCACGGCGTGACCACATGGTGCGCTTCACTTTGGGTTTGCCCTTCAACGTGGTCAGCGCTTCTTGCATTTGCTTGTCAGATGACAATTTGCGCATGCCGACGCTTTCAGCTTTGTTGGTGGGGACCCGCAGAGTCATGCGTTCTTTTTCAAAACGCAGAACGTAGAGTTCAAGCGCCATGCCTGCGATCTCAGAATTTTGTAGTTCTATGACGCGGCCAACGCCGTGTTTTGGGTATACGACATAGTCGCCGACATCAAAGTCAAGCGCGATAGAAGCCATGAATTGCGACCTTTCTTGGGTTAATCTTGACCTGAAAAGTCCGCCGCAACCTTCTGAAAGGGGGTTGCTGGTCGCCGGTTTGAACAGGAAAGGATTGAAACACTCCGCATAGGTGAACGTGCACACCTACTTCTTGACAAAGCTGTTAGCAGATTCGCAACGAAAATGCCACCTTTGTGAAATACATCAATAATGCCCCTGCAAAAAGGCCACACATTCAATTCATTTTAACTCTGACTTGGTATAAGAATGATTGTGGATAAGCGCGCTTCACACCTGTCGCACAGCACAATTGGGGAATTTATTGACATGAAAGCGCATTTTTCGTCTCCGAAAATTGCTGTCGTTATTCCATGCTTCCGTGTGCGCAAACATATTGCAGATGTTATCGCCAAGATAGGGCCAGAGGTTTCCATGATCTTTGTCGTGGACGATAAATGTCCTGAACAATCAGGTATTTATATTCAAGATACGGTCAAAGACCTACGGGTAAAAATTGTGTTTCATCCTGAAAATAAGGGCGTCGGTGGTGCAGTGATGACCGGGTATAAAGCAGCGCTTGAGGCGGGCGCGGATGTCGTGGTTAAAGTTGACGGTGATGGTCAAATGGACCCCGCACTGATTCCCATTATTGCAGGGCCCGTGGTTGATGGCCGCGCGGACTATGCCAAGGGAAACCGCTTTCATTCGGTTTATAATGTCCGCAAAATGCCGGGCATGCGGTTGTTTGGTAATGCCGCGCTTTCCTTCCTCACAAAATTGTCGAGTGGGTATTGGAGTATATTCGATCCCACCAATGGTTATACCGCAATCCATGCCGAGGCGCTGAAATGCCTTGAATTTGGCAATATCAGTGAACGTTATTTTTTTGAATCGGATATGCTCATCAACCTTGGCAATATCCGCGCAGTTGTAAAAGATGTGCCAATGCGCGCGCATTACGGTGATGAGGAGAGCAATCTCAAAATCAGTAAAGTTTTTGGACAATTCTTGTTCAAGAACATCCATGAATTGACCAAGCGGCTGCTCTATTCCTATTTCATGCGCGATTTCAGTTTGGCATCGGCACAGCTGGTGATGGGTTTGTTTTTGATGCTGTTCGGAACCATTTTTGGGATGTTTGCGTGGAGCGAATCGATTGGCAGTGGCGCAACCGCGAGCACCGGAACGGTGATGATCGCGACACTCCCCATCATCCTCGGGTTTCAACTCTTGCTCAGTTTTCTGGGTTTTGACATTGGCAATGAACCCCGTGATCCTATCCAGATGAACCGCCTAATCAAATGAACCAGTCCGCGCTTCACCAAATGACACGCTATATATTGGTCGGCGCTATTGTTTACGCCTGTGATATGACCGTGTTTTGGGGGATCATCACGCTTGTTCCGAACGGATATTTGCCCGCCAATGTCGCTTCAAAAATGGTGGGTGCCGCTGTTGGGTTCGTGCTCCATAAATATGTGACCTTCTCATGGCAGCAAAAAAGCAGCACCCCCGATCAAATGAAGGCGTATATCTTGCTTTTTTTATTCAACATCACCCTTTCATCGGTGTTGTTGTGGTTGTTGGTTGCACAGATGTATACGCCCGAAATATTCGCGAAATTTGGGACGGACATTGTCGTGATTGTGACATCCTTTTTTGTCAGCCGCCATTTTGTCTATCGCCCCGCCCATGATTAAATCTCTGAAGCCCTTTTTTCCTCTTGGCCTTGGCTTATCGCTGTTTATTTTGCTCGTTACGCTGTCATGGGTTGGGTTTTTGGGATCTGATGACGTCACTTATGCGCGGGGGGCTTACGGATGGATTGAAGATTTTCCGTTCGTGGGCGGTCACGGCACAATCCGCTATACCATTACGATTCCAATGGCGCTGTCGTTCCTGACCTTCGGGGAGAATGAGGTCGCGTTTGTACTGCCCAGTTTGCTCTATATGCTTGGTTTTTTGTGCGCTGCTTATACTTTGACCGCGCGCTACTGTGATAAAAGTCATGCCTTTGGGGCGCTGCTAGCATTGGTGACGTGCCCGCTTTTGGTCGTCAATGCAACGATTGCCGGTGTTGATGTGATCGAGCTTTGCTTTCTTTTTCTTTCAGTGGCCCTTTATTATGGGTGCTTGATAAATGGTCCCTCGCTCAAAAGGCTTTTTGCCGCTGGGGTTTGTGCTGGCCTAGGCTTTTTGACGCGTGAGACATCGATATTCATCGCGGTGTTTTACGGCCTGCTCTTCCTAGCCGGACATGGTTTTAAGCGCCGCTATTATTGGATGATTGCCCTTGGATTTCTCGCTGTCTGGGGATTGGAGCTGCTCTATCTTGGGGTGATGACGGGCGATCCCTTGTATCGATATTCAATTTCTATGCACCACGACGCAACGATTGATCGCAGTATTGATCTGGCGGGCAACGTCATTCTCCATCCCGTGATTGACCCCTTTCTCGTGTTGCTGCTCAATCAGGAATTGATGCTCTTATTTTTTGTCGCGATTCCGTTTGGCATTTGGCTGTGTTTTGGCCGTGAGATCGATTCAAAAATCCGTCATTTCTCGCGTATTTTTGCACTGTTCGGAATGACATGGTTCATCTGCGCTGGGGCGGCGTACAAACTTTTGCCGCTCAACCCGCGCTATTTCATGGCGACAACAGCTGTTGCGTGTATTTTGACGGGGATTGGCCTGGTTTCACTCTGGACGCGTTTTGGATGGCCGCGTGTGGCGGCCGGGATCGCGGCATTGCTGTTGGGAAGCAATGCGGTTGGAATGTATGTTGAAAATAAGGATTTTATGTTTGCTGAGCGTAGCTTGGTCCATCTCTCCCGTGCTTATCCAAAAGCGACAATCGTGACGGACCCCATGACTCGGAACCGTGCTGATTTGTTATTACGCTGGGACAACGCTCAAGCACGGGTAACGGATACGGACCCTCAAGCCGGCGATCTCTTTTTCTATAATGTGCAAAATGTCGAAAGTCCCAACCGGTTTATGACCGCCAAAGACAGCGCGCGCTTTAAGCCGCAGCTAGGGTGGTCGAAGCTGAAGACATTAGAGCCCCAATCCACCTATGCCGCACGCTTTTTGGAAACCACAGGCGTCGCGCCGATGTTACCACCAGCCGTCTGGAAAAAATTACGATACCATCATCAGCCGGTCACGCTTTACCAAGTGCCGGCACGTTCACAATAGACCCGGGCCTTAGTCGCCTTGGCCGGGTTCTGCAGAGAAGAATTTCTCAAACTTACCGTCCACACCCTTATGGTCGTCTGCATCAGCCGGGGTCTGATCGTTCTTGCGCGTGACATTGGGCCACTGCGCGGAATAGCTTGTATTGATCTCTAGCCACTGTTCAAGGTTGCTTTCGGTGTCAGGAAGAATGGCTTCCGCTGGGCATTCTGGTTCACACACGCCGCAATCAATGCATTCGCTTGGGTTGATGACGAGCATGTTTTCGCCCTCATAAAAACAATCGACGGGGCAGACCTCAACACAATCCATATACTTGCATTTGATGCAGGCTTCAGTGACGACATAAGTCATTTTGGGTCTCTCCGCGTGGACATTGTGATGCTGCGATAAATTCAGTCCGGCTCCACGTCAATCGGCAGTATGGGGTGATGACGGGTTTTGCCAAGCGCGCAGGTCAGAAAATGCGTTATTGATGGGCGCAGTGGGGCGCACAGCGCGTGGTCGTCCCTGCCATCGCCATTGATGGGATTTCGGACTGACGATGGGATGAAATCCAAGCGCCTTCAGGATATGCCCCAATGTGGCTGTACCGATACCAAGGGAGACCGCCATGTCGGGGTTATGCGCGTAAATTCGACTTTTCCCGCGCGCATCATGTGCCACGCGTGCTATTTTTTCGACAAGATCAATCCGCAACATCTGCTTCCCAAAACGCCTGAAACCAGCCCATTCAGCACCGATCATCAGACTTGGTTCGGGCTGGTCGAGTAACCCCAAGCCTGGCATTGGCAGGGGCAATATGGGAACGCCTGTCTGTGCAGATTTGAGGGCCACATAGAGTTTTACGGCCTCTGGCTTCAGCATGGCTGGATGAAAAATATCGAGCGCACCGATCACAAGTCCGCACTTTGCCAAAAGACGGCGTTGCTGGGGATCAAGCGAGGCCAGCGCATCGTCTACGGCGAAACGCGAGACCTTTCCGCCATTTTCAATCAGCTGGGCAAGCACTACGCGGAGTGGTGCTTCAGAGGTTGGCTGTGCCAGCATGGTTTGGAAACGCATTAAGGGGGAGATGCGCTGGGTGATACGGTCGTGCAGCCAGCGGCCCAATCGCGCTTCGACAATGAAGCGTTCTGCCACCGGAAGCGCCATAACAGAAGGGTCAAGTCTGATGCGCGGATCAAGAAGCGATTTGCCTGGTTTTAGGCTAGCAATAAGATGGCCATCCCAAGCCAAACCCGCTTGCCCCCCCGTGACCATATTCAGGGAAAATTGATCATCGGCAGCGTCTTGCAAAGATCGAACGCGCCGTGACAACTCCATCGGAAGCCGCAATTCTGCTGCCGCCAGCAGTTTTCTGCGTTCCGCGCTGCGCGTCGATGGGTCGACGCTAAAATGAAAACCCGCCAAATGACCGATGACTTCTTCTTCGACCGCGACCTCTCCGTCTGCATTGACGGTCACGTCAAGAAATGCGGGGTCGCCATCCTTGGACCGCCTTAAAATGGTCGTGCGGCGATCGACAAAGCGTTCGGTAAGCTTGTGGTGAAGTGTATCGGAGAGGCGTTCTTCCACATCCGCCGCACGGGCCGCCCAATGCTGTGGGTCCGCGAGCCAATTTGGGCGCTGGGCAACATATGTCCATGTGCGCACCGCAGCGAGTCTTGCAGCAATCGTATCGACATCGCCTTGGACATTATCCAGTCTAACAAGTTCGGACGCAAACCATGGGACTGGGATATGGTCTGAACCAAATCCCAAATATCCATACAGCTGGGTGAGGAGGCGTGCGTGGTGATCGGCGCCGACTTTCCGGAAATCAGGAACGCCGCACACATCCCAAAGGCGGGCGACCGAAGCGCCTTGACGCAGCGCGGTCTGAACACGCGTGTCGCAAGATAGGATTTTGAGGGCAGTGATATCAAGGACTTCAGGGGAAGCATGAAGGAAATTGTGGGTGGGCATTTCTTCTAGAGATGCAATAAGTGCAGTGACCGAGCTAAAATCAGGATCAGGATTGCGCCACATCAAAGCGTCTAATTTCGGGAAGCTGTGATTTTCAATGCGTTCAATTTCAGTGTCAGTAAAATTGGGACCATCAGGTCCAGCCCGCAATGTTCCAAAGGTGCCGTCACGGTGATGTCGGCCAGCACGCCCCGCGATTTGCGCCATTTCTGACAGCATCAATCGCCTTTGTCGTTTGCCATCAAATTTGGTCAGGCCTGCAAAAGCAACATGACCGACGTCAAGGTTTAATCCCATACCGATCGCATCTGTGGCGACCAAATAATCGACCTCTCCTGATTGATACATGGCCACTTGTGCGTTGCGCGCCCGTGGACTGAGTGACCCCATGACAACCGCAGCGCCGCCACGTTCCTGGCGTAACATTTCGGCGACGCGGTAAACATCCTGCGCTGAGAAAGTAACGACAGCGGAGCGCGGCGGCAGACGGGAAAGTTTTTTTGATCCGGCATAGCTCAGTTTGGAAAAGCGCGGTCGTGTGGTAATTTCCGCGTCAGGGATCAACGCGCGGATCATTGGCCTTAAACTTTCAGACCCCAGAATCATTGTCTCCTCGCGGCCCCGCGCGTTAAGCAACCTGTCGGTAAATATATGACCACGCTCCATATCAGCGCCGAGCTGCGCCTCATCCAGAGCGACAAAGGCGACGTCACGATCCATCGGCATCGATTCCGCAGTGCAAAGCAACCAGCGCGCTTTGGGCGGTAAAATTTTCTCTTCACCAGTGATTAAACCGACGGCATCCGAACCCTTAATGGCGACGACACGGTCATAAATCTCTCGCGCCAACAGTCGTAGGGGAAAGCCCATGATCCCACTCGAATGCGCGCAGAGGCGCTCGACGGCCAAATGGGTCTTTCCGGTGTTTGTCGGACCCAGAATGGCTTTAACATTTTGATCGCGCTCGGCAAGCATATGAGAGATTTAACGTGGTTTTTGATCTCGATAAAGCGATGATTTCGGGCCAATTGGTTCATCCGTGCGATAATCATGCACGTTTCACCGCACAGAGCCCTCATTTCAGGCTTTGTCAGTTTGACATTAACCATTTGGATTTACAAAGCTATCATCCAAGGGCGCAGCATAGCGTCTTTGGCCGCAATTTTTGGGGGCACAAAAGCCTTGTTTCAACGCAGTGAGAATGGGTTCGGGGCGACGGGTGGAACAGCGGCATTGTCGCTGGGTCAGGCGATCGATCCACCTCATGACCTGTCACAATTCGCCGGACGCCTGCGTCATGCGGCGGATCAAATTTATGATATTGACTGGGTTCCAGACTTGGGAACCGATATTGGGTCACGGCACTGGTTTCGGGGTTTGTTTACTTGCGCATTGTTGTGCAGCGCTACGCTTTATCTGTCCCCAGGTTTCAGGACTCTGCAAGGCCCCGTTGCCGCACCGCTTGAAGGCAAGATGTGGGATGAAAGCCGTGCCCAGAGCATTGCGCCGTTGGCATGGGGCAGTGATACGGGCAAGCGTATGGCTGCCAATGATCTTGTTGTCACCCTCGCCAGCACCCCGGAACGACCAACAATCGAATTGACCGCGACCTTGGGCCAAGGCGATGGATTTACGCGTGTGCTTGAACGTGCCGGGGTTGCATCAGGAGAAGCACGCGCTGTTGCGGCGATGATTGCGAATGTAACGCCGCTTTCCGCCATATCTCCTGGGACAGTGATTCCCCTTGTTTTGGGCACAAGGCCGTCGCCGACAACACCGCGCCCGCTCCAGTCGCTTGACCTTCGCGCGCGCTTTGATTTGCGGATTATGCTTCAGCGGGTTGATGGGCGACTTGAGCTGTCACGTTTGCCAATCGCCGTCGACACCACGCCCTTGCACATTCAAGGTCGGGTCGGCGAAAGCCTTTACCGATCCGCGCGTGCAGCGGGCGTGCCTGCAAATGCCGTAGCAAACTATATTCGCGTGCTTTCCAGCAAAGTCTCACTCGACCGTGATGTGACTTCAGACGCCCAATTCAACATCGTGGTTGAACATGCCCGCGCTGCAACAGGTGAGACAAAATCGGGTAAGCTGCTGTTTGCTGGCTTAACCAGAGGATCGCGTCGCGTACAATTGTTGCCGTGGGATATTGGCGGTCGGACGGAATGGTATGAAGCCTCCGGCGTTGGCCAGAAACGTTCGGGCATGACACGCCCTGTTTCAGGCGCGCGGATCAGTTCGGGCTTTGGTATGCGATTTCATCCCATACTTGGATATTCGCGCTTTCACCGCGGCGTTGATTATGCGGCTGTTCATGGCACTCCAATCCACGCTGTAACAGACGGCGTTGTTGCACGCGCAGGCTGGGCTGGCGGTTATGGCAACCAAATTCGCTTATCGCACGCAACCGGCCTTACGACCAGCTATTCGCACTTAAGCCGGATCAGTGTCGCGCCTGGTGGGCGTGTCGTTCAGGGTCAAATAATTGGTTATGTAGGGTCGACAGGTCTTTCGACAGGGCCTCACCTCCATTTTGAAGTGTACCGGAACGGCGCGAATGTTAACCCGCAGTCGGCCCGTTTTGCATCAACATCTTTGTTAAACGGAAAGCAACTGGCGGCCTTTCGCGCACGCCTGAGAGCCATGGTTAATGTCCCGCTTGCTGGGAGTGGAAGCAAACCCACAAAATAGAAAAGGGCGCGCACCGTTTGATGCACGCCCTTTCATTTTGCTTGGGTGATTATTTCCCTTGGCTACGCCACCGGCGGATGACGCGTTCAATAATTTCCTCTTCGCCGCCCGTTTTCTGCCAGAGTTCTGAAAAGAGGGGGTCGGTTGATGCTGGCCGCTTGTTCGGTTCAAGATCGTCAAAGGCGACGCGTATCGGAATGGTTGTACCTTCACCGCACACAATACATTCACGGTTGCGCAGCGCCGGGATGGTATCCAAAAATCCGCGCGCACCTTCTGGCATTGCGGCCTTAACGAAGGCTTGGTCGCGTTCGTTGTTAAGGCGCATGGCGATGATCGTGCCACATTGCGACAGAACACCTTCAGCCAAATCGGATGGGCGCTGTGTGATCAGACCCAGAGATACGCCGTATTTCCGACCTTCTTTCGCAATCCGTTCGAGGATTTTCCGGACAGCGACACCCTTGGTTTCACGGTCTGAAGGGATATAGCGATGTGCTTCTTCACAAACCAACAAAATGGGGCGTTGTGGTTCATTGCGCGACCAAATGGCATAGTCAAAAACAAGACGCGCCAGCACCGCGACCACAACCGATGTGGTGTCGGATGGCACGCCCGAAACGTCGATAATCGAAATCGGCTTGCCGTCCCCCGGCAAGCGGAAAATTCGTGATAGAAAGTTCGACATGGTGTCAGCGACCAGCATTCCGGAAAACATGAAACTGTACCGCGGATCAGATTTGATTTCGTCTATCTTGGTTTTCAAACGCATATAAGGGGCACTGTCACCCGCTTTATCCAGTTTGCCCATCTCCGTTTGGATCAGTGATGTGAGGTCAGAGAGCAAATAGGGGATCGGAGAATCCACAGTGACTTTCGCAATGCCTTCTGCAACCCGGCTTCTTTGTCGCGAGGCCAACAAGCATTTTGCCAGAATATCAGCGTCCATCTGACGGTCGTTGCCTGTAGCTGTGACAAAGACTTCACAGTGTTCCTCAAAATTCATCAACCAATAAGGCATTTGCAAGTTAGACACGTCGAAAAGTGCGCCATTCGTTTTGAATGCAGCTGAATATTCGCCGTGCGGATCGATCATGACGATATGACCCTGCGGCGCGACTTCACAGATTTTGTGCAAGATCAGCGCGGCAGATGTTGATTTACCAGTACCCGTCGATCCCAGCAGTGCAAAATGCTTGCCAAGCAGCGAGTCAATAAAGAGCGAACCGCGAATATCACGTGTCGGGTAAATTGTTCCAATTTCAATCGTTGCGCGGTCGTCTGGCGCATACAGTTGGCGCATATCGTCAGATGTGACAGGATATACGCGAGCACCCGGGGTTGGATACCGTGTCACACCGCGGCGGAAATTATAGATTTTTCCGGTCAAACGTTCTTCATCGCCCTCACCTAGGAAATCGATATGCGCTGTGATCAAAGTTTCTTCGTCGGGATGTGCCGCAAGGGTACGAATATTCGCCACCAGCCACGTTGATCCCAGTTTGATCTTGATCTGACTACCAACCTGGCCGCCCATAGCGACGCTGGGATCTTCTTCATTTTCAAGTTTTGCTAGCGTATCGGCAAACAGGACAAGCCGCGAACTCGATCCCGCAATGTCCAGAACACGCCCGATTTCCAATGTTGCCGCGCTCTTCGTCTGAGCAGCAGGTGGCGCATTTCGATCGTCAAACTCAGTATTGATTTGTGGCGAAAAACTAACCGGTCCTTGCATATCCATATCCACGTGCCTTTGGGCTGAAAGAGAATGTGAATTCGTTTTAGCCTGACATGGTAAAGAAACTGGAAATGATAAGGCGTTAAATACGCCGGAAAATAGCTGAAGCGCCCCAGCCGAACAGCAGGGAGAGAAATACAGCTGTCAATCCATAGCTGAAAGGCTGCGCTTGTGACCATTCTGCAATATAGCGTTCAAAACCAGATTTGTTGATTTGAATATCGCGGGTTGCCGCAGCCAAAACACGACCATCTCGGATGAGGAAGGTTTCTGCCGTGTAGGTTCCAACCGGAACGCGTGCGGGGATGGTTAAGCGTGCACGGTAGAGTACACCGTCGGTGATTTCGACCGTGTTTGACGACTGTGTATAAAGCTCTGCGCGCCCAAGCAAATCGACAAAGCCTTTTTCAAAGCGGCGCTGCGCCTCTGGCAATTTTCCGCTCGCAGGGGACAGATGCAAGCTGCCAAGGCCCAGTTCATAGATTGCGGCAGTGCGCTCATCGACCAGTTTGCTTAAGGGTTTTGATCCGGCAACCGCGTAAAATCCGGGCGCGGACCTGAATTGTGTGCTTTCCGCATTGACCCAGATCAGGCCACCCAATTTTCGTTTTTCGCGCACGATCAGGGATTGTGAGGGGCCACGCAAAACCACGACAATATTGGCATCGCGCGATGGCACCCGTCCGCCGGGATAGAGAATCGCTCCAAACAATAACAGTTCAGCACCCGTAAAACTGTAGACAATATCAATTTTGCGCTGTGACACGTCGGGAACAAGCACAGGGTTTGAAGCCGCAATGGTCAGCAATAGAAAAGGCACAAAAAGGTAGCGCAATAGAAAATTCATAGCGTCTGAACCGAATAAATTTCATCAGGTCGCCAGCCCAAGCCGATGGCCAATCGTAACGCCACGAGCAGAACGATTGTCGCCAACATCAGGCGCAGCCAATCTGGTGGAATGCGGGATGCCAAGCGCGTGCCAATTTGCGCGCCAATAACGCTACCCAGCAGCAGCAGTGAGGCCAAAACAATATCAACGGCCTGCGTTGTCAAAGCATGAACCATGGTCGCAATGGCGGTCACAAAAAGGATCTGGAACAAGGACGTTCCCACCACGACACGCGTTGTCATTCCCAACAGATAAATCATCGCGGGGACCATTATGAATCCGCCGCCGACACCGAGTAAAACGGTGAGAATACCTGTCAAAAAACCCAAGGCGAGGGGCGCAAAGGGTGAAATGTAAAGGCCGGATTTATAAAAGCGCCACCGCAGTGGCAAGCTTGCCACAATGGGATGATGCCGTCTTTTTTGCGCGGGCCGCGGCGCTCCAGATTTTTGAGCTTTAATGGCGGCGACTGCGTCACGCGCCATTAAGGATCCGACCGACCCCAACAATATGACATAGAGGATGGCAATGATGGTATCGCTCTGCCCAGCACTTTGTAACATTTCGAGCAACGCTGCGCCAACGATAGAACCCACCAATCCCCCAGCAACCAGAACAGCGCCCATATGCGCATCCACACCGTCACGGTGCCAATGAGCAAGTGTGCCTGAAACGCTTGCACCGGTGACTTGGGATGCCGCTGATGCAGCAGCAATTGTTGGGGGAATGCCGTAAAATATCAGCAAAGGTGTTGTTAGAAATCCGCCGCCAACCCCGAACATACCTGATAAAACACCAACGCCGCCGCCCAGCAAAATAATGACGAGCGCGTTTACAGACAGATTGGCGATGGGCAGGTAAATATCCACGATATCTTTACTATACAGATGAAAGGGTGAGCGAAAGCGTCCGTTTGGTTTTTGCAAAGATGAAAGCTTAGAAATCACTGCTCAATGTTAAAGTAGGGCCAGATGTCGGACGTGCATCTCCTACCACCCGCATTCGCCACTGCGCCGAAACCCTGATTGGAATTCCCAATTTTTTTGGAACAATAATAATCTGAGGGCCCGCGTCCAGGCGGCCTTTTTTGGGTTGCACTGTCCCCCAAAGACCAAGACCTAGGGCAACAGCATAGGCCTCTTTTTCTATCACTTTATGATCGACGCTGATGGCGCCATCGGCAAAATAATCTCTCGATTTTATCCCGATCACCCCCGCTTGTGCATATCCATTTGCTGAAAGACCGGAACCAAGTGGGGCGTCATAAATTCCGCTCGCTGCCAAAATTGCAAAAGCATTGCGCCCACCTTGGTCTAGGGCGATTCTGCGTTCGGCAATGATTTCGATGCTCAATGGGCGGTTGAGCTTAAAGCTGGTGCCGAGCGCAACTTCCTTGCCTTCGCGCTGTAAAAGTGGCGAAGAAATTCGCCCAGTTATGCCGATATTTCCTTTTTTACCCAAGTTTGTAAGGGCAAGGCGCGCGCGCATGCCGGCTTGACTGCCACCAAGCTGGCCATTGGATACAGATGGGGTAATCCCAGTATCTTGCCGCCAATAGAGCCAAGCGCTGATGGTCAAACCTTGGTCTTTACGGGCATGATCACGTGATGCGAAGGAGTCTAGGCCCTCTGGGGTCGCGGCGAAGGGTATTTTCGTTGGGAGAGGCATGAATGGGATCACGGATGTTCTTGGCGCGCCATCCATTATTTTTGCGACGGAACTGTGAATGACTGGCGCGGTGAATGCCGGACGGCGCGAAAGGGGTTCGTTGGTGCGTTTTGGATTGTGACGTGAGATGTTTACCAAAACCGTTTTCTTTTGGACCGCGATGTACTGCGCTACGCGGCTAGGCTTCGTGAGGGGACGCTCATAATTGCCCCAAAGGATTGTGGCGCGGATGCCAGACCACAGAAGCAGTGTCCCGGCAACTGCTTCAAGTGCCCGGCTCCGCCTTTGCATTATGCGTCTGTCTCATCAGGAAAAGCGTGGCTGGTTTTATCCCATTCGGTTTTTCCATTCCTTAGAAATAGAAGGTATTGGAGGACTGCACGCCGCGCCGCCATAATCGCGATTATGTTGGAAATGATCATCCGGGGCGCAGAAAACAGACCTTCTCTCCAGCCATATTCTGCACCGACAAAGGCGATGCGGATCATCATGCGCCATAGTAAAAACAGCGCATTGATCCCCAAGAGGATTGACAAACTTCGTCCAAGATCAATCATGGGGATGTCGCAAAGTGCCAAAAGCGCTGTCAATAGAAGTGAAGCATAGGCCGAAATAAGCATGATCGCCGCAAAGAGGGTGCGCCGGTCCCGAAGCCGCATCCAGTGTTCAGCAAAGCCACCCGACCATCCAACCCTGTCCCATCCCGCGAGCGCGATACCAAATATCCAGCGTGTCTTCTGACGAACCGCAGTGTTAAGCGTGGCTGGAAAATGTGCACGGACAGCGACTATTTTCTCCGTTTCCGGATCCCTCAGTCGGACAAAAACAGAGCGTGAAGCCGCGCCGTTGATTTTAAGGCCAAGCTCATAGTCCTCAGTCAGGCTTGTGGCGTCAAATGGGTTTCCGGCGTTGGCGCGCGCAATATTTAACAGGGTATCACGGCGGATGGCACAGCCAACGCCCGCGAGCGGCAACCGCGCGCCTATGGCTTCGCGTACAACCATATCCTTTCCGTGCGCTTCACAAAATTCATCCATATAATGCCCACCAATCCACCGTGACTTCGGGTTTAAAAGCGGGATGACAGGAAGCTGGATCAGGGCAAAGCGGTCTATCAAACGATCAAAGACGATCAACTCTTTGGAGTGAACGATATCCTCTGCATCGTGAAGGATGATGGCTTTGGCCTTAAAACAAAGCACCGCTTCATCGCGCGACAATGTGCGCCATATTGCGTTGAGGCAATCGGCTTTGGTCGTTGGACCGGGCGTTTCACATATAACAATGCGTATGGCGGGATCGTTAACCGACCGAATGGCGGCGAAAGTTGCGTCGTCATTTGGATAGCAGCCGACATAAAGTTTAAAATTTTGATTGTGCCAGGTTCGAAGCGTATTGCGCAACATGGCAGCAATAACCCCGGATTCATCCCATGTCGGAATAAAGACCGCCATTGTTCCCGGCACTGTAGAGGGCGGTAAATCATAAACAGTTGCACGGGGATGGTGCGCATATACAGCGTATCGCCGCCACAATTCGCGTCCGATCCAGATCAAATCGACGATCAGATCATCAATGCCGATGACGGCGATACCAACCGCTGCCATCAGCACCAGTTCATGCTGCGTGGTTGCTAGCACAGTCGCAAAAATACTCACTCCGGGTTAGACCCCGTCAAGCGGCTATTTTCTGTCGTCCGATTGTCCGTGTTCGGGCCTCGAGGAGTTTTTTGCGGCGCGGGTCAAGCGCGCTTGCCGAAAGGTCGAACGGCCCCGGGACATGCCAAGACCCTTCTGGGCGCAAAATAACCATTGGCCCACTCTCTATCGTCAGCGGAGCGCCGTGAGCTGGCTGATTGAGAAGAATTTCAACATATTTGACGTTCGCAAACGCAAACTCAGGATTACCCTCTATTGGTTTGAACCCGAAGACGCGCCAAAAACGGACAAGGTCCAAGCGGCTATGGCCATAGACTTTTTCATATCCTTTCAGGCGGCAATGTTCGAGTGCGGTACGCACCAATTGATAAGCGAGGCGGCTGTTGCGATATTCTGCACGAACGGCCAATCGTTCAAGCTTCGCAAAGCCATTAAAGAAGCGAAGGCGGACACAGCCTGCAGCATCACCGTTGACGATACCCAAAAAATGGGTCGAACAGAAATCATTGCCGTCAAACTCTTCTGAATAGAGGCAAAACTGCTCCGCAATGTAAGTTGCAGAACGTACCGAAAATACCTGGAAAATATCCTCAATTGTGCGGGCAATCTTGACGGTAGAAACGGCGTGAGATGCAGATACAGCCTCCTTTTCTGGAAAGGCAACGAGCAGCGGCGCTTTGCAGTCAGGATAAAAATCTCTCGCTGACATGAAACCGGCGGATGTGTGAAGGCGCGCGGAATGCGCATTGGTGGCATTGGAGAAAAAAGGGCAAGGTGACTTAAGCAAGGGGCTGAGAGCAGATGCAATCGCGCCGAGCAAGCGGCCAAAAGTCCCCGGCATATAAACCAGCCAGATATAGAGTGCCGTGGGCTGTTCTGTGGTCGTGCAAATCCAGTCTGGCGCTGGATTGGCCCCCTCAAATTTTCCTGAAATCAAAGCATCAACGCCCAGATCATTCAGGGGAAGGATGGCGAGTAACCCGTCTGACCGGGCTTGATTGTTGCTGCTCAGCGCGATCTGCATGATCGTGGGGTTTTTTAAAAGAAGCTGTTCAATCACATCATTTTCAGCAATTGAAATTGTTTTGCGGGCTGCTTCAAGAAGCGGTGACAGCATTGTCATTGTTCCTGGAATCAAATGTGTTTGTGTTCGGTTTGACCGATCAAGGCACCGCCATATTTTTGCAGAAAAACCGATTTTTCTAAATCCATTGTGCCAAACATTTGCTTGATCCTGATACATTGCGCTACCCCTATGCTGTGCTTACCAACTTGGTCATGGTTTTTGACTGGGTAACCTTAAGTGAGGGCGCTTTGTCGATAGCGATCCAAAATTCCGAACAAGGT
>JAYUPB010000063.1:0-11966 GCA_043760405.1 Sphingomonadales bacterium
CCACGGCGTTGCGTCGTACGCACAATACCAAAGCTGGGGTGTGGGGCGTTTTGCGAATATTGTCAGGCAGTCTTCGGTACGGAATGACAGAAACGGGGGCTTTAGAAACCTTCTACGCGGGTCAACATATTTTAATTCTCCCCGAACAAGTTCACTGGGTAGAACCCATCGGGAGAATGGAAATGCAGGTTGATTTTTATGATCACGCCCCGATTTTGTTTACTCCGCCGCCAACGCCATCTCAACTGTTTGTGGCCCGCGAATAACACCACCCGGCGTGGGCCCCTGCATCACACCGTCGCGGAAGGTGATTTGCCCCGATTTAATCGTTGCGACATAGCCGTCTGCTTTTTGGAGAAGGCGTTTGCCGCCCGCCGGTAGATCAAATGCCATCCACGGTTTACCCAGCTTAATGGTATCCATGTCGATGATATTGACATCGGCGAGATACCCCGGCGCAAGCACGCCGCGGTCGCGAAGGCCGTAGAGCAAGGCCGTGTCACGGCACTGCCTTTGTACAGCATTTTCCAGGGTAATACGGGCTTTTTTTCGATCTCTGACCCAATGTTGAAGCATGAAGGTGGGTGAGGCCGCATCGCAGATTGTGCCACAATGTGCGCCGCCATCAGAAAGCGAATTCACAGTATCGTCAGCCAGCTGTAAATCCTCTAGAAAATTAAGATTGCCATCGCGGTAATTGAGGATTGGGAAATAGATGAAACCCTTGCCATCATCTTTCATCAGCATGTCATAGGCATATTCAGCACCGCTGACCCCGGCCGCCGCCGCGCGGGTCATGATCGTATCGGCGGGGGTCGGTTCATAGTTGAAATCATCGTCCATTTCGAACTGAATGAACCAGCCGTCTGTAACAACATGCAACAGCTCAATCACATCTGATTCTGGATAGACAGATGCCTCCTCGATCATCCGTGTGCGAAATGCCGGATCCTTGAGATGCACCAATTGTTCATCCCACGTTAGATTTTCAATTTCTGCCCAAGCCGGTTTCATACGAAATGGATGGACTGTGCCTTGCCACGCCATGATGATGCCATTGCCGCGCAATGCAATCTGCGCGACGATATGTGCGCCTTTTGCATTTTCAGCGCGCATCGTCGCGATTTGTTCTTCGAGCGGCAGTTCTTTGGCAATGGATTGGAGTGCTGCAAATGTGACGGGCAGTCCAGTTTCGCGGCTCAGTTCGCCCATCCATTCAAATTCATTCCATTCGCGTTTGAGATCGCTTGCCATTTCGAACACACCGTAACCGACCCGACCCATGGCACGGCCAATACCCAATAATTCTTCTTTTGTAGCCGTTGTTCCGGGGACAAGCACGCCGTCGATAGATTTATGCAGCACTGTGCGTGAAGTTGAAAATCCTAACGCTCCGGCGCGGAGGCCTTCTTCGACGATTTTCGACATTTGAGCAATATCCGTTTCGGTAGGCGCTTCATTATTCGCGCCGCGTTCGCCCATGACATAAGCGCGCACAGCCCCGTGGGGGACATGCGTCGCGACGTCGATCGTGCGCGGCAAACGTTCCAAAGCATCCATATATTCAGGGAATGTCTCCCAATCCCATGTCATCCCTTCAGCAAGGGCAGTGCCGGGAATATCCTCAACGCCTTCCATCAATCCGATCAGCCATTCATGCCTGTCGGGCTTGGCGGGCGCAAATCCAACGCCGCAATTTCCCATCACCACAGTTGTCACTCCGTGCCAGCTTGAGGGGGCCATTTCAGCGTCCCATGTGGCCTGACCGTCATAATGGGTGTGCACGTCAACAAAACCTGGCGTCACGATTTTGCCCGATGCGTCCAATTCTTCACGCCCAGAAGCAGAGATTTTGCCGACAGCTGTGATCAGCCCGCCATCAATCGCAACATCGGCGATAAAAGGTATTCCTCCATTGCCGTCTACGACAGTGCCACCGCGAATGACAAGATCATGCATATCGACTCTCCTTATTCATAAGGAGACTATCACAGATTGACGTGAACGGAAGGGGTGATGTCTTAACCCGCTGCGGACGTGAGCAGAAAGCCTTCATAGCCCTTTGCAACGACATCGTTACAGACACCAACATAGACATTGAATCCGCCGACGTAAGGAAGAAAAACCCTAGGTTTTCCCGGAATATTGGCCCCCATATACCACGAATTTGCCAGCGGGTAGAGCGTGGTGTCTGCCACTTCATTGACGTGAGCGACCCAGTTTGTTTCTGCTTCTGGGGTCGCTTCTATTGTTGTCATTTGACGCTCTGACATATGGGCGATGCAGTCCGTGATGAAGTCCACATGTTGTTCGATGGACATGACCATATTGGTCAGAACCGATGGGCTTCCAGGCCCGGTGATCATGAACAAATTCGGATAATCGGCGACCATCAGGCCAAGATATGTGCGCGGCCCAGCCGCCCACTTATCTTTAAGCGCAACGCCGCCGCGCCCGCGAATATCGATTTTTCCAAGCGTTCCCGTCATCGCATCAAACCCGGTCGCAAATACGATGCTGTCAAAACTATAGTCGGCTCCTGACGTTTTGATGCCCTTCGCGGTGATACGGTCAATCGGCGTTTGCTGAAGATCGACAAGGCTTACCGTATCACGGTTATATGTGGCATAATAATTGGTATCAACGCACAGTCGTTTGGTCCCGAAGGGATAGGTTTTTGGGGTCAGTGTGGCCGCCGTTGCAGGATTGGTGACGATCTCTGCAATCTTGCGCGCTGCAAAATCTGCCGCATAGCCATTGGCAACACTGTCGATTCCTTGGTCGGCAAAGGCACCCCCTATCCGGAAACCACCATAGCGCCAGCGGCGTTCAAACTCCGCCTCACGCGCTTCGGCCAATGTTTCAACAGCAAGTGCTTCGGTCGGTTCGTTTCGGAATGCTTGGCCCTGCGCCCGTGCATCATCACGATAGGCCTGTCTGTTATTATCCCAATCCGTGACTTCTTCGGCGGTTAAGGGTCGGTTGTGGGCAGGGACACTGTAATTCGGTGTTCGTTGAAAAACGGTCAGTTGTGCGGCCTGATCCGCGATGATGGGAATGGATTGGATTGCGGAAGATCCAGTACCGATCACGCCAACGCGCTGGCCGCTAAAATCGACGCCGCCCTGGGGCCAAGATGATGTTTTGTAAATTGTCCCTTCGAAGTCATCCATACCTTCAAAATCGAGTTCTTTGGGCGTTGACAGGCACCCCGTCGCCATGATGCAAAAGCGGGCTGTAAAGTATTGACCATCATCAGTTTTAACCATCCAAAGGCGTGTTTCATCATCAAAATGAGCCGCTGTAACGCGCGTTTCAAAATGAATGTCGCAGCGGAGATCAAACCGGTCAGCAACATGGTTCAAATAGCGCAGCAATTCCGGTTGTGATGAATAGCGTTCGGTCCAGCGCCAGTCCCGTTCAAGGGCTTCATCAAAGCTATAGCCATATTCTTGGCTTTCAATATCAACCCGTGCGCCGGGATAACGGTTCCAATACCATGTGCCGCCCACACCCGCGCCCGCCTCAATGACACGCGCATTGAGGCCCAGTCCGCGAAGGCGGTGCAGCATATACATGCCCGCAAAGCCCGCGCCGACAATCACTGCATCCAACTGTTGTTTTGGGTGGGTTTGTGATGATGCCATTGTCGCCTCCCTAGCCTCTCAGGATAGATTAGGCACTTTCGCTCATTTAGCGATCATTTTTTTAGGGTCATCACACACGCAAAAACGCCCGCCAAATTGCTTTAGCGGGCGTTGGTTTTGCGCGGATCAGAGTGTTAGAATTTGACCCCGACCTCAAAACCCCAAATGCGCGGTTCGTTGACGAAGCCTGTCAAGTTATTGAAATCAATTGCGCCCACCGCTGAAGTATCGTTCGTGATGTTGCGTGCGAAAGCCGCAACGTCGAATTTATCGGTTTTATATCCGACGCGCAGACCGCCTTCGAGCATTTTTTTGTCTTGGAACTCAACTGATTCATAAAGGAAAAAGTTGATCCGCGACCGGTATGCCCAATCGGTATAGGCATAGACTTCACCGTTGCCGACTGGGATTCCGTAACGTGCGGTCAAGTTGGCGATCAAGCGCGGCGATTGTGGCAAACGGTTGCCGTCAATATTAACAATAGCAGCCGAGAAGGGGGCCGCCGCAACGACAATAGGGTCAAGCAATGTGCATAGGGACACATTCGGGAATGTATCAACACGCACAGCACCGCACGCAGCGGTAGTTAGCCCAGTATCTCGGATTTCAGTATGATTATAGCTGAGACCTGCAGTCAGCAGCAATTGTGGCACAGGCTTAAGCTCTAGGTCCATTTCAAGCCCATAGCCGCGGACATTATCTGCGTTGATCAGGCGGTTGGCGTTAACCCCGCCGCCAACAGCCGTCAGCTGGGCATTGTTCAGATTGAACAAAAATCCATTGATATTGAAACGGCCACGACCGTCGAGGAAGGTTGATTTTACACCCGCTTCCCAAGACAATATTGTTTCTGATTTGCCGACGGTTACACCCGATTCTAGGGGAGTGGCCGTCGCGGGCGGGAACAGGATGCGCCCTTGAATGCTCGGCGCACGGTATCCCTTGGCGACGCGGGCATAAAGATTGATATCATCCGTCGCGGCGTAGGTCGCACTTAGATCCCATGTCAGGTTATTGTCCGAAACCGAACGGTTGACAGTGCCCAGAGGGTTTTGAAGAAATCCCGGAAACTGCGTGTCGCGGGTGCGGTCAACGCGGTAGGTGCGCTTGTCGTCATTGTAACGCAGCCCACCAGTCAGGCTGAACTGATCGCTCACTTTATATGTGGCCGATCCGAAAACGCCATATGCCTTGCTGCTTTGGCGTTGATCCACCAAAATATTAACGCCGCCAACAACATTGTTCGGATCGCCCAGTGTCGAATAATTTTCGCTGACGATCCGCAGCTTTTCATTGAAGTAGAAGAAACCTGCCTGATAGCTGAGGGCATTGTTGCCGTTGCTGGCAATACGGAGTTCCTGGGTAAATTGCTTTAAACGCGGCACACTGTCGCGGGTTTCAGCCGTGAAGGGGATGACGCCAGGGCCAGTCAAATTTGGTGGCAGGAATGAAGCGCCAAATCCGCCGTCGACATCGCCGACCGAAGTTGCGTCGCCGCTCCACAAGCTCGTCACAGAAATCAGTGACACTGCGCCTGCATCAAGTGTGATCCGTGCGGATGCATTTTGTGTGTCAACATGCTGTTCGTTTTTGCCGTCGGTTGAAACACGGTAACGATCAAAATTGGCATTCAGCCCTTCTTGTCCGCGCGTGAAAACGTTGGCGCGAAAAACGCGCGCTGTGCCATCAAGTTTGCGCACTTGCCCCGTTAACAGAACATCAAGATTTTCAGTGGCCTTGACCAGAACCTGAAGCCGGGCGGCAAATTCCTTATACCCTTCAAGCGCATTCTTGGTCGTGCTGGCAGGCAAGACATTGTCGACATAATCACTCTGACGCTGATAGAGGCTCGACAGGCGAACGCTAACTTTTTCGCCAAGTGGCCCGCCGACGGCACCCTGTGCATTGACACTATTGAAACGGCCATAGGAAATGCGACCATAGCCACTCACTTTATCGCTTGGCTTCACACTATCAAATTTAACGATGCCAGCAGGCGTATTGCGGCCAAACAAGGTGCCCTGCGGTCCGCGCAGCACTTCGACGCGCTCCAGATCAAAGACCGGAAAACCCTTCAGGATAGGATTTTCAAGCACAACATCATCGTAGACAAGACTGACAGGTTGCGATGCGTTGAAATCGAAATCTGTGTTGCCAAGCCCGCGAATGTAAAAACGCGGGAATGTGCGTCCGAAAGAGGATTCAATAATCAAACTTGGAATGCGTCCAGAAAGCCCGCGCACATCGACGCCGCCCGCTTGGATAGCGTCAAGTTTTTCGCCGCCGACCGCAGTGATGGAAAGCGGCACATCTTGAAGGTTTTCTTCGCGGCGCTGGGCCGTTACGACAATCTCACCAAGCGACTCTGTATCACTGGCTTCTTGCGCAAAGGCAGGAACTGCAGTTGAAGAGAGCAAAGAAAGTGCGAGCAAGCGGATCAAAGAGGCCGTGCGCATTTGGAAAACTCCGGTTATTAATTTGGATCATGTGTCCCTGATGCCAAGCCGTTGATGGGTCAAGCATATCTGGGTCAGAAATGTGCCGATTTATCTAACCTGTTGCGCAAATGTTACGGCGCGCTAGTCAGACGGTTATGGATAATCTTGAAATGATTGCTGCTGGGTTTGGTCTTGCCAACATCATCTTGATCGTCCGGCGGAGCATTTGGAACTATCCTTTTGCGCTGGTTATGGTCACACTTTACGCGATCATTTTCTGGGATAAGAAGCTCTATAGCGACGCGGGTCTGCAAATTTTCTTCTTTGCGCTTAACCTTTATGGATGGTGGTGCTGGGGGCGAAACAAGGCTGATACGGGGCAGATTAACGTGCAACGGATGAAACCATTGTTTTTTGGGGTGTGCATTGCGTTCACACTGGTCGCGATCATGGCATGGGGACAAGTCATGCATGAACTGACCGACGCATCCTACCCATGGTGGGACGCGTCTGTTGCGATGCTCAGTGTTTCCGGGCAAATATTGATGACACGGCGTTACATTGAAAATTGGTATTATTGGATTGTGGTCAATATCCTATCAATCGGGCTTTACCGTGCCAACGGCCTGTCGCTAACGATGATCCTATATGGCGTATTTTTGGTGATGGCGGTTTGGGGTTTGATAACGTGGCGAAAGGCCGAAGAACGCGTATGAGAACACTATGTCTCCACGGACCTGAAAGTACCGGAAAATCGACGATGGCGACGTTGCTATCCGCGCATTTTAACGCGGAGGTCGTCCCCGAATATGGCCGTGCTTATTGTGAAGAACATGGCACAGATATCGACATGCATGACCTGATCGTCATTGCCGAACGCAGTGTCGCAATGACACGTGCCGCCATGTCCCGCGCCAAAGGGTGGCTGATCCTTGATACGGACCCCGTGATGACAGCTGTTTGGGCAGATATGATGCTGGGGCGTCATGATCCGTGGTTTGACCGCTTTACAGATGTGGCCGATATTTACCTGTTGCTCGACATCGATCTGCCGTGGGTGGATGATGGGTTGCGGATATATGGCGAGAAGGCTGATCGTCAGCGGTTTTTTGATTTGTCGAAGGCTGAATTGGAGCGGCGCGGTGTGAAATGGGCCCTGATCAGTGGCGACGGAGAACCGCGTTTCGATGCGGCAATAAAAGCGATATTGGAAACAGTATGAGTGGCATAGATGCGATACTTGCGCTTAACAAAGAGCATGAAGTCGAAACGTCACCATTAGATCATGACGCGCTCATTCGTTTGCTTGATTGCGCGTTTCACAGCGCCACGGCGGATGCTGGAAAGGATGGTTTCCTGATCGCATTTGATGAAAATGCAGAGTATGAAAGTGCCAATTTCCAATGGTTCAAATCCCGTTATCATCGGTTCGTTTATGTCGACCGCGTTGTGGTTGCAGAACATGCGCGGGGGCGGGGGCTGGCGCGCAAATTCTATGCTGCACTGTTTGACCGCGCGCGCGCCGCAGGCCACATCAGGATCGTCTGTGAGATTAATCTTGATCCACCCAATCTAGGGTCGGTCGCATTTCACACCGCGCTAAATTTTGTCGAAGTGGGGAAAGCCGTGCTCGAAAATGGCAAAACCGTAAGCTATCAGGAGTGTATGCTATGACAGATTTCAGCTGGACCCCAGACCCCGAAAGCGGGATCACTCTGCGCATGCAAGAGGCCAATGGCCTTCAATTTGAACTTGCTGAATGCGGGGGCGGTGATCGCCTCGCACTGTGCCTGCACGGTTTTCCAGAACTTAATTATAGCTGGCGTTTTTTGATGCCGGCCCTTGCGGTGAAGGGATGGCGGGTGTGGGCCCCCAATCTTCGCGGATACGGTGCATCATCAAAGCCTGAGGGTGTCCGCGCCTATGCGCTTGACCATTTGACCGATGATGTTGCTGCGTTGATTGATGCTTCTGGTGCAAAAGAAGTGATGCTCATCGCGCATGATTGGGGTGCGATTATTGCTTGGACCTTTGCGATCCGTAAACTTCGCCCGCTGACACATCTGGTTATTATGAATGTGCCCCATCCAAATGTTGGTGCACGCGAAATTCGTAAATGGCGGCAATTGTGGCGCAGTTGGTATATCTTTTTCTTTCAAATGCCTAAGTTACCGGAAGCTTTGTTACGCAGAAAAGGCGCGCGCGGGATCAAAGGCGCATTCTATAAGATGGCCATTGATAAAGGCCGTTTTCCAAGAGAAGTCCTAGATATATATGCGAAGGCGGCGCTGCGCCCCGGCGCACTTACGGCCATGATCAATTATTACCGCGCGCTGCTCCGTCATGGGAACAGTGTTGATGTTGGGGATGGTCGCATTGATGTTCCCACGCTGATGATTTGGGGTGAGGAAGACACCGCGCTTAATATTCATTGCACCGAAGGGACTGAAGAATGGGTTCTTGATTTTACGCTCCACCGACTTCCTGACGTGTCCCATTGGGTGCAGCAAGAGGCACCTGAAAAGGTGAATGCGATTTTGGTTGATTGGCTCAAAACCTAAACTTTATCCTGTCACTTTCATCATGTGCCATTGATCACACATCGCCAAGCGCCCGAAGGTATAGACATGCGCGTTGACCTGCATTGGGGTTGGCCTTAATCTACTGGCATGGAGATAAGGGTTTTGCTCAAGATTAGGAAGTTTGCATTATTGGGAATGCTGCTGATTTTGCTGCCGCAATCAGCCATTGCGCAGTTTGGCCCTTTTTCAATTCCTTCAGGTTCTGCTTCTAAGGCGCGTGCATCAACGGACACAGGGTGTAAGAGCGCAAAGAAAAAACGAGGCGCAGCCATTTTTGGCAATGTTGTCGGACAGGTTGCCAGAAATACAGTTGGTCGCACAGGGGTGGGGCGTTTCCTGCCAGTTTCTCAGTTTAGCAGCACCCTTTCTGAAGCGATTGCGTGCCGGCTTGATCCTACAGAACAAGGAAAAGCTGCCGCAGCCACAGATACAGCTTTACGTACAGAAACGGTTGGAAAATCAGCCGAATGGTCGAGCGATACGCGCACGAATGTGACGGGTATATCAACCGTGTCATCCCAGACCGCGAGCGCAAGTGGCGGAAAATGCATGATTGTGACGGATGTCATTATCGTTGACGGCGAAGAAACGCGCGCTGACAAGAAAATGTGCCGCGGTCCTGGCGAAAAGCGTTATGTTTTGACGGCCTAATCTATGGCGCGGAGTATCTTTCTTATTCCTGTGATTGTGCTGGCGCTCTGCGGGGCAACAGGAAAAGGGGGTAAGGATCCCAAAAACCCAACCTGCCCGTCAAAATTAAACTGGTCGCCTTATCCGGCAATGCGTTTCACAGTGACTGATGTCGGCGGCGAACATGTGCTGTTGGCCGAAGGCGTGGTCGATAATGGATTGTTGCCGCGCTTGAGCCAAATTCTGCAAAAGGATAAGGGCTTTACTGAAATCTGGCTTCGTTCCCCGGGGGGAGTCGCGGTTGTTGGTAATGAGGCGGGTCGGATGATCCGCAAATATTCCCCTGACATATTGACACGCATACCAAAGGATTGGGCCTGCGCCAGTGCGTGCAATTTCATGTTCATGGGCGGAAAATACCGCGTTGTTGAACCCGGTGGGCATTTTGTTGTTCACATGTTTACCCACATTGCAGACCGTGAAGCCATAAAAGAAGACATGCGTACCGATGCAGATGATGCGGTCAATATGATCGGAGAAATTGAGCAAGACTCAGCCATGCTGGCATCGGAGGACAATGACTTTTTGATCCGTATGGGGGTGTCGCGTAAGCTGTTGACGGATGTGATGTATCAGCAACGCTCTGTCGCCGGTGCAGGCAAGGATCAATCAACCCGCCGCTGCATGACCAGCGCCGAAAATGTGAAATATAACGTCACCAACGCCCAATAAATGTTTCTATGGGCAGGGCCTTTGCCCTTTTGTTCCAGCCCTGCTAGGGCGCGAAGCATTATGTCCACACCACTTGATCGCATCCGCAATTTTTCCATCATCGCCCATATTGATCACGGTAAGTCCACGCTGGCTGACCGGTTGATTCAGGAAACGGGCGGCCTGTCCGCGCGCGAAATGACGAGCCAAGTGCTTGATAATATGGATATTGAAAAAGAGCGCGGGATCACCATCAAGGCGCAAACCGTGCGACTGGAATATAAGGCCAAGGACGGTCTGGATTACACGCTTAACCTGATGGACACGCCGGGCCACGTCGATTTTGCTTATGAAGTCAGCCGCAGTCTTGCCGCATGCGAAGGTGCCCTGTTGGTCGTTGACGCGGCCCAAGGGGTTGAAGCGCAAACGCTTGCCAACGTCTATCAGTCGATTGAGCATGATCATGAAATCGTTCCGGTCATCAACAAGATTGATTTGCCCGCCGCTGAAGTGGACAAGGTCAAAACCGAGATTGAAGATATTATCGGCCTGGATGCATCCAACGCCGTCCTGACCAGCGCCAAATCTGGCATAGGCATTGCTGATGTTCTGGAAGCCGTTGTTACCCGCATTCCCCCGCCCAAGGGAGACCGTGATGCCCCGTTAAAAGCGATGCTGGTCGACAGTTGGTATGACCCCTATTTGGGCGTTGTCATCCTGATCCGTGTCGTTGCGGGTGTGCTTAAAAAAGGCCAGCAGATTAAGTTTATGCAGGCGGGCACCGTCCATTTGGTTGACCGTGTTGGGTGTATGCGGCCCAAGATTGAGAATTTGACCGAACTTGCGGCGGGCGAAATCGGGTTCATTACCGCCCAGATCAAGGAAGTTGCCCAGACCCGGGTGGGGGACACCATTACAGACGCAAAACGCCCTGCGACAGAAGCTTTGCCGGGCTTTAAAGAAGTTCAGCCGGTCGTGTTCTGCGGCCTGTTCCCCGTTGACGCGAATGATTTTGAGAAATTGCGTGAGAGCATCTCCAAGCTGAGGTTGAATGATGCGTCATTTAGTTTTGAAATGGAAACCAGCGCCGCGCTCGGCTTTGGCTTTCGCTGCGGGTTTTTGGGGTTGCTCCATCTGGAGATCATTCAGGAACGCCTGACCCGCGAATATGATCTGGATCTGATTACAACCGCGCCGTCGGTCGTCTATAACATCCAGCTTGCGCATGATCGCGGCACGCTTCAGCTTCATAATCCTGCCGATATGCCAGATGCCAACGCCATTGCGCAGATTGACGAACCGTGGATCAAAGCAGTTATTTATTGCCCCGACGAATATCTTGGATCAATCCTTAAACTCTGCCAGGACCGGCGCGGCATTCAGCTTAACCTTACCTATGTCGGTGGCCGCGCGCAGGTGACTTATGAACTGCCACTCAACGAAGTCGTGTTCGATTTCTACGACCGTCTCAAAAGCATCTCACGCGGATATGCCAGTTTCGATTATCAACAGATCGGTCACCGCGAAGGTGACCTCGTGAAGATGAGCATCCTTGTCAACGCCGAACCCGTTGATGCGCTAAGCATGATCGTCCACCGCGGTACCGCTGAAGCACGTGGCCGCGGAATGTGCGAACGCTTAAAAGACCTGATCCCGCGCCATCTGTTCAAAATTCCGATCCAAGCGGCGATTGGCGGCAAAGTCATCGCCCGCGAAACCATCGCCGCGATGCGCAAAGACGTGACCGCCAAATGTTACGGTGGCGACGCCAGCCGCAAGAAAAAGCTGCTCGAAAAGCAAAAAGAGGGCAAGAAACGGATGCGCGAATATGGGTCAGTCAGCATCCCGCAGGAAGCCTTTATCGCGGCACTGCGGATGGGTGAGGAGTAGGGACATTTCCCTGCCTGTGGTGGGGAGGGCGGCGCGCTTTTAATCTGACCACCGTTTGGTTCGAGCTT
>JAYUPB010000064.1:0-35086 GCA_043760405.1 Sphingomonadales bacterium
TTAACGCCAGAACAAGCTGCAGCACAGATGCGCGATGTTTCACCACATCATTATAGTTTTGAAAAAGCTGAATTATGACCGCCACCGTCACTATCGACCGCGCTACAAAAGCCTTCATCAAAGCTTTTGGTGCACTGCCAGATTTCGTTGCTTTTGCGCCGGGCCGTGTGAATTTAATTGGTGAACATACTGATTATAATGATGGGTTCGTTCTGCCTTGCGCCATCAACTATGGCACAGCAATTGCGGGACGGGCGCGGACAGATGTCACAGTCAACGCTGTTGCTGCTGATTATGCAGATGCGCATGACAGTTTCAACACCGCCACCCCCATCCGTCACCATGAAAGCGCCGAATGGGCCACTTATGTGCGCGGTGTTTTCGCGGCCTATCAGCAGCGCGACTATCACGGCGT
This sequence comes from Sphingomonadales bacterium, assembly GCA_043760405.1. Taxonomy (GTDB): domain Bacteria; phylum Pseudomonadota; class Alphaproteobacteria; order Sphingomonadales; family Sphingomonadaceae; genus Aquisediminimonas. Next base: position 416 of record JAYUPB010000064.1, read on the forward strand.
AGGATGCGATATCGCCGTTGCGGGGAATGTCCCGCAAGGCGCTGGACTCTCCTCCTCTGCCTCGCTCAGCGTCGCATTGGCGCGCGCAATAAAACATGTCAGAGGGTTGGACATGATTGGTGCCGCAGAAATTGCACGTATCGCACAACAATCCGAAAATGATTTTGTCGGCTGTGCTTGCGGGATCATGGATCAACAAGTGTCAGCGGAGGCACACCGCGGCCATGCCCTGTTAATTGATTGCCGCACCCAGCTGGCAACACCGATTGCCATTCCTGACACATGGTCAATTCTGGTATTCCATTCGGGCGTAAGCCGCGGATTGGTAGAAAGCGCCTATAATGAACGCCGTTCCCAGTGTGAGGCCGCAGCGCGCCATTATGATGCCCAGATGCTGCGCGATGTTGATGAAGCATATTTGACTGCGAAAAGTGGCGGCCTTGATGCTGTTACTTTTCGTCGTGCGCGCCATGTCGTGAGTGAAAATGCCAGAACATTGGCCGCTGCATCAGCGTTGCAATCTGCCGATATGGCGATTCTGGGCCAGTTGATGGCTGCATCCCACGCATCAATGCGCGATGATTTTGAAATTACAGTGCCACCTGTCGACCGTCTCGTTTCTTTGCTCAAAGACATGGTTGGCGATCACGGCGGCGTGCGCATGACCGGCGGCGGCTTTGGCGGCTGTGTCGTCGCGATCGTTCCCAAGGGCAGTGTTGATGACCTCCACCGTGAATTTGCGCGATATGCAGCGGCCTCCGCCCTCGACCCGGTGTTGAACATCACGGTCCAACCCGAAGCGGGCGCACGCATCCAAATGTTGAATTAGTAAGTTCGACCGATCAAAATCCGCTCAACTGCTGGCTCCCCCGTAAAGTAACACGCGCCTGTAACGGGCATTGCATCAATAGGCGTGTTCCTTATGGTCAGCTTTAACGCCTTGAGTTGTTGAACAATTTTTTCCAATGCGTCCCCTGTTGGACGCGCCCATTGGACCTCAACCCATCCCACCATTTTATCATCGCCTTGGAAGTGGACGGCCAAGTCCGACACATCATGTGCAATGTTTTCGGTCATACGGCCGCGCGCTTCTGCAAACAGGCTTTGCTGGATCGATTCCAGCGCGGGCCCTGCCCAATTCACGAATTCATCGCGTGTCATGACGACAGGCGAAAGCTTGCCTTCCGCTGTGTAAAGCCTGTCGCGGCGCAACACCGAAACATTCCCACCAGAAACATCACGCCCACCAATTTCTAAAATCAATGGCGCGCCCTTTTTAACCCAAGCCCAACGCTTGGTCGCAGCCTTGGTCGCTTTGGTATCAAGTTGGACACGCAATGTTTCATTAAAGGCAGATTGCATGCGCAATTCTCTGGCAAGGCCTTTGCAATACGCAAGGACCGCATCATCCCCATCGTCATCACGCAACATCGGCACGATGACGATCTGCTGTGGTGCAATTTGTGGCGGAAGACGCAGGCCATCATCGTCACCGTGGGTCATAATAACGCCACCGATCAAGCGCGTTGAAACGCCCCAGCTGGTTGTATGGCAAAGCGCGTGATCACCATCCTTGTCTTGAAACCGGATGTTCTGAGCCGTCGCGAACGTTGTGCCCAGATAATGCGATGTTCCCGCTTGCAGGGCTTTGCCGTCCTGCATCATAGCTTCGATTGAATAAGTCGCATCTGCGCCGGGAAAACGCTCATTTTCAGGTTTTTCGCCCGCAATCACCGGCATCGCCAGTGGGCCTTCTGCAAACGCACGGTACATTTCAAGCGCGCGCAGCGTTTCCACCATCGCATCGGCCTTGTCTGCATGGGCAGTATGGCCCTCTTGCCACAAAAATTCGCTGGTCCGCAGGAACATCCGCGTCCGCATTTCCCAGCGGACAACATTGGCCCATTGATTGACTGTCAGTGGCAGATCACGCCAGGATTGTACCCAGCGGCTCATCGCAGCACCAATCATCGTTTCTGACGTTGGCCGAACAACCAAGGGTTCTTCCAGTTTCGCATCAGGATCGACAATCAGTTTGCCATCCTTTGATTTCAGGCGGTGATGCGTGACGACCGCCATTTCCTTGGCAAAACCCTCGACATGCTCCGCTTCCGTCTCAAAATAAGAGAGCGGGATGAAAAGCGGAAAATAGCAATTTTCAACGCCGGCAAGTTTGATTTGGGCATCCATCAACTTTTGAATACGTTCCCAAATACCATATCCCCACGGCTTGATTACCATGCAACCACGCACACCCGATTCCTCGGCAAGATCGGCTTGTGCAATGACCTCCTGATACCAAGCAGAAAAATCCTGTGCGCGGGTGATTGTCAGTGCATGTTTCATAGCTCTCCAATGGCCGCGGTAATGGCCATTTGTCCAGTCCGCAGATTGCAGCTAGGACGATAAAACACATGGAAATGTTCCACTCCAACCCTGACCACAGGATGCGCGCGCTTGGGTTGCGGTTGTTCGGCATCTCATGCCTGTCTATCATGACCGTGCTGATCAAGCTTGCCAGTGACAGCGGAGTCGCCTTGCCTGAAATCATGTTCTGGCGGCAAACGGTGGCTGTTCCTGTTGTCCTTGCATGGGTGCTCGCGGGAAGCGGCCTCCAATCCTTACAGACTAAGCGGTTTGGCGCGCATGTCGCCCGCTCCACGCTTGGGTTGACCAGTATGGCGCTCAATTTCGGCGCCATCATTCTTTTGCCGCTCGCCGAACAAACGACTTTGGGTTTTGCTGTCCCCATTTTTGCGACAATATTGTCTGCAATCATCCTTAAAGAAAGTGTTGGAAAACACCGTTGGGCCGCTGTTATCATTGGATTTCTTGGCGTATTGATTGTTGTCCAACCGGGGGGAAGCCACATTCCAGCAATCGGCGCTGCAGTTGGCCTTACGTCGGCGATTATGATTTCGATCACGAGCCTCCAAATCCGCGACATGGGCCGTACAGAAGCCGCCGCCACGACCGTTTTCTGGTTTTCATCCCTTTCCATCATACCGCTTGCGCTTTTGCTGCCTTTTTTCATGACCCCGCACACGCCGCAGCAATGGATGCTGCTTATAAGCATTGGCACGCTTGGCGGCATCGGTCAGATTGGCATGACTGGCGCGTTGCGGCTCGCCCCCGTTTCTACGGTGGTTGGTATGGATTATATCGCGCTTGTCTGGTCGACAGTGTTTGGGTGGCTTATTTGGAGCCATCTGCCCGGGCCTGCGACTTGGATCGGGGCCGGTGTCATTGTCAGCAGTGGCCTCTACATCGCTTGGCGCGAACATCGGCTTTCTATTAACCGGCCAAAGGATATTATTCCGTGAAACCAACGCTTTATCATTGCAATGACGCCCGCTCTCTCCGCTGCCTTTGGGCCGCTGAAGAAATAGGCTTGGATATTGAACTCATTAGCCTGCCTTTTCCGCCACGCGCACATGCCCCTGCGTATAAATTGATCAATCCGCTCGGCACCGTGCCGTGTTGGGTCGACGGAGATGCAACACTCACTGAGTCAGCAGCGATTTGTCAGATAATCGCGCGCGGTTCATCCCTTGAAGTGACCGCAAATGATCCCGCCTATCCTGCCTATCTCAACTGGCTGCACCGCAGCGATGCGACCCTGACCTTCCCACTCGCAATCATGCTGCGCTACAGCGTGTTTCCTCCAAAAGAAGCACGCAAATTGGATGTCGCAGAGGATTATAAGGCATTTTTTCTTGGCCGTGCCCGCGCCATTGAAACCGCTTTGGCAGATGGTCGCGCGTGGATTGTGGCAAATCGCTTTACAATCGCCGACATCTGTATCGGATACGCACTGTTCCTGTCAAAAACACTGCGCATTGACGCTGAATTGGGCGAAGCGACCCGCGCTTATCTGGACCGCCTTATTGACCGCGATGCATTCAAAACAGCACGCGCGCGGCAATCAATCACCCCGCTCTTTACAAACCCAGAACCAGCTTAGCGATAATACCGCGCTGAATTTCATTTGACCCCCCGTAAATAGACGCGGCACGTCCGTTAAAATAGCGCGCGGAGGCGACCAAAGCACCGTCAGGCCCAATGACCGTTTGGTTGCTGCCCGGCTGTCGCGCCGCGGGTTGGTGCACCGCCGCATAAGGGCCGGAAACCTCCACCATTAATTCTTGTATGCGTTGCTGGCATTCAGTGCCTTGAACCTTAAGCATGGACGAGGCTGGCCCAGGATTACTGCCGCGCGCCATCGCAAGCATTACACTTTGTTCGACGGCATCAATTGCAGCAATCTCGCTTTTAAGAACCGAGATTTTCCGCCTGATCATTAGATCCTCTGCCAGCCCGCATGCCGCCACAAATTGCCAAGCCTCCTCAAGCGAGGCGCTGAGTGCGCCTGCATATGCAACCGCCCGTTCAAATTCGAGAAGATATTTCGCGACGCCCCAACCCTGATCTTCTTCGCCTAAGCGGTTTGCAATGGGCACGCGCGCATCATCAAAGAACACCTGATTAAAATCATGATCCCCAGACAATGTCAGAATCGGTTTTACGGTGATGCCCGGCGTCGCCATATCAAGCAGCAAGAATGTAATCCCCGCTTGCGGACGCCCATCCCGATTGGTGCGGACAAGGCAGAACATTTTATTGGCATGGTGTGCGTGGGTGGTCCAGATTTTGGAGCCGTTCAAAACATAATCCCCGCCGTCACGGTCAGCGCGCAAGGCCAGAGATGCAAGATCAGATCCTGCTTGAGGCTCTGAATAGCCCTGACACCAATAATCCTCTCCAGCAAGCAAGCGTGGCAGGAAATGGGCCTGTTGTGCCGGCGTCCCAAACCGCATGATGCACGGCGCGACCATGCGAAGCCCCATTGGGGAAAGATTGGGCGCCCCTGCCCGCGCGCATTCGCTTGCAAAAATGTGCCGTTGCACATCGTCCCAGCCCGTCCCGCCAAATTCAGCGGGCCAATGCGGCGCAACCCAGCCTTTCTCATTCAGTTTACGTTGCCATGCAAGGTTATGCTTTTTGTCGATGAACACGCTCACTGCCTTGCGCGAGACTTCACGAAATTCATCCGTCAAATTCTCGGTGAGCCAACTGCACACATCATCGCGGAATGCAGCGTGCATCATCAATTGACCATCCTTTCCCGCCCCACCCAATAAGGTGCGCGCAAATCCTTACGTAGAATTTTCCCGCTCGCGTTCCGGGGTAATGCCGCGATGACATCAACAGATTTTGGAACTTTGAATCCGGCAATGCGCTCCTTTGCCCAAGCAATCACATCGGCCTCATCAATCACCATTCCTGGTTTTGGAACGCAAATCGCCTTTACAGCTTCGCCCCATTTGTCGTCTGGAATGCCGATAACCGCGACTTCATGGACTGCCGGATGGCCGTAAATCGCGCTTTCGACTTCAGCAGGATAGACATTCTCTCCCCCTGAAATGATCATATCCTTCATCCGGTCATGGATGAAGAGATAGCCGTCATCGTCAAGATAACAGGCATCACCCGTGCGTATCCAGCCGTCCGCTGACAATGTTTTTTGCGTGGCTTCGGGCATTTTCCAATAGCCCAACATGTTGTTGGATGAGCGTGTCATGAGTTCCCCAACATGCCCCGTCGGCACTTCAATGCCGTCCTCATCCACCACTTTCAGTTCCACACCTGGAAGCGCGCGCCCAGCGGCACGCATCCGTAAGTTGCCATTGGGATCATGATCTTCTGGCCATAGTGACACGATGGTCCCGGTTGTTTCGGTCATCCCGTAAACCTGAATAAATTCAGCCCCGAACACTTTTATACATTCACGTAGAAGGTCGAGTGGGATCGGTGCCGCGCCGTAAATAATATATTTTAGGCGGCCAAAATCCGTGGTCGCAGCGCGGGGGTGCGTGATCACCATTTGGAGTGCCGCTGGAACCATGAAGAACCGGGTGACGCCCCCCTTTTCAACGGCATCCAACACGCCTTCTGGCGTGAACTCCGCCAGAATATGTCCCGGAATCCCTGCCCCAAGGGCCATCACCCCAAGGCCGGTTCCGCCAATGTGCGCGCACGGCATTGCGACAAGTGCAACCTCATCATCATCCCAAATTGACCATGGAAGGGCGGCCTCTTCCCCTGCAACACGCAACCCAAAAAGATTGAGGTTTGACAGGATCGCCCCCTTGGGGTTGCCGGTCGTACCCGATGTGTAGAGTTGAAGCACTGCCTCATCGGGAGCTGTTGGCGTAAAGGATGTTCGTGTGGTGTTTCCAATCCAATCACGCGCCTCATCTGCTGTAAAAATACGTTCGACATGTGGTAAATCATTGGTCAGGGCGCGCGCGGCATCATCAAAACCGGGACCAGCAAACAGCAGTCGTGCCTCTGTGTCATTAACGATATAGGCGATCTCCGTCGGGGCAAGACGCCACCCAACGGGTACCATCACAACGCCCAAACGCGCAGCGCCGTAAAAAAGCGTGAAATAAAGGTCAGAATTCTTGCCCAACCACGCGATCCGATCCCCCTTTTTCAGACCCGCAGATAGCAGCGCGGCAACAACCTGAGCAGTGCGTGATTCCAGCCCGGCATAGGTCAGAACGCGGTCTTCTTCCTGCAGCGCCACAACACCTGGCCGCTCCTTGGCCCAATGCGTAATAAAATGATCAAAGGTCAATAATTGGGGATCGATCATGTAACAGCCTCTCAGATGATTCTCATTTTTTGAGAGGCTAGTCGCACGACAGGGCTTTCGTAAAGGGAAGCCCCTATTCCGCCGCAACCGCCAATTCAGGTTCCTTCCAAACCAGAATGGGTTTGCGCGCTGCCAATGTTTCATCAAGGCGTCGGCGCGGGGCAAAATGTGGGGCTGATTTCAGCGTTTGATCTCCCGCTTTTGCCCGCTGAGCAACAGAACGAAGCGCGCCGATGAACTGATCAATCCCAGCCTTGCTTTCTGTTTCTGTTGGTTCAATCAACATCGCGCCGTGGACGACAAGCGGGAAATACATCGTCATTGGATGATAGCCTTCGTCGATCAGCCCTTTGGCAATATCGAGCGTTGTAAAACCGTCAGCGAGGCCGTTGTCCGAAAACAAAGCCTCATGCATGCACGGACCACTAAAACCGAACGGGGCTTCTAAAACGTCTTCAAGCGACCTGAGGATATAATTTGCATTGAGGACAGCATCTTCTGCGACTTGACGCAGGCCGTCTGCGCCGTGGCTCATAATATAACTCAGCGCGCGGGTGAACATGCCCATCTGGCCGTGGAAAGCGACCATGCGGCCAAAGCTCTGGCTGTCACCAGCGCCTTCTTCTTCCACCAAAACAAATTCATCACCGCGCTTTTCAACGAAAGGCAGTGGCGCATAGGGGGCCAAAGCTTCTGAAAGGACGACCGGGCCTGACCCCGGGCCGCCGCCGCCGTGCGGGGTGCTGAATGTCTTGTGCAGATTGATGTGCATGGCATCAATACCAAGGTCTCCTGGACGGACCCGTCCGACAATCGCGTTGAAATTGGCGCCGTCGCAGTAAACAAAGCCACCGGCCGCATGAACGGCATCAGAGATCGCCTTCATATCACGTTCGAACAGGCCACATGTGTTGGGGTTGGTGATCATCACACCCGCGACATCAGGACCAAGACGCGCCGTAAGCGCCGCCAGATCAACACGCCCCTCACGCGTTGCCGGAATATTTTCAACGGCATAGCCAGCAAAGGCTGCAGTAGCAGGATTGGTCCCGTGTGCACTTTCCGGTACGAGGATCACCGCCCGTGCATCGCCGCGCGCCTCAAGTGCAGCGCGGATCGCAAGTATGCCGCAGAGTTCACCGTGTGCACCGGCTTTGGGCGACATGGCGACAGATGTCATGCCTGTTAGCGTCACCAGCCAATGGGCGAGTTCGTGAATGACTGCCAAAGCGCCTTGAACCGTTTGCGACGGTGCAAGCGGATGAACATCAAAAAAGCCTTTCATCCGCGCAACTTTTTCATTCAAACGCGGGTTGTGCTTCATCGTGCACGATCCCAGTGGGAAAAAACCCAAATCAATGGCGTAATTCTGACGTGACAGCCGCGTGTAATGACGGACAGCTTCTGGTTCAGACAGGCCTGGCAGGCCGATAGGACGATTGCGGACAAGTCCACCAAGCCGCATATTGCGCTCTGGCATTGCAACAATATCAACGCCAGTCGTCTGCGTATCGCCAATTTCGAAAATCAATGCTTCTTCAAGCATCAGCGCACGGTTTCCGGTAAAGGTTGAAACGCTCATGATAAAAGCTCCTGCAAGGCGACAGCAAAGGCTTCAATATCCTCTTCCGTCACCACTTCTGTCACAGCGACAACCAAGCCGGTTTCAAGCGCTTTGATACCGGGATAAAGGCGGCCAAGGGAAACGCCGCCCAAAACTTTGCGGTCGGCGAGCGCGCGAACGATTGGTCGTGCTTCGGTTGGCAGTTTCAATGTAAATTCGTTGAAAAAACGCACATTGACCAACGACACGCCGGGGATTTTGGTCAGGCGGTCAGCGGCAACACCAGCCATTGCATGGTTCACCGTGGCAAGCGCGCGCAGGCCCTTTTCTCCCAACAGCGTCATGTGAATAGAAAATGCCAAAGCGCACAAGCCGCTGTTGGTACAGATGTTAGACGTCGCTTTTTCGCGGCGGATATGCTGTTCACGCGTTGAAAGCGTCAGTACAAACCCGCGCTTGCCCTCTGCATCAACGGTTTCCCCGCACAAGCGTCCGGGCATTTGCCGAACAAATTTTTCCTTGCAGGCAAAAAGACCAACATAGGGACCACCGAATTGTAAGCCGACGCCAATCGATTGGCCTTCACCAACAACGATGTCCGCCCCCATCTCTCCAGGAGATTTAATCGCCCCCAACGCAACGGGCTCAGTCACGACCGCAATCACCAAAGCACCGTGTTTATGGGCCGCAGCGACAATCTCAGACATATCCTCAATCCGACCCAGAATATCGGGATATTGGATGACAACGCAGCTTGTTTCAGCATCAATGCTGGCGATCACCCTGGCGCTATCGGTTTGGCTTTCGAGCACAGGTGACGCCGTATCCAGCATATCTCCGGTAAATTTCGCCATCGTTTTTGCGACATTCACATAATGGGGATGCAAACCTGATGAGAGGATTGCTCGTTTCCGCTTGGTCACACGCCCCGCCATGCTGATCGCCTCCCAACAGGCGGTCGAACCATCATACATGCTGGCATTTGCAACATCACAACCAAGCAAACGTGCAACTTGCGTTTGAAATTCAAACAGCATTTGTAATGTACCCTGCGCAATTTCAGGCTGATACGGCGTGTAAGCAGTCAAAAATTCGCCGCGCTGGATCAAATGATCAACACTGGCTGGAATATGATGTTTGTATGCGCCGCATCCAAGGAAGAATGGCGTGTGCGACGCCGCCATATTACGACGCGCAAGCGCAGAAAAATGACGCTCAACAGCCATTTCACTCGCATGATTGGGCAGTCCGTGGATTGGCCCGTCCAGATGCGCTTCGGCGGGAACATCACTAAAGAGATCGTCAATTGACGCCGCACCGACAACAGCGAGCATCGCTGAACGGTCACTTTCAGTCAGGGGAAGATAACGCATCAGAGACCGTCCACAAACGCCTGATACGCATCAGCGTCCATCATCCCGTCAATTTCAGCGGCATCTGAAAGCGTTAGGCGGAAAAACCAACCGTCACTTTCTGGTGCTGTATTGACCAAAGCGGGATCCGCCTCAAGCGCTGCGTTGCCTTCAGTGACAGTTCCCGAAACCGGGGCATAGACATCCGACGCAGCTTTCACAGATTCAACGACTGCTGCGTCTCCGCCCTTGGTCAGGGCTGTGCCGGCGGTTGGCATTTCAACAAACACAATATCACCGAGCTGACCCTGGGCATAATCAGTAATTCCAACCGTTGCGGTTGCGCCGTCAACATCAATCCATTCATGCTCTTGCGTAAAATAGCGGGTCATTTCTTTGCTCCTCTGCGGACATAATTATGGGGGATAAAGGGCATGGCCCCGGGCGTCAGCGCGATCCGTTTGCCGCGCACGTCTGCTTCCAAGGGCGTCGCAACATCAGCAACATAACCCATCGCAATCGGTATTTGCAGGCTGGGGGAAAATCCACCCGACGTGATAACGCCGACTTGGGTATCCCCCGAATAAATGAGTGCGCCTTCGCGAACGGGTTGGCGACCTTCAACAGTAAAGCCCGTGCGTTTGGACGGCGGCCCATCCTTGAGGGCCGCCAAAATTCGCGCAGCGCCGGGAAAGCCGCCTTCGACGCGACGACGTTTTGAAATTGCGAAGGAAAGATCAGCCTGAACAGGGTCAACCTTCTCATCCAAATCATGACCGTATAGCGGCAATCCGGCTTCCAACCGCAGCGAATCGCGCGCACCAAGACCAATGGGCTTGACCTCTGGTTGCGCACAAAGCGCATCGGCAAGCGCTGCAACCATACCGGCAGGCACCGAAATTTCAAATCCGTCTTCGCCGGTATAGCCGGATCGGCTGACCCATAATGGCTCATGATGCCAAAGGAACGATTCTGCTTCCATGAAACAAAGCGCATCTACGCCGGGGACAACGCGTTTAAGCGCATCTACCGCCTTCGGCCCCTGCAACGCCAACAGCGCGCGGTCCTCCATATGCGACAAGTTGATTTCATCAGGCAGATGTTCACGGAGATGCCCTATATCTTCCCATTTCACCGCGCCGTTCACGACCAGATAAAGCCCCATCGGTGTGCGCGTGATCATCAGATCATCAAGGATACCGCCCTCTTTATTGAGCAGCAGCGCATAGCCCATCCGCCCTTCAGCCAGTGCGGTCACATCGCGCGGAACGAGTGCCTCTAATGCTGCGTCAACGCCTTCACCGGACAACATCAATTGCCCCATGTGCGACACATCAAACAGGCCAGCGTTTTCACGCACCCACATATGTTCAGCGACAATGCCTTCATATTGGATCGGCATCATATAGCCTGCGAACGGAACCATGCGCGCGCCGTGGGCGCGGTGCCAATCCCCTAAAGGTAAGTCTAGGGGCGGAAGTTCTACAAATTCAACGTGGTCTTCGCTCATCAATTTTCCCGCCATAGAGGTGCAGCGGCAATCGCCAGACGGCGTTTGCGCTACCCCCTCTGTCACGGAACCTGAGAGCTTTCGCCGGAGAAAAGTTCCAGCTTACACCTTCGGTGGGATACGTTGCCGCATCCGCTTTCCAGAGTGTCGCAAAAGAAAAGGCGGTCCTTTTGCCTGAGAGATTCCGGGGCGGTTGCTCCTTCGGCGATCAAACTTACGTTTAATGCTCTCCCGCGTTTTCAGCGACAGAGCGGCAATGACGCGTCAAATGAGTCGAGTCAATTCCGCAGCGCGTTCGCGCCACCCTTTATATAGATGCTTCATATGCATCAGTGCATTCAAAGCCGACGGATCACGCTTATGATCACCCCCAATGATGAGGCCAAAGACCCGCCGCACCGACCAATCGGGCAAGGGACGGTCGATCAGATCAAGCATGTCACCCGCCTGCGCTTTGCCTTCTTCGATGACACGGTAATACCATCCGCTGCGCCGTTCCTTGACCATCAACGCTGGAAGTGTGGCCCATGTCATGCGCTCACCCTGTTTCCAACAGGGTTGCCGCCCTTGGCTGATTTCGATCATAGCCGAACCAAGCCGAAACCGATCACCGATGCAGACATCGCCCTCACACAGACCCATTGTGGAAATATTTTCACCAAATGCCCCTGCGGCATTCAACAGCGGATGGTCAGGTGTACGCGCTGCCCATGCCGCATAATGATCAAAGGGGTAATGATGCAGCGCTTTATCAGGACCGCCGTGATAACGCGGATCAGCTTGTTCATCGCCAACAATCCCTAAAAAACCAATTTTTATGACATCATTAAGCGGCACTTTGGCAATGGCGCTCGATTCGCCGCGCGCGAAGGAAATTGTTTTTCCCGCCAGCACTGCGAGAATGGGAACCTGCATTACCGCGTGGCGTTATATTGAAGCTGATCCTGTGTCAGTTGAAACCCGACCAAAAGTTCAAAACTCGCCCGTGCAACAGCTGCTTTCACATCGGGATCGGCCAAGGGGTCAATGGCAGCATTGGCATCGCCTGCCTTGCGTTTCTTGGTGATCTTGTCCTGAATATCCACTGGCAAGGTTGCCGCTGCACGGTTTACCGAAGCGCTCGCACTTCCGCTTGTTGACGCGCGGAGCTGACCATCAGCAAAATGAACCGAAACGCGGCTAATGCTTTTGGAAATAACCACGCGGCCGCCCTGAACCACAGTTGCGAAGTAAGGAAGGACCACATGACGTTCCCCCGCAGCATTGGCGCGGCGCGCCTGCACATCAAACGTGACCTTTGCATCGACGGTTTCTGTCTGTTCGGTACATGTTGTGCGCAGGTTTGTTATATTGGCAACCACGTCAATTGCGCGGGAATCGCGGCTTGATGGCGGATTGAAAAGGGTCACGTCACCTGTAAAGGCCGGAACCGCAACAGCAGGACATGCAGAGCGCGTCACAATGATCCCGCCAGACGAATCGAATTCACCGTCACGGGCGCACGCCGACAGAGAAAGGGCAAGAACGCTGACAGCGATCATAGTTTTGGAAAACGTCACAGGCTCAATCCTCAATCAATGGACGATCCGTATAGGAAGCGACTTTCGCGGCTGCAAGCAATCGCGTAGGGGATGTTGCGAAATGATTGATGAAAAGCCCCCCCTTCACCTTTTAATTGCGGCTCCACGCGGTTTTTGCGCCGGTGTTGACCGCGCGATTAAAATTGTTGAACTCGCCATCGAAAGATTCGGAGCACCTGTTTATGTGCGCCATGAAATCGTCCACAACCGTTTTGTTGTCGATGCCTTGAAAAACAAGGGGGCCATTTTTGTCGAAACACTTGATGATGTCCCCGACGGTGTCCCTGTCGTCTTTTCAGCCCACGGCGTTCCCAAGGCAGTGCCAGAAAAGGCCGCAACGCGCGGATTATCTTGGCTAGATGCCACTTGCCCGCTTGTATCAAAAGTCCACCGTCAGGCAGAACGACTGGTGGAGGTCGGGCGTCACATCTTATTTATTGGCCATGCCGGGCATCCCGAAGTGATCGGCACGTTCGGTCAAGTTCCCATTGGCACAATGACTTTGGTTGAAACAGTCGACGATGTGGCAACGTTGGACGTAATAGACACGAACAATCTCGCATTTTTGACACAGACCACATTGTCTGTTGATGACACAGCTGAGATTGTCTCTGCCTTAAAAGCGCGGTTTCCGTCCATTCAAGGGCCGCGCGGTGAAGATATTTGCTACGCGACATCGAATCGCCAGGATGCCGTCAAAGCGATTGTCCTGCGCGCAGAAAAGCTCTTGGTGATTGGCGCACCCAATTCTTCAAACTCGCTCCGCCTTGCTGAGGTTGGCGCGCGAAAAGGCATTCCTTCACGCCTTATCCAGCGCGCCCATGAAATAGATTTTGAATGGTTGGGTACACCACAGATTCTCGGGTTAACTGCGGGGGCCTCTGCCCCAGAAATTTTGGTACGAGAAGTTGTCGATTGGTTGTCCAACCACTTCGCCGTAACCGAAGAACAGATCACCACGGCAACTGAAGATATGGTCTTCAAACTGCCCCGCGAATTGACAGTCTGAGGCCGTTTATGGCTGTTTATACGCATGTTTCGGCTGAACAAATGGCGGCTTTGCTGTGCCTCTTTGATGTCGGGCACTTGGTATCCGCAAAAGGTATTGCGGAGGGTGTTCAAAACAGCAATTATATGATCGACACCACCAAGGGGCGGTTTTTCCTGACGCTCTATGAAGAACGCGTCGACCATAGCGACCTGCCTTTCTTCCTCAAATTGCTCGATCATTTGGCAGATATGGGATGCGCTGTCCCGCGCGCGATCAAAGCGAATGACGGAACACAAGTGCAGCAGGTTGCCGGGCGACCTGCATGCTTGATTGAATTTCTCTCAGGTGTTTCTGTCAGCCACCCGACCCCTGCCCAAGCCAAAGCAGTGGGCTGCGCATTGGGGCAAATGCACACGGCACTGGCGAGTTTTACCCAACATCGCCCCAATGCGCTTGGATTGGAAGGCTGGTTTGACCTCGCGGCGCGGTGCGGCACAGATCTCGACACCATCCAGCCCGGTTTGCACGCGCGCGTTATGGACGAATGTACTTATCTGCGCGCGCACTGGCCAACACGTCTGCCAACATCCATTGTCCACGGTGATCTGTTTCCCGATAATGTGCTGATGCGGGGGGATAGTGTTAGCGGCCTGATCGATTTCTATTTTGCCTGCACTGAAATCCGCGCTTGGGATTTGGCAGTCACCCATGCCGCCTGGTGTTTTGACAATGAAGGGCGCAATTTTGATGACGCACTCAGTAAAGCTTTAATCCAAGGATACCGCGACAATTTTGGTTTGACCAAGGATGAAGAACAGGCTTTCACCATTCTCGCGCGCGGGGCGTGCCTGCGGTTTTTGCTCACACGGTCATGGGATTGGTTCAATACTCCGGCGGATGCGCTGGTGACGCGCAAAGACCCCGTCGCATTTCTCAATCGCCTGGATCATTACGCAAAGTCATGACTGAACTTGCCCGTGTCAAAATCGCCACAGATGGCGCGTGCAAGGGCAATCCGGGCCCAGGAGGATGGGGCGCACTCATCCGGTCAGGGACCAATGAAAGAGAATTATCGGGCGGTGAAAACCCATCCACCAACAACCGCATGGAGCTCATGGCTGCGATTCGCGCCCTTCAAGCGCTCAAGCGCCCCTGCCATGTCACTTTGGTTACCGACAGCGTCTATGTAAAAGACGGCATTACAAAGTGGATTTTCGGCTGGCAAAAAAATGGCTGGCGCACTGCCGCCAAGAAGCCTGTTAAAAATGCTGAACTCTGGCAAGAACTTATCCTTGCCACAGCTGACCACCGCATTGATTGGCAATGGGTGAAGGGTCATGCGGGGGACCCTGACAACGAACGCGCTGATGTGCTGGCCAGTAATGCTGCCTTGATTGCCGCGCGCAGCGGTGCATAATCTTCTTTCCGACAATGGAAGAGGAGAATGGATCATGCATTTTGAAGTCTATAAGGACAAAAAGGGCGAACATCGGTGGCGTCTGCGTCATGCCAATGGTAATATTCTTGCAACATCCAGCGAAGGCTATTCCGCAAAGGCCGGCGCAATGAAATGTATTGAAAACGTCAAAAACTCCGCCAGCGCGGACGTGAAAGAAATCAAATAGATTTTTGTGCAAAACGGCCCGGCGCATAGGGTGCCGGGTCGATTTGACCTACGCTGACATCCGGCTCTGCACCCAATATCTGTGCGGCAAGAAGTTTTGCCACTGCGGGTGCCGTCTGAATACCAAAACCACCTTGCCCCGCACTCCAGAAGAAATTGGGCGCACTTGGGTCAACACCAAAAACAGGCAAACGATCTGGCGCAAAACTGCGCAATCCAGCCCAGCTGTGCTCCACGGCAAGCACTGGCCAATCCACCACTTTTTGAAACCTATCAATCGCTGTCGCAATATCGATTTCTTCAGGTGCTGCATCGCAGGGCAGCGACTCTGTTTCATCATGAGGGCTAAGCCATATCCGCCCCCCCGTATCTGGTTTGAAATAAAAACTGCCATTGATGTCTAGGACCAAAGGCAGATCTTCTGGCACTTCAGCGTCGACACGCAACCGTGCAATGGTGCGCCGAAAGGGTTTAATCCCGGCCACGCCGACACCTGCAATTTTAGCGACCTTATCCGCCCAAGCGCCCGCCGCATTTATGATACGTGCGGCTTTCCATTCGGCAACTCTCGATCCAATCGTCCATGTGCCGTTATTGCATGACAACCGATCCACCGTCGTCTGACAGGAAAGCAATGCTCCGTGCCGTTTCGCGTTCCGCAAATAGGCCGCGTGGAGGCGCGCAACATCTATGTCGGCACATTGGGGTTCCCAAACCCCGCGATCCCATGCAGATTTAAGCTTTGGTATCCGCGCATCCAATGCGGGGGGATCAAGCCGTTCTAACGTGACACCAGACCCCTCAAATTCCGTTATGAAAGCTGAAATTGCCTGTTCATCCTTCCGACCGCCCAAATAAAGCGCCCCGCGGTCGGACAAAAAACTATCCTCTGAAAAATCAATGTCTGGGCGGGCTAGAAAACTGCCAGATGCTGTTGTGAGGGGCTGAACCAACGGACCGCCGTAGGTTTCAGTCCAGAACGCAGCAGAACGCCCGGTCGCATGATAGCCTGGGTGCGCCTCCATTTCGATCAGAAGGACGGACATGTGGGGCGCGAGCTCTGACGCGATACTGGCCCCAGCAATGCCTGCCCCAATAATGGCAACGTCAAAATGCATCAGGGATGCGGCGCATATTCAGCGAGAAAGGATGCAATATTTTTAAGCGCTTCGTCGCGCGGCGCATCGCATTCTCTCAATATTTCATGCGCCACACGCTTATCGAACATTTTAAGGATTGCCTTGGGTATCCTCGCTGCAAAGGTCACAATGGCTTTTGGATTGACCAATTTGTCACCGTCAGTGCCAATCACAAGAACCGGCGTCTTAATCTGCTCAATCACGCCCGGCACCAACATCTTCGCAATAGAAGTGTTGGCAGCGCGCAACCACTGCCAACTTGGTGGTCCTAACGTTAGCGAAGGAATTTTGTCTTTCCAGAATAGCTCATCCGCATAGCGCGCCGCATCATGCGTCAGCAGCAATTGCCGCGACGGCAGAAACACACCTGGTTTTTCATTTTTACCCCATGCAGGTTCATCAGCAGGCCTCACGCGTGCCATGAAAGCCACCGCTTTGCGTGCAATCCACACAGGAAGTGGGGCCGTATGGAATCCAAGCATCGGCGCAACTAAAACAGCGGCATCTGGTGCAATACGGTCCTCGGCAAGCGCGCGAAGGATTAAATGCCCCCCCATTGAATGCCCGATGATGACATGGGGCGCAGGTGTTCGCGCAACCCAGTCTGCATAAAATCTGGCCAGATCATCAATCCAAACTGAAAAGTCTTCAATATGCCCAACCAAGGGATTGCTGCTAAGCCGTCCAGAGCCGCCCTGACCGCGCCAATCAAAAGCGGTAACATGCCAATTTTCATCGTGCCATGCGGCAAAGCTTTCCAGATATTTTTCGATAATATCCCCGCGTCCCCCTTGAAACAAGATTGAACCGCGCGGTGAAACTTCAGAATGGGTCGGCCAATCAAAAGTCCGCAAAGCCCAGCCGTCACGCGCATAAACAAAGCTGAGCGTGGCATCATTGGGATATGCACGGCGATCAGAATGAGGCGGGGCCGGTGTCATGGTTACCATTTGGTAAGGCATCTTTCAGTATAGGTTTGGGCCATGAATGTTCAAAGCCTTGTTCTTCCGCTTCATGCGGTTTTATGCCTTCTGCTCGTGATAGCCGCAATTGGCGATCTGAAAGCCCGTATCATTGAGAACTGGTTGACCGCAATCATTGCGTTGCTTGCCCCGCTTTTATGGTTCGCGCTTGGTTATACAATATGGCCCGGCATGGCGATCCAATTGGGCATTGCCCTTGCCTTCTTTGGGCTTTTCACAGTTTTTTTCGCGCTCAACGTCATGGGCGGCGGTGATGTTAAACTGATCGGCGCGCTGGCGCTCTGGTTTCCGTTGCTCAGCACGGTGCGGCTGTTGCTGTTGATGTCCATCATCGGCGGGCTGCTGACTTTGGCCTATTGGATTGTGCACAAAGTGCGCAAATCCCAGACAGAACTGGAAATACCGTACGGGGTCGCAATCGCGCTCGCAGGGCTTTGTGTGATCTACGAACGATATCTTAACCATTTTGGGTGAAATACTTCATCCAATACCTGAACTCTCGCCGCTAGGGGAATGCGCGCATGGACGCTAAAAAACTCGCACTGCTGATCGGAGCCCTGCTCGTTGCCGGGATTACCGCTTTCATGGCAAAGAACATGTTTGAAGGGGCATCTGCCCCCAAAGCAGCGGCCGCCGTCGCCGCACCTGTTGAATCGGGAACAGAGATATTGGTCGCCACACGGGCACTTCCGATTGGCACGATCATCGGCCCAGATAGTTTCCGCTATCAGCCGTGGCCCAAGGATCTGATCCAGAACGCTTATTACCTCAAGGGTGCTATCGATCCAAATTCACTCAACGGCACAGTCGTGCGGTCACAAGTGACTGCCGGACAGCCCGTGACACAAGGTGCATTGGTTAAGCCAGGTGATCGCGGCTTCCTTGCTGCTGCTCTTGGACCTGGCATGCGCGCTGTGACTGTTTCAGTATCAGCACAAAGCGGCGTCGCAGGCTTTATCTTCCCGGGTGACCGCGTCGATTTGCTGTTGAGCCAATCTGTTGAAGGTGGTGAAGGCCCTGCCCTGCGCGCGTCTGAAACAATTATCCGCAATTTGCGAGTGCTTGCCACCGATCAACGTACTGTCAGTGAAGACGCCGAAGGCAAACGCGAAGTGAAAATCTTTTCAACCGTTACGCTGGAATCAACCGCGCGTATGGCTGAAAAAATCGCAGTTGCTCAATCGATTGGTCAGCTATCACTCTCGCTGCGCTCGCTTGCAGACAATAATGCTGAATTGGAACGTGCCATAGCATCTGGCGAAGTGACTGTGCCAGAGGGTACAGACCCTAAGGCTGAAAAACAGATGCTGCTCGCAGTGGCGTCGCGCCCAACTGACACCGGCACGACCTTTGTCACTGGGGCAGACGTTTCGCGGTTCCAACGGCGTTCGGTACCACGTGTCGCATCATCTGCGTCCGGCAATAATGCTGCGTCAAGCAGTTCAGCCAGCACAGGCGCAGTTGATCGTCCAACTGGACCTATTATCAAGATTTGGCGACCCGGCCGTGTTGAAGCGGTCGAAGTTGGGGGTAAGTAAAATGATATTGCAAAATAAACTCCGCAGTGCGCGACTGGCAATTGCCACCGCCACCGCGATGACAGCAAGTTTGATCGCAGTCACAGCGGCCATCAGTCCTGCCTCCGCGCAAACAACCCAGCGCCCTTCCAACGACCTGGCTCTTTCGCAAGGACGCGGACAGTTGATCAACCTTCCGGCTGCGATTTCAGACGTGATGGTGTCCAACGAAGCCGTTGCCGATGTGCAGGTCCGTTCACCGCGTCAAATCTATGTCTTTGCAAAGACAAGCGGCGAATCAACGGTGTTCGCGATGAGCAAGGACGGCAAGGTCGTTTATTCGACCAACGTCCGGGTCGGCACCAACATCAACTCATTGGATCACATGCTGTCCTTGGCGATGCCAGAAGCACAGATTAAAACGACGACCATGAACGGCCTCGTTCTGCTGACGGGCACTGTTGCAACGCCAGAAGACAGCGCAGAGGCTGAACGTCTGGTCGAAGCATTTCTGGGTGCAAATACAAAAGTGGTCAGCCGCCTGAAATCGGCGACCCCGCTTCAGGTTAGCCTGCATGTCAAAATTGCGGAAGTCAGCCGCGATTTTACCAAAAAGGTTGGGTTTAACCTCCTTGCAGGTTCGGGTGGTTTCCTTTTCGGACAGGGACGTTCAGACGCTCTCACTTTCGAACTTAACCCGCTGACACCTGCGAACCCGAATGACATTAGAGCGGTTATTAAGCCGGTTACGGGTGGTTCCACGCTTGCCTATGCGGGTCGTTTCCTGGGCCTTGATCTTGAAGCCGCACTCGATCTCGCTGAAAATGATGGGTTGGTGACCACTTTGGCAGAACCAAATTTGACTGCCATTTCGGGGGAAACAGCAAGTTTCCTCGCGGGTGGTGAAATTCCAATCCCGATTGCACAAGGATCATCAAACACGATCTCTGTCGAATATAAACAATATGGTGTCAGCCTCGCGTTCACACCCACCGTTTTGGCTGACGGTCGCATTTCGATGCGGGTGCGTCCCGAAGTATCGCAACTGACATCGGCAGGGTCTGTCACGCTCGGCGGCTTTACAATTCCGGCACTGTCAACACGGCGCACCGAAACCACGGTTGAAATGGGTTCGGGGCAAAGCTTTATGATCGGCGGATTGCTGCAAAGCTCGCAGAATAACTCAACGGATAAAGCACCCTTTCTTGGCGATCTGCCAATTTTGGGCGCTTTGTTCAAATCGAACAATTTTCGTCGTAACGAAACCGAACTGGTCATTATCGTGACACCGTATCTGGTCAGACCTGTTTCAGCGAACCAAATTGCACTGCCGACCGATGGTTACCGCGCGCCAACTGATGCCCAACGTTTGCTGCTTGGCCAGACGTTTGACGGAAAATCAGGCGAAGAACGCGCCAAACCAAGAATGGGCGATCCCGTCGTGGTTCCAGCGCCATCAGTTGGTGCTGCACTGCCCGCTGATGGTGGTGGCAAACGTTCGCGCAAAGACAAACAAACTGCCGCCGCTGCGCCGACACCCGGCTTTGGCAACTGATAAAAGTGATTAGGGAGTTCCCGACAATGACAATGAAACGCACAGCCATCCTTTTGGGCATCGCACTTGCCGTATCGGCAGGCGGCCCCGCTTACGCAAAAAAGACCAAGGCCGCTTCAAATCGCGGGTTAGCAACAGCCCATCAGCCCGTCGTATCACGCACAGATTATGTTTATGATGTCGCGACCGATGGTGGTTCGATTACCGCCAGTGAAGCAAATCGCCTTGCCGGTTGGTTTAACTCGCTCAAAATCGGTTACGGTGATAAAATTGCTGTCGATAATGCGGACAATTATGTCAGCAACGGCGCGACAGACGTTGTTGCGACATTGGCTGCGCGCTATGGTTTGCTGATCGATAAATCAGCGCCGCTGACCGCTGGACAAGTTGCACCGGGTTCGCTGCGCGTTGTGGTAAGCCGGCTGAAAGCTGTTGTTCCAGGGTGTTCTGACTGGAGCCAACCTGCGCAACCTAATTTTGGCGCGCGCACATCGTCCAATTATGGATGTGCAACCAGCAGCAACCTTGCCGCGATGATTGCCAATCCGTCGGACCTGATCGAAGGCCAAATCGGTGATCCGACCACGTCCGTCGCGACCTCATCAAAAGCCGTCAAAACATACCGCGATTCAACAAACACTGGAAGCGGCGGCTTAAGCTCAGAAGGGACTGGACAACAATGAACGCGCCTTGGTCACCCTCGCGGAACAACGGATCAAATCGCGATCCATTTGCCGCCTATATCTGTGATGAACAAACCGCTGATATGATCCGTCCGATCTGCACCGAATTGGGGTGGGCACCGGAAAAGGTTCATAAGGGCGGCTTGCGCAACGCTGTGCAATCGCTGTCCGTATCGGCAAGCCCGATCATCTTATTTGTCGATCTGTCGGAATCAGGCGATCCACTTAATGATATCAACGCTTTGGCAGAAGTCTGCGAACCAGGGACTGTTGTGATTGCAACTGGTCAGGTCAATGATGTTCGCCTTTACCGCGATTTGCTGGCCAGCGGCATTCAGGATTATCTTCTGAAACCATTTAGCCCAGACCAGTTGCGCGATACATTTGCGAACGCGCAGAATTTTCTGAATGCGCCGCGCCATGTTGAGGCACAGGCCGAACGCCCGCATATTATGACCGCAGTAATCGGTGTTCGTGGCGGCATTGGGGCCTCAATGGTTGCATCGTCACTGGCTTGGATTTTCAGCGAAAAAGAACGTCGTTCAACCGCGTTGCTTGACCTTGATGTCCATTTCGGAACAGGGGCTTTGACCCTTGATCTTGAACCAGGCCGTGGGTTGACCGACGCCATCGAAAACCCAAGCCGCATTGACGGTTTGTTTATCGAGCGCGCGATGGTGAAAGCGAATGAAAAGCTCGCCATTTTGTCCGCTGAAGCGCCTATCAATCAGCCAATGTTGACCGATGGAACGGCATTTTATCAATTACAAGAAGAGCTTCGCTCTGCTTTTGAATGCACGGTCATCGATTTACCACGCAACATGTTGGTACAGCATCCTCATTTGATGAATGATGTTCAATCAACCGTTGTCGTTGCTGATCTGACACTCGCTTCAGCACGGGACACAATCCGCATTCTGTCGTGGTTGAAATCAAATGCCCCGCAATCGAGCGTCGTTGTTGCCCTCAACCGCGTAGCATCGGCCGGAACACCTGAAATCACACGCAAGGATTTTGAAGCCTCGATTGAACGCAAAGTGGATGTTGTGCTTCCTTACGATCTGAAAGTGACAAGCCAGGCTGCGAAATTGGGGAAACCCGTTTCCGATGCTGGAAAAGGGGCCAAAATCTCGAATGCACTCCAAGAGATTGCGCAAATTCTTATCGCAAAATCGTCAGATGATGCGGAGGGCGAAGGTGTAAGTTCAATTGTAAAACCAAAATCCAAATCACTCATGGGTAAAATCGTTGATTTCAAATCGATGCTGCCAAAGCGTGATAAGAAAAGTGATGCCCCAGCCCAAAGTGTAGATGCTTAGAACAACGGGGGCCGCACAAAGTGTCGGCCTAAGTTGATTACCCTCGAAAACCGGAACTTGCTCTGATGCAAATATCACCGATGATCTTTTTAGCTGGCGGCGCGATTGCGACGCTTTTCATGCTGGTTTTTGCCTTTTCAGGGCCATCCCTTGAAAAAGCACAAGCGCGCCGGTTAAGCGGATTAAAAGACCGTCATATGATCGGTGCGATCACAGCAGAATCGCAAATGAAGCGGATCATTGCGAACCGCAAAACATTTGGTTCGGAAGGCTTCAAAAACCCGCTTATCCCGAACCCGGAACTGATCTCAAAACGGCTTCAGATGACGGGAAAGCCTTGGACGCTTGGCAAATATTTGCTCGTGAGCCTTGGCTTGGCTGTGTTTGTTACTTTGGCTTTGTGGTTCAAGGGAGCCTCAATCCTGCTGGCACTTTTGCTTGGCGGTGTGATTGGCGCTGTCATTCCCCATAAAGTCGTTGGCTATTTTATTAAAAAGCGCATTGCCCAATTTACGGCACGTTTTCCCGACGCCATTGAATTAATGGTGCGCGGTTTGCGTTCAGGTCTGCCCATTTCAGAAACGCTTGGGGTTGTTGCCGCTGAATTGCCTGGCCCGATCGGGGTTGAATTCCGGCTGGTCATCGATAAAATTAAAATTGGTCGCACGATGGATGAGGCGCTCGTTGAGTGCGCAGAGCGCCTGAACACGCCGGAGTTTCAGTTTTTCGTCATCACGCTTGCAATTCAGCGGGAAACAGGCGGCAATCTGGCTGAAACACTCTCGAATTTGGCCGATGTTTTGCGCAAGCGCGCCCAGATGAAACTCAAGATTAAGGCGATGGCATCTGAATCGAAAGCGTCTGCCTATATCGTTGGGTCCTTGCCCTTCATCGTTTTCATTTTGATTTACATGGTCAACGATAAGTATCTCGGCGGGTTCTTCATTGATCAACGCCTGATGATCGCAGGCGGCGGCGGGCTTATCTGGATGAGCATTGGCGTGTTCATCATGTCCCAAATGATCAACTTTGAAATCTAGCTGGTAATAGGAAGAGAAATTATCATGCAACAACCAGCTGGACCTACCCTGATGGGAGTCGATGTACTCTGGGTCGCCACAATTATGGCTGCACTGGCTGCGTTTGCAGTCCTTGTTGCCATTTATGCCGCGACGACGGTGCGTGATCCAATGGCCAAGCGCGTCAAAGCGCTTAATGAGCGCCGTGAACAATTAAAGGCCGGTATCGTTGCATCGACATCAAAACGTCGCGCAAAACTGAATCAGAAAAACGAAACAACCGATAGACTCCGCTCGTTCTTGTCCTCGTTAAAGGTGCTTCAAGAAAGCCAGCTGAAAGAAGCGCAGTCGAAACTGATGCAGGCCGGTATTCGGTCAAAGGACTTGGCCGTCGCCGTTATTTTTGGACGTATGGTTCTGCCAATCGTCCTGGGGGGCACAGCAATTACATGCGTTTACTTCCTTGATCTTTGGCCAGATTTATCGCCTATGAAGCGTTTTGGAGCGATGGCAGGGGCATTGATCGGCGGCTACAAAGCGCCTGATCTTTTCATCCAGAACAAAATCAAAAAGCGTGTCGATGCTATTCGTAAAGGCCTGCCGGACGCGCTGGATTTGCTCGTCATCTGTGCCGAAGCAGGCCTGACAGTCGATACCGCCTTTGGTCGCGTTGCAAAGGAATTGGGGCGCGCCTACCCAGAATTGGGGGATGAATTTACGTTGACGTCGATTGAACTCGGCTTTTTGACCGAGCGGCGGCATGCATTTGAAAATCTGGCTGCGCGTGTTGCGCTCGACTCAGTGCGCGGCGTCGTTACGACGATGATTCAGACCGAAAAATACGGGACGCCACTTGCATCAGCCTTGCGCGTTCTCTCCGCTGAATTCCGCAATGAACGCATGATGCGCGCCGAAGAAAAGGCCGCGCGCCTGCCAGCGATTATGACAATCCCGCTGATCCTTTTCATTCTGCCGGTGTTGTTCATCGTGATCCTTGGGCCAGCCGCCTGTTCGATCAAGGACGCGCTGATCGATAAGCCGTAAGATCAGGACTTGTTCAACGTCGCCTGTGCTGCGGCCAAACGGGCGATGGGGACACGGTAAGGTGACGCGCTGACATAATCGAGGCCGACGCTTTCGCAGAAGGCAATCGACGCCGGATCGCCGCCGTGTTCGCCGCAAATGCCGAGTTTAATGTCAGGGCGCGTTGCCCTGCCCCGTTCAGCGGCAATTTTGACCAATTCGCCCACGCCTTCAACATCAAGGCTGACAAACGGGTCGCGGTCATAAATGCCTTTATCGACATAATGGGTCAGGAACCGGCTGGCATCATCGCGTGAAACGCCGAGCGTGGTTTGGGTAAGATCATTGGTGCCAAAGCTAAAGAATGCAGCCTCTTCGGCAATTTGACCCGCCATTAACGCCGCGCGGGGCAGTTCAATCATTGTCCCAACCAGATAATCGATCCGCTTACCGCGTTCGGCGAATACAGCCTCAGCCGTGCGGTCAATCACGTCCTTCATCAGTTCAAGTTCGCGTTTGGTCGCGACAAGGGGCACCATGACTTCGGGGATCGGCGAAATTTCCAGATCACAGGCCGCTTCAAAAATGGCCCGCGCCTGAATTTCATAAATCTCTGGATAAGTTACGCCAAGACGACAGCCACGGTGCCCCAGCATGGGGTTGAATTCATGCAGTTCTGCGGCGCGGCGCTTAAGCGTTTCAACGCCCACGCCTGCTGCCTCTGCCACCGCTGCGAAATCGCTTTCTTCGGTGGGCAAAAATTCATGCAGTGGAGGGTCAAGCAAGCGGATCGTCACTGGCAACCCCGCCATTTCTTCAAAAATACCCTTGAAATCCGCGCGCTGTTCGGGAAGCAATTTCGCTAAGGCCGCGCGCCGTCCAGCCTCATCCTCGGCCAAAATCATCTGACGCACAGATGTGATCCGGCTCGCCTCAAAAAACATATGTTCGGTGCGGCAAAGCCCCACACCCTCTGCCCCAAATTCGCGCGCAATGCGGCAATCGGCGGGGGTTTCGGCGTTGGCGCGCACCTTCATCCGGCGCATGGCATCGGCCCACACCATCAATGCGCCAAAATCACCCGACAGTTCGGGCTGCACAGTGGGCACTTCCCCCGCCATGATTTCACCAGAGGTGCCGTCGATGGTAATGACATCGCCTTCGCGGATTTCGCGCCCGCCGACACGGAACACTCGCGCTTTTGCATCAATCGCAAGGCTACCCGCACCAGATACACAGGGCCGCCCCATACCGCGCGCGACAACCGCTGCGTGGCTGGTCATCCCGCCGCGCGCAGTCAGAATGCCCTTGGCCGCGTGCATCCCGTGAATATCTTCAGGCGATGTTTCCATCCGCACCAATATGACCGCATCGCCCATCTCAGCACGTTTTTCAGCCGTATCGCTGTCAAACACCGCAATCCCGCACGCTGCGCCAGGTGAGGCTGGCAGCCCTTTGGTGAGGACATCGCGCGGGGCCTTTGGATCCAGCGTCGGGTGAAGCAATTGATCAAGTGCAGACGGATCAACCCGTACCACCGCTTCTTCGCGCGTGATCAAGCCCTCATTGGCCATATCGACCGAAATCTTAAGCGCTGCCTTGGCTGTGCGCTTGCCCGAACGGGTTTGCAGCATCCACAGCTTGCCGCGTTCAACGGTGAATTCAATGTCCTGCATATCGCGGTAATGCGTTTCAAGGATCGCAAACACGCCGGCCAGTTCGGCGTAAACCGCTGGCATCGCCTCTTCCATGCTCAGCGGTTTGGCATTCGCAGCCGCGCGCGCGGCCGTTGTCAGATATTGCGGTGTGCGAATGCCCGCAACGACATCTTCGCCCTGTGCGTTGATCAGGAATTCGCCGTAATAGGCATTCGCGCCGGTCGCCGGATCGCGCGTAAAGGCAACCCCGGTCGCCGACGTCTCCCCCATATTGCCAAACACCATCGCTTGCACGTTGACGGCGGTGCCCCAATCGCCGGGGATGCTGTTGATCCGCCGGTACACCTTGGCACGTTCAGATTGCCATGATCCGAACACCGCGCCCACCGCGCCCCACAGCTGATCGTGCACATCCTGCGGAAAAGGCTTGCCCCAAAGCGCTGCGACCAGTTTCTTATAGTCCTGCACCAGCGCGCGCAGATCATCAGCGGACAGTTCGGTGTCGAGGTAGAAACCCTTGTCTTCCTTGGCGATTTCCAGCGCTTCTTCAAACGCGCCGTGATCAAGCTCTAGCACCACGTCCGCATACATTTGGATGAAGCGGCGGTAACTGTCCCACGCAAAACGCGCGTCGCCTGATGTCGCGGCCAACCCTTCAACCGTTTCATCATTCAGGCCAAGGTTGAGAACGGTATCCATCATCCCCGGCATAGACACACGCGCGCCTGACCGGACCGAGACGAGCAGAGGATCCGCAGCATCCCCGAAACGTTTCCCCGTCACACCTTCAATATGCGCGATCCCGCCTGCAACTTGGGGCATCAACAGATCAGGAAATTTTTCGCCATTGTCATAATAGGCCGTGCACATCGGCGTGGAAATGGTGAAACCGGGCGGGACCGGCAGGCCGATGCTGGCCATGCCGTCCAAATTCGCACCCTTGCCCCCAAGGATCGTCTTGTCGAGATCGCCACCGTCTGAAACGCCGCCACCAAAACGGTACACATAATTGGTCATGTCTTAACTCCCTTATTCCCCCTCCTGCTTGCGGGAGGGGCGCAAGCCTACCCCTCAATCTTCGAAAAATCGGCAACTCTATGCACAGCGTCACGGAACCGTGCCAGCAGGCCAAGGCGGTAGGCCCGTTTATCTGGGTCTGGATCATTCACCATCACGCCCTCAAAAAACGCATCAATCGGCGCGCGGAGTGAGGCAAGCGCGGACATCGCAGCTTCAAAATCTTCGGCTGCGATGGCCGATGTGGCAAGGGATTCGGCGGCGTTGAGCGCGGTGAACAGATCAGTTTCAACCGCCACGCCGTCATGCTGAACTTGTTTCAGCATCCATGCTTCATTCCCACCGATTGGTTCAGACGGCAACGTGGACCCTGAAACAAGTTCAGGGTGACGATTGTTACTATCCGAAGCTGCCTGCTTCAATATATTCGCCGCGCGCTTATACCCGGCAAGCAAATTCGCCCCCTCATCGGTGCCAACAAAAGCCTGCAAAGCGCGCGTCCGTGCGATCAAGCGGACGAGATCATCCTCCCCACCAAGCGCAAAAACCGCATCGATCAGATCGTGACGGACGCCTGCCTCGCGTTGTTGGACTTTGAGGCGGTCGGCGAAGAAGGTAGCAAGCCTTGTTTCAAGGTTGCCTTCCCAAACGACACTGAACTTGGCCAAATCGTCCTCAACCGCTTTCAACAGAACAGCTTCCATTCGAAACCGCAGATCATTGTTGAGAATGAGAGAAATGATGCTCAGAGCTGCACGGCGAAGCGCAAACGGATCTTTCGAACCAGTGGGTGCGTCATCAATGAGGAAAAACTGGCAAAGCGTATCCAGCTTATCCGCCAAACTCACCGCCACCGTCACCGGCGCGGTCGGCACATCGTCGCCTTGCCCCACAGGCTTGTAATGATCGCGGATCGCATCGGCCACAGCGTCACCGTGGCCCTGTGCGCGGGCGTAATAGCCGCCCATGATGCCTTGTAATTCGGGGAATTCACCGACCATGCCGGTGACGAGGTCTGCTTTGCACAGGCGCGCTGCGGTTTCGGCTTGATCGGCTAAACTTAGCCCCGCCCCTTTAGGGGAGGGGTTGGGGTGGGGAGTGTCCACCAAATCGGAAGCGGGAGTGATGTTCACAGTCCCCACCCCAACCCCTCCCCTAAAGGGGCGGGGCTTTATGACACCACTTTCAACCAACCGCCGCGCCAGTTTTGCCACGCGTTCAACCTTATCGGCCACAGTCCCCAATTTTTCATGGAACACAATGTTCGACAGTTTATCCGCCTGCACCGTGAGAGGCACTTTCAAATCCTGTTCCCAAAAGAACTTCGCATCTGAAAGCCGCGCGGCGAGAACTTTTTCATTGCCCGCAACCACCGCTGCGCCGCCGTCATTGGGGTTCAAATTGGCCGTGCAGACGAACGCATTCGCCAGCGTGCCGTCCGTGTTACGGCAAATGAAATATTTCTGGTTCACCCGTGCGGTCAGCTGGATGACTTCTTCTGGTACGGCCAGAAACGCCGGATCAAAACGCCCCAGCATTGGCACGGGCCATTCGGTAAGGCCCGCATTTTCCGCGACCAAACCTTCATCCCCAACCAGCACAAGCCCCGCCGCAGTGGCAGCCTGAACCGCGCCGTCTCGGATGATGTTCGCGCGCTCAGCCTGATCAAGGATCACGTGTGCCGTGCGGAGCTTTACCGCATAATCGGCCGTATTGCCAATGGTCACTTCACCTGCATGGTGGAAGCGGTGGCCCATCGTCGTCGACCCACTGTGGATGCCATCAATTTCAAACGGCACCACCGCGTCGCCGAGCAGCGCGATGATCCCCTGCAAAGGCCGCACCCACCGCAGGCTTTCGGTGGACTGGGACGCATCCCCCCACCGCATGGATTTGGGCCACGGAAAAGCGCGGATGATCGCGGGGATCGCTTCGGCGAGGACATCTGCTGTCGCCCTGCCCGGCTTTTCGATCACCGCAAAATAGATGCCGTCGCGGTCAACCAGCTGATCCTGCGTCAGACCCGTCTTGCGCAGAAACCCTTCAAGAGCTTGCGGCAGGGCAGCTGTTTTTGGGCCTTTGATTTCTTCGCTGACAGCCGCCGTTTCCAGCGGTAGCCCGCGCACAATCAGCGCCAAACGCCGCGGCGTGGCATAGGTTTCAAGCGCGGACGCCTTCAGCCCCGCCTTGGCGAGTTCAGCGCCAAACAGCCGCGTGAGGTCATCACAGGCCTTGGCCTGCATCCGTGCAGGGATTTCTTCGCTGCGGAGTTCGAGGAGAAAATCGGTCACCCTACCCACCCGTTCTTTTCCATCCACGCCTGACACGCCCCCTTCGCCAGATCGCGCACGCGGCCCATATAGCTGGCGCGTTCCTGCACCGAAATCACGCCGCGCGCTTGGAGGAGGTTGAAAAGGTGGCTCGCCTCAATCGCCTGGTCATAAGCAGCCAGCGGAATGTTTGCGTCGATGCAGCGCTTGCATTCGGCCTCGGCTTTGGAAAAACCGTCGAACAATGATGCGGTATCGGCAACCTCGAAATTATAGGTGCTGAACTCCACCTCATTCTTGTGGAACACGTCGCCGTAGGTCACACCCCTATCGTTGAACGCAAGATCATAAACGCTATCGACACCTTGAATATACATAGCCAAACGTTCGAGGCCGTAAGTCAGCTCCCCTGCAACGGGCTTGCAATCAAACCCGCCCATCTGCTGGAAATAGGTGAACTGGGTCACTTCCATCCCGTCGCACCAAACTTCCCAACCAAGGCCCCATGCGCCCAGAGTCGGGCTTTCCCAGTCATCCTCAACAAAGCGGATATCGTGTTTGAGTGGGTCAATGCCAATTGCGTCGAGTGACCCCAGATAAAGCTCCTGCAGGTTTGCGGGAGAAGGCTTCATAATCACCTGATATTGGTAATAATGTTGCAACCGGTTGGGATTTTCACCGTAGCGCCCATCGGTTGGACGCCGTGATGGCTGAACATAGGCCGCATTCCAGTGATCGGGGCCTAGCGCGCGTAAGGTTGTCGCAGGGTGAAATGTCCCCGCCCCGACACGCATGTCATAAGGTTGCAAAATCACACAGCCTTGATCGCCCCAATAATCATGGAGCGTGAGGATGAGTTTCTGGAAACTGAGCGGGTTTTTTGCGCCCAAAACGAGTCCCTTCGCAGCTGCAATATTCCGCGCGCTTTGGCCGATGGGGCGCGGTGGGTCAAGCGATCAACAATGATGATTTGACGAAGCCGCGCGATTCAGTCAGCACTGCCGCCAGCCAAAGCGAACTCACAGGGGTAAAACGTGCATAAATTTTTCAAAGGTCTGATCGCCGTAACGTTGCTTTCCTCAGTTGCGCAGGCAAAGGATGTGCCGCCTGCCCCGCCTGCCCCGCCCGCACCTCCTCCCGTGGTTTATGCCGACCCTGCACTGTGGGTGATCAAAGATAAAGACACGACCATTTATCTGTTCGGGACGATCCACGTCCTTAAACCCAATATCATCTGGTTCGATGGTGGCGTGAAAAAGGCCTATGATGCCTCTTCCGAAGTGATCTTTGAAATCCTTGAACCCGATGCAGCTGTCGTTCAAAAATTGGTGATCGACCGCGCGATTGACAAGGACGGGCCGCCGCTGTCCAAAAAATTGCCGCCTGAAATGGCGGTGGGCTATGCCAAGGCCATGGAAAGTCTTGGACTGCCCATTGCCGCATTTGAAACGATTGAGCCTTGGTTTGTCACAAATACGTTGACCGTTCTGTCGATCCAAAAACTGGGATATAATCCGGAAAACGGCGTCGATAAGCATCTGATGACAGCAGCGAAGCGTGACGGCAAGGCGCTGGGAGAGCTGGAATCCGTGCTGTTCCAGCTTGATCTGTTTGATACGATGCCAGAGGCTCAGCAAATCGCGCTGCTCGGCGAAACGATCAAAGAGCTTCCTGAGGGCGACAAGGTGATCAAAACCATGGTCGACAATTGGGCCACAGGCAAACCCGATGCGCTGGGCCAGCTGATGAACGCAGAGATGGCGTCCACGCCCGATCTCAAGAAATTATTGTTGACTGACCGCAACATTAAATGGGCACAGTGGATTGAAAAGCGCATGGAAAAACCCGGCACCTTGTTCATCGCGGTTGGTGCTGGCCATCTTGCTGGTCCTGAAAGCGTCCAAGCTTTGCTGAAGGCGCGGCGGATCAAGGCGAAACGCATTAAGTCGTAACACTTGCCCTTTCGCACTGTTTGGCCTAATGGCGCGCGCTTGGCGTTCCGTGGTCATCCCTGGAGGCGTGGGCGGCAAGTAACTTAAATTTGGAGAAACATTATGAGCGATCAGCTGACCCTGTCGGCCGAGACGCGTGATCGGGCAGGCAAGGGAGCCTCTCGTGCACTGCGTCGCGAAAACCGTATTCCTGCCGTAATTTACGGTAGCAATGAAGAGCCTGCCACCATCCATGTCGAAGAAAAGGCATTGATGAAGGCACTCCACACTGGCCATTTTATGAATTCGGTTGTGATGATCGAAATCGGCGGAAAATCAGTGCGGACGCTGCCAAAAGATGTGGCCTTTCATCCGGTTTCAGATCGCCCATTGCACGTCGATTTCCTGCGCATTTCAGAACATGCCAAGGTTACCGTTCAGGTTCCTGTGCATTTTGTTGATGAAGACACTTCGCCCGGCATCAAGCGCGGCGGCGTTCTCAACATTGTCCGTCACGAACTGGAACTGGTGTGCGACGCTGCGACCATCCCAGATGAAATCGCTGTTTCACTCCACGGTTTGGACGTCGGCGCTTCGATCCACATTTCGCATGTGAAGCTGCCAGAAGGATCGGCAAGTGCAATTACGGACCGTGATTTCACCATCGCGACCATTGTTGCACCGTCGGCGCTGAAATCAAGCGAAGGCGACACTGCAACGGCAACCGAAGCCGAAGCAGAGTAACACCTGACACCGCGTTCGGGCTGAGCCTGTCGGAGCCCTCCCCTTTTCTTTTCTTAAGAAGAAGGGCACTTCGATAGGCTCAGTGCGAACGGAGGTGATAGATAGATATGCAACTATGGGTCGGCCTTGGTAATCCGGGCGCGCAATATGCGCTGCACCGGCACAATGTCGGCTTTATGGCGGTTGATTCGATTGCGGATATATTCAGCTTTGGCCCTCCCAAAGTGCGGTTTCAGGGCTGGACCCAAGAAGGCCGGATTGGGTCTGAAAAAATACTGCTCCTCAAACCTGCGACCTTTATGAATGAAAGCGGGCGCTCGGTTGGGGAAGCCATGCGCTTTTTCAAACTGGATGTCGGCGCTGTCACAACCTTTCATGACGAACTTGATATTGATCCGTTTCGTGTGAAGGTCAAAATTGGTGGCGGCACTGCAGGGCATAACGGATTGCGCTCCACCGAAGCGCATATCGGCAACCCATTTCGGCGGGTGCGCCTCGGCATTGGTCATCCTGGACATAAGGACCGCGTGACGGGCTATGTCCTGGGGAACTATGCCAAAACAGAAATGGACCCGCTGGCCGCTATGCTCGGCGCGGTTGCGGCAGAAGCAGAATGGCTCGCCAAAGGTGACGATGTGCGGTTTATGAATGATGTCGCTTTGCGGCTGCAAGATTAGGATCTGAAATGGGTTTCAAATGCGGTATCGTCGGACTGCCCAATGTCGGCAAATCCACACTTTTCAATGCGCTGACCGAAACGGCGGCGGCGCAGGCGGCCAATTATCCTTTTTGCACGATTGAACCCAATATCGGCAATGTCGCAGTTCCCGACCCGCGTCTTGATGCCATCGCAAAGATTGGCGGATCGGCCAAAATCATCGAAACCCAGCTGGGTTTTGTCGACATTGCCGGGCTTGTTCGCGGCGCGTCCAAGGGCGAAGGGCTGGGCAACCAATTTCTCGGCAATATTCGGGAGGTGGACGCCATCGTCCATGTTCTGCGCTGTTTTGAAGATGATGATATTCAGCACGTCGAAAATAAAATTGATCCCGTGTCTGACGCAGAGACGGTTGAAACCGAACTGATGCTGTCGGACCTTGAATCGCTTGAAAAGCGCGTGCCGAACCTCCTCAAAAAAGGGACGCAGGGCGACAAGGAAGCCAAAACCAGCGCCGCCGTGCTGGGTCGTGCGCTTGATCTGCTGCGCGAAGGCAAGCCCGCGCGCCTGACGGTGCGGCATGATGCGGATGAAGAACGGCTGTTCCAACTTGCTCAGCTTTTAACGTCAAAGCCCGTGCTTTATGTCTGCAACGTTGATGAAGCGTCAGCCGCCAATGGCAATGCTTTTTCCGCACTTGTTTTTGCAAAAGCCAAGGCCGAAGGCGCTGAAGCGGTTGTCGTGTCCGCCGCGATTGAGGCCGATATTGTCACCATGCCCGCCGAAGATCGCGGTGAGTTTCTGTCAGACCTTGGCCTGACCGAAACCGGCCTCGCGCGGATTGTGCGCGCTGGTTATGAACTGCTGCACCTCATCACCTTTTTCACCGTCGGCCCCAAAGAAGCGCGCGCGTGGACCCTCAACAAAGGCGCAACCGGCCCCAATGCAGCAGGTGTCATCCACACCGACTTTGAAAAAGGCTTTATCCGCGCCGAAACCATGGCCTATGACGACTATGTCGCGCACGGCGGTGAAGCGGGCGCGAAAGAAGCCGGGAAATGGCGTTCCGAAGGCAAGGATTATATCGTCAAAGACGGCGATATCATGCTGTTCCGCTTCAATGTTTAGTTGACGTTTGCGTAAACGTCATGCCAAGTGGCCGCAATTGCCCTTGGGAACCAAAACATGCATTATTTTGAAGATATGGTCATCGGCACCAAAAGCAGCTTTGGCCGCTACGAAGTGACCCGCGAAGAGGTTGTTGCTTTCGCGCGCCACTATGATCCCCAGCCCTTTCACCTCAGCGACGAAGCCGCCGCAAAGACACATTTCGGGCGGCTTTCAACCAGTGGGTGGCACACCTGTGCGATGGCGATGGCGATGATCGTCGCCAACATGCCCAAGGGAGAGGATCATGCCAGCCTCGGCGGCATCGGCGTGGACGAACTCCGCTGGCTTAAGCCGGTCTATCCTGGCGATATTCTGCGCTGCGAAACAGAATTGACCGAAAAAACCCCGTCCCGCTCACGCCCGGAAATGGGATCTTTCCGCAGCAATCTGACAGTCTATAATCAGGATGATGTGGCTGTCTTGTCCTATGTCACCATTGCTTTGGTGAAGACGCGGCCTGTGGGTTAACTGAATTTTGGGATCAGTAACGTACAATTATTAAATGATCCATGATCCTATAGATACGCACAATTCATCCGAAATCACTGATCCAATTGTTTTAGATTGGACGGTTTCAATGCGCTGCAAAACACTCGATGCTTTCGCAGAATTGGAAGCGGCTTGTGTTCAATTTCTTAGAAAATATTCGGAGCAAACCGCATAGCATATTCCGTTTGGTTCGAGCCTGTCGAGAACCCTTCGA
>JAYUPB010000065.1:0-11561 GCA_043760405.1 Sphingomonadales bacterium
GAATATTTGATCTCGGCATCATCGAGCGCGACCAGCTCGACCACGGCGGCATGAAGCTGGTTCTCGTCGCGCATCGGCGCGGTGCAGCCTTCGAGGTAGGAGACATAACTGCCCTTATCGGCAACGATCAAGGTGCGCTCAAATTGCCCGGTATTCTCCGCGTTGATGCGGAAATACGTGTCCTACCTCGAAGGCTGCACCGCGCCGATGCGTGATGAAAACCAGCTGCACGCCGCATGCGTCGAATTGGTCGCATTGGACGATGCCGAGATTAAATACTCGACTGTGCAAAACTGGTATCCCGGCGATGCAGAGGGCAAAGGCGGCATCTATAATTTCGTCACCAAGCGCGCCTTGTGTCAGGGGCGAAACAGCAAGGTTTCTTGGACGCAGGTCGAAACCGGAAGTGCTGTGACATGGAAATACCCAAGCTGCGTTCTCAACGGCGAAAACAGCGTCGGCGAATTTTATTCAGTCGCGGTGACCAACAATTACCAGCAGGCCGATACCGGCACCAAGATGATCCACAACGGCAAAGGCAGCCGCTCGACGATCGTCAGCAAGGGCATCAGCGCCGGACACAGCAACAACACCTATCGCGGACTAGTCCGCGTCGCCCCGAACGCAGAGGGCGTGCGCAACTTCACCCAGTGCGATTCGCTGCTGTTGGGGAGCTTGAGCGGTGCGCATACGGTGCCCTATATCGAAGTGCGTAACCCTTCGGCACAGATTGAGCATGAGGCGACCACTTCGAAAATCTCGGATGATCAGATGTTCTACGCCCAGCAACGCGGCCTGAACGCCGAGGAAGCCGTCGCGCTGATTGTCAACGGCTTCGCCAAGGAAGTGCTGCAGCAACTGCCAATGGAATTTGCGGTTGAAGCGCAGAAGTTGTTGGGGATTTCGCTTGAGGGGAGTGTGGGGTGAACGCTGCTATCGACAATGGCTGGCGTCCTGAAGCCCCTCCCCTTCAGGGGAGGGGTTTGGGGTGGGGCCTGTCCCAAGAGCAAATCGATTGGCTTCACGCACGCGCGAGAGACATGCGGCGCAACCCCACCGAGCCGGAAATGCGCCTGTGGCGGAACCTCTCGAACGGCCAATTGCAGGGCCTGAAGTTCCGCAGGCAGGAAGTAATAGGGCGCTACATCGCAGATTTCATGTGTCCCGCACGCTCGCTGATTGTCGAGGTCGATGGCGACACGCATGATGAGGGCAAAGATCGGTTGCGAGACGATGTGTTGGCGCAGTTTGGCTTTTTGGTGCTGCGGGTGACGAATTATGAGGTTATGAGCAATGCCGACGGCGTGCTGACGATGATCGGTTTGGCGGCAGAGGGACGTGCTCCACGTCACAACCCCCACCCCAACCCCTCCCCTGAAGGGGAGGGGCTTAAGAAGGCGCAGAAGCTGCCGGGTATTTCGCTTGAGGGGAGTGTGGGGTGATGGAAGCTCCATCTTGGGTCTCCGCCGTAATCGTCGCAGTTCCGCTGCTTGGACTAGCAGGTAGTGCAATCGCCTTTGTTATCCGAATGTACTTAGAAGCCGCTGAAAGAAGACGGCTGCGGTTTTTCCGAATGATTGAATACATTAACGGGCAAGGCGGAATTATTGAAAAGCTGGCAGCTATGTATCAGCTCCGAGAGTTCACCGAACACAGAGAGTTCCTTATACGGCTCCTTGAAATGCAACGTGGAAACATCACGGGCGATCAAAAAGAGAATCTGGTCGCGGAGATGGATCGGACGGCAGCGGCCCTACGAGGGAAGAAGAAATAATGCTCCAAATCAATAACCTCCACGCCACTGTTGGCGATAAGCCTATCCTTAAGGGCCTCACGCTCTCGCTCAATCCGGGCGAGATCCATGCGATTATGGGGCCGAATGGTGCGGGGAAATCGACGTTGGGTTATGTGTTGTCGGGGCGGCCCGGTTATGAGGTGACTGAGGGTTCGGTGACGTTTACACCGCCACCTCGTCATTCCCGCGAAGGCGGGAATCCAACTCCTGACGGTGAAGTTTCGACAGGGCGGGAGTTGGACCCCCGCCTTCGCGGGGGTGACGAAAGTGGAGCAATTGATCTGCTCGCCCTCGAACCGCACGAGCGCGCCGCTGCAGGCTTGTTCCTTGGCTTTCAATATCCGGTCGAAATCCCCGGCGTGTCGAACGTCCAGTTCCTCCGCGAAGCCCTCAACGCCCAGCGCAAGCACCGCGGTGAAGCACCGCTTTCCGGCGGCGAATTCCTCAAAATTGCGCGCGCGCAGGCCGACGCGATGGGGATGGAGTATGACATGCTCAAGCGCCCCGTAAATGTCGGCTTTTCGGGCGGTGAGAAAAAGCGCAATGAGATGGTGCAGATGGGCATCATCAATCCAGCCCTCGCGATCCTTGATGAGACTGACAGCGGACTGGACATTGATGCCCTTCGGGTCGTGGGCGACGGTATCAACCGGATCATGCGCAAG
Organism: Sphingomonadales bacterium; assembly: GCA_043760405.1. Classification (GTDB taxonomy): domain Bacteria; phylum Pseudomonadota; class Alphaproteobacteria; order Sphingomonadales; family Sphingomonadaceae; genus Aquisediminimonas. Next base: position 2,461 of record JAYUPB010000065.1, read on the forward strand.
CCCGACAAGGCGGTGCTGCTGATCACCCATTACCAACGCCTGCTCGATTATGTGAAGCCAGATTTCGTGCATGTGCTGGCGGACGGCCGGATCACGCGGACAGGCGGCGCGGAACTCGCGCTGGAACTGGAACGTGACGGCTATGTGGGAATTGCCGCGTGAGCCAATCATTTTCCCTTCTTCGCGTCTTTTGCTTCCTTCGCGACCTTTGCGTGAACCCGACGCTGTTTGTTTCACGCAAAGGCGCAAAGAGGAATAAGATCGCGAAGGAGAACGCGCGGTGAACGCACTGCTCCTCCCCTCCCGCAAGGATGAGGCGTTTCGCTATTCGGATATCGATGCGCTGTTGGCTGCGCCTGCGCGGGATGCAGTTGAAGTCCTTACAGCGAAGGCAGGTGACACCTTCAACCGGCAGATCATCAACATCGCAGGTGCTGATGATGTGATTGTTCAAAATCTGACCCTAACCGTGCAAGCGGGCGCGAAGGCCAGCATCCATATCCTGAACGCCGGTGGCAGGCTTGGCCGGATCACGCTTGATGTCACACTCCACGACGGCGCAGATTTCTCGCTTGGTGCGGTGCAGCTTGGCACAGGCGCGCAGACGGTGGAACTGGTCACCACTGTGCGCCATATCGAACCCAACGCCACCAGCCGACAGATTGTGCGTTCCGTGCTTGGCGGCACAGCCACCGGCTCCTACCTCGGCAAGGTCGCCGTCGCGCGCGATGCGCAGAAATCTGACAGTGTGCAATCGGTGAAGGCGATGCTGCTTGACCGCACTGCGACCGCCAACGCCAAACCCGAACTCGAAATCTATGCCGACGATGTCAAATGCGCGCACGGGGCGACGGTTGGGGAGCTCGACAGCCAAGCGATGTTTTATCTCGCCGCGCGGGGATTGCCGCCTGCTGAAGCGAAAAAATTGCTGTTGCAAGCCTTTATCGCCAGCGTGTTTGAAGGCGCTGAGGGGGAGGACGCACTGATCGAGGCGGCATTGGCGAAGCTGGAGGAGATGGTATGAACGAGGTGCGATCTGCTCCCCTCCCGCAAGCGGGAAGGGCTGTGGGTAGGCCCACCCCTAACCCCACCCGCTTGCGGGAGGGGGACTTAAAGGCAGACTTCCCCAGTCTCGCCGCCAAAGACGGGAGCGTCTGGCATTATCTCGATACCGCTGCAACCGCGCAAAAGCCGCAAATCGTACTCGACGCAATGATGCGCGCGGGCGGCGTGGATTATGCCACCGTCCACCGCGGCGTCTATAAACGTTCGGCCGATATGACGCTGGCGTTTGAAGCGGCGCGTGCACGCGTGGCGACATTCATTGGCGGACGCGACGATGAAATCGTCTTCACCAAGGGCGCAACAGAGGCAATCAATCTGGTCGCGCAGTGCTGGCCTGCTGTCCCCGGACATGGTCGCCGTGTGTTGCTGTCGCAATTGGAGCATCATTCGAACATCGTCCCTTGGCAGATTGCGGGGTGGCAGGTGGATGTTTGCCCGCTCACCACCGATGGTCAGATTGATCTTGATGCGGCCGAACACATTTTGACCTCTGATTTTGATATGATTGCATTGGCGCATGTGTCCAACGTTTTGGGTTCCGTCCTCGACGTGGAGCGCGCGGCATCCTTGGCCCGTAAGGTCGGAGCGTGCCTGTTGCTTGATGGCTGTCAGGCCGTGCCGCGTCTTCCCGTCGATGTGGCGGGCCTTGACTGCGATTTCTACGTTTTTTCAGGGCACAAACTCTACGGCCCAACAGGTGTCGGGGTGCTGTGGGGACGCAAAGCCTTGCTCGACAGCATGCCGCCGTATCAAGGCGGCGGCGCGATGATAGACCGCGTGTCCTTCGCTGGCACAACCTATGCCCCCGTGCCCCAACGTTTTGAAGCGGGAACGCCTGCGATTATTGAAGTGATTGGCCTGCACGCGGCGATTGATTATGTGGATGGTATTGGAATACCGGCAATTCACGCGCATGAAACCAGTCTTGTCAATATGCTGTGCGCGGCACTTTCGCCAACTTCGGGCATCACACTTTTTGGCCCCAGCAATTCTGCAGGTATCGTATCTTTCACGATGGAAGGGGTGCATCCCCACGACATCGGCACTATATTGGATGAAGAAGGCGTTGCCATCCGAGCCGGCCACCACTGCGCGCAGCCATTGATGGCGCATTTGGGTGTTGATGCCACTGCACGCGCGAGTTTTGGGCTTTACAGTGATGAAGATGATGTCGCCGCCTTGGTGCGCGGCCTGACAAGAGTGCAAAGGGTTTTCGGATGAATATCAAAGTCGAAGAAGTGACCTCCGTTGAAGCGCCGCCAAAAGTGCGCGTGGAAACTGCGGCTGATACACTCAACCGCAAGAAGGATTACCTCGAAGGTTTTCTGGCGCAAAAGCCCGCGCCCACCCAGGGCAGCAGCGCGGACGAGGATTTGGTTGAAGCGATCATTGTTGCGCTCAAGGAAATTTATGATCCCGAAATTCCGGTCAATATTTATGACCTTGGTCTGATCTATAATGTTGAAGTGAATGAAGGCCATGCGCTTGTCACGATGACCCTGACGACACCCAATTGCCCAGTTGCAGAATCAATGCCGCAAGAGGTTGAGCTGCGCGTTGGTTCTGTCCCCGGTGTCGGTGATGCCGAGGTCAATCTGGTGTGGGAACCTGCCTGGGATCCCCAGAAAATGACGGATGACGCAAAGTTAGAATTGGGAATGTTATGAACACTTCAGTCTCTGGTACAACGCGCATCCGCCCTTCAGCTCTCACCCTCACGCCTGCGGCTGAACAGCGCATCACCGATCTGATGTCCGCGGCTCCCGCTGATGTGATTGGTGTCAAACTCTCAACTCCGCGTCGTGGCTGTTCAGGACTTGCTTACGCGGTCGATTATGTCACCCATGCAGCGCCGTTTGACGAACGCATAGAAACGCCCGGCGGTCTGTTCTTCATTGACGGCGCGTCCGTGCTTTATCTGATCGGGTCAACAATGGACTGGGTTGAGGATGATTTCACCGCAGGCTTCGTTTTCGCCAATCCCAACGCCAAGGGCGCATGCGGATGCGGAGAAAGCTTTACCGTTTAGAAACCTCGCGTAAAACGCACTGCCATCCCTATATCATCAGGTGCAATCGCTACATTTCCGGGCTGTTGCCGCCAATAGAGGTTCGTTCCCAGAAATCCACCTGCCACAGCCAAGTGATACGACACTTCAGCATCGGTTTCGCGCCCGTCAGGTGCGAGGTTGAACCGCGAAACACCGTATTGTGTCGTTCCTGTCGCATAATCATAGCCCGTCGGCAGTGTCAGATTAAACCCGCCTTTGGCCACACGCAGCGGCTGACTAACACGCAACGACAGGCCGTCACGAGCCGAGAAGATTTGATCGCGCGAAACATCAAAAGACCATGCCTGGGTCTGAAGCCAATCAGCGCCGTTCCGCAAACCGCCAGCCCCAATGCGGGTCCAGCCACGGCGATATGCCGCCCCAAGCCGCCAATGGCGACCAAGGGATAGTCGCGCCTCTGCATCACCAAACCAGCTGCGCGCGCCCTGCCCGCCGGAAAGCAGGTCAAGCTGTGCGCCAAGGATTGTTTCATTCTCAGTCAATTGAGTTGCGCCTGCGATGAAAGAGAGGCGGCCCAACTTTTGGTCCAGGCGGATGCCCGTCGCACTATAGGCATGGCCGCGATACCCGTCTCGCAGGGCGGTCAGACTGTCCTGTTCCCAAATGCGCGCTGCACCCGTTTCTGCGCTTAAGGATATACCCAGACCCGCAACCTGATGGCGGAACGCAAACGCTGCTTTCGGGCTTTGATGGAACCCCCACCCCTGTGTGGCCGCATCAGCAATCAGAAATGAAGCCGCACGATCGACGGCCATCTGATCAACAAGGCCCGCACTGCTGCGCGCATATCCGATCGCAAATTGGGTGTTCTTGTCGAGCCGCGAAACAACTGACCCGGCGAGCGCACGTGCACGGTTGCGATCATTTGGAGACAGCAAAAGCGCATCAAGTGAAACGCCATTCCCAGCGGCATTTCCTGCTACGGACAGCGCAATTGCAGTATTTCCACCTGACGCTGCCAAGGTCCGTGTGCCAATGGCCAATGATGGTGCAAGGCTCGGCGTTTGAACAGAAGACCGGATCGTGCCCGTTAAATCCACATTATATGCACGGCCGTAGCTATCCTGAATGATCGCCGAAAAACCTGTATTTCCAGCGTCCCCCATCGGATTTGACAGCATACCATTGCTATCGAGCGATACGGCGATTTGCGACCCAGCCAACGCCGTCGATCCCTGCGGCTGGAACGCGCGCGCTAGATTAAGTTCGCCGCGACCATAAATAGCGTCAGTGCCGGTAGCGCCCAAATCGTCCGCTGTTCTCAACAACAGATCGACAATTTGACGTCCTGTGAGATTAGGAAAAGCCTGAGCGAGCAAAGCCACTGCGCCAGAAATAACGGGAGCGGAAAAGCTTGTTCCGCTTTGAACAAACACCGATGTCCCTTGCCGTCTTAACGTTCCATCAGTGAGATAAACACAGCAAACACGTGCACCCAGTGCCGAAAGATAGAATGTGGAACCACTGCCTGCGCGATTTGAAAAGCTTGAAATTTGGTGACCATCATCCAATGCACCTGCAATAATAATCGTCCCCCGTGCAATGGCCTCCGTTGCAATCGCGGCCAGTGGGTCCGGGTTTGCAGCCGCAATAGGATCAGTATCAAATTCATTCCCGGCAGAAAATACGATGACCACACCCGCCGCCGTTGCGCGATCAATGGCCGTTCTTAGGACTGAATTCGCTGGAGATCCGCCCAACGATATGTTGATCACACGCGCGCCATTGGCGACTGATAAGTCAACACCGCGTGCAATCGCGCGATCATCATGCGTACAACCACTATCAGGATCAGGGTCTGTGCAAGTGCCTGGCGTGTCAGAGCGTGCTGCAAGCAAGATCGCGTTAAAGGCTACACCGTGGGTTCCACTATCATCCTTTGCGCCAAGAATGATTTGAGAAACATTGGTACCGTGGCCGTCATCGTCACCCAACCCACGGCTGCCAGCCACATCGGTCGAAGCCGTGTGAATGCGCCCCGCAAACTGCGGGTTCGTCGCAACTACTCCGCTATCAATAACGCCAACGACAATCCCGCTTCCTGATGCACCGGCTTGATAGGCGCTGATGGCTCTTGCTTGAACGAGGGCGTCTGACTGACGATATTCTGTCGTATCAAAGTTCGTCGTTGGCGGAGGAGGTGGAGGCGGAGGGGCTGGTGGAGGCGGAACCAAGACAGGCGGCGGTGGCGTCGATGAAATAGCGCCACCACCGCCACCACAGGCCGACAAAAGCGTTACCGCCGGAAGCACCAAACTCGCGAGTAAAATTGATTTATAACGCATATCACCCTCACATTTTAACCGCATTCTATACAGCAAAACCTTTCGCAAAGCTGAAAAACGCCTCTACCATTAACATCAAAGTGGCTTTAGGGCCTCAGCATGCAAAATCTACTCGACACCATCGATACGTGGATCTTTGATCTCGATAATACGCTCTACCCCTCTCACTGCAATTTGTTTGAGCTTATCGACGTGCGTATGGGCCTGTATATCCAACGCTTGCTGGACTGCGACGCCGTTGAGGCACGGCGGGTACAGAAAGATTATTTCATCAACCACGGCACAACACTGTCTGGGTTGATGGCTTCACATGATATTACGCCGGATGAATTTCTTGATTTCGTGCACGATATTGCGTTTGACCGGCTTGATCCCAACCCCGCACTTGCAAAAAGTTTGGCGGCGCTTCCAGGACGGAAACTGATTTTTACCAACGGTGATGCAACTTATGCCGGGCGTGTTTTAGATGCGCTTGGGCTTGGGGATAGCTTTGAAGCCATCCACGACATACGTGCCTGCGGCTATGTGCCAAAACCCCATCCCGACAGTTATGCCAGCCTGTGCACTGCGCTGAACATCACTCCGCAGCGCGCTTTGTTTGCCGAAGATATGGCCCGCAACCTCAAACCCGCAAAGGCCATCGGCATGACAACATTGTGGATTAACAACGGATCTGAACACGGCACGGCAGAGGCATGTTCTTCTTTCATTGACTATGAAACAGACTGTGCCAGTGCGTGGTTCGCGAAATTAACAGGAAATCTGACATCATGACCACCCAATTGCAAAACATCATCGAAGCGGCCTGGGATGCGCGTGATACGATTTCAATTACCACTCAAGGCGAAGTCCGTGATGCCGTCGTACACGCATTGGGCATGCTTGATGCAGGCACAGCGCGCGTTGCTGAACCCACTCCGACGGGCTGGCAGGTCAATCAATGGCTGAAAAAGGCGGTATTGCTATCGTTCCGCCTGAACGACATGGACATGATCCCCGGCGGCCCAGGCGGATCACACTGGTGGGACAAGGTGCCAAGCAAGTTCGACGGTTGGGACGAAAATCATTTTCGAGACGCCGGTTTTCGCGCTGTCCCGGGCTGCATCGTCCGGCGCGGCGCGCATATCGCCAAGGGCGCTGTGCTGATGCCCAGTTTCGTCAACCTTGGGGCTTATGTCGGCGAAAATACGATGGTCGATACCTGGGTTACGGTGGGCAGTTGCGCGCAAATTGGCGCCAACGTTCATTTGTCAGGCGGCGTGGGCATTGGCGGTGTGCTCGAACCGCTTCAGGCCGGGCCTGTCGTTATTGAGGATGATTGCTTTATCGGTGCGCGATCAGAAGTGGTTGAAGGCGTCGTCATTGAGCGTGGTGCCGTTTTGTCGATGGGCGTGTTTATCAGCTCAACCAGCAAGATCATTGACCGCGCAACCGGCGAAGTATTTGTTGGTCGCGTTCCTGCTTATTCGGTCGTTGTTCCGGGCAGTCTTCCTGGCAAACCGCTTCCGGACGGAACGCCTGGGCCAAGCCTGTCCTGCGCGGTGATTGTCAAACGCGTTGACGCGCAAACCCGCGCGAAAACTGCGATTAATGAGCTACTTCGGGATTGATCTCCGGCAAGGAAAACCCGGCCTGCATAAAAGCTTCTGGCAGCGGTGCAGAAGCTGCGACAGGGTTTTTGCCCTCACGTTCAATCCGAATGGAGGTTGCGTGAAGCAAAGTTTTGCCAATACCGTCACCGTAGACCGGATCACCAACAATGGGCAGCCCCAGACCCGATGCCGCATGTACCCTAATTTGGTGCGTGCGTCCGGTTTCTGGACGAAATTCGATCAGCGCGCGGTCGTCCACAACCGATAAAAGCCGCCAGTGCGTGACCGCACGTTTGCCGGTTTCATCGGCAATCATCCGCCAGCCCGTCTCCGCCGTACTGACTTTCAACAGCGCCAAATCAATTACGCCTTCCTGTGCATCAGGGACACCCGCCAACACCGCGTGATAAGTCTTGTCCACACGGCTTTGTTCAAACGCCTGCTGAAACCGCGCATGCGCCTTTGGACTGCGCGCCAATAGCAAGCACCCCGACGTGTCTCGGTCCAACCGGTGCACAGCCGTTGGCCATCTTTTGAAACCAAACTTCAAACTATCAATATGATTTTCAAGCGACAACGATCCGTCGCGCGGCGCATCCACAGGAAGCCCAGCGGGTTTATCGAGAACAATGGCTTCACCATCAATGAAAAGAATACGGTCTGAAAGAAACATGGGGAGCCTATGTCACGGTAGGGCAGCTGCGTCCACAGTGGGCGTGACCCGTGAGGTTTCGAGTTAACGCCGCGTCAATGTTTGCGACTCGCGGAGTCAGGCCGCTTAATGTAAAATTAACCTTTCCCCTTCATTAGTTTTTTGGTTAATAGAGTTTGCTTCGGTGTGGGGTCGCCCGTTTCGAAGAACGCAATGGATTAAAGAGGGGATCACCCAATGCGCGTGTTGCTGATTGAAGATGAGCCGACAACGGCCAAAGCTATTGAGTTGATGCTGACCAACGAAGGCTTCAACGTGTATACGACCGACTTGGGCGAAGAAGGCCTCGATCTCGGCAAACTGTATGATTATGATATTATCTGCCTTGATTTGAACCTGCCGGATATGCATGGCTATGATGTTCTGAAGAAACTGCGCGTCGCAAAGGTTCAGACACCCGTTCTGATCCTGTCGGGCATTTCCGAAATGGACAGCAAAGTCCGCTCATTCGGTTTTGGCGCCGATGATTATGTTACCAAACCTTTCCACCGCGAAGAACTTGTTGCCCGCATCCACGCCGTTGTGCGCCGTTCAAAGGGCCATTCGCAAAGCGTTATTCGCACAGGCAAACTGGCCGTCAATCTCGACGCTAAAACGGTCGAAGTCGATGGCAGTCGTGTTCACCTGACCGGCAAAGAATATGCGATGCTGGAACTTCTGTCGCTCCGCAAGGGCACCACGCTCACCAAAGAAATGTTCCTCAACCACCTTTACGGCGGCATGGACGAACCCGAACTCAAAATCATCGACGTTTTTATCTGCAAACTGCGCAAGAAACTCGCGTTGGCATGCGGCGGTGACAATTACATAGAAACTGTTTGGGGTCGTGGTTATGTTCTACGCGATGCCGATGAAGAATTTGCGGCTGAAGCAGCATAAAATATTAAACAAACTGCATACTACCCGCGGTGAAAAATTGACCGGCCGGATGCAAATCCGGCCGGTCTTTTTTTACCCAAAATATACCAGCACACGTTTGCAGATCGACTACGATTCAGGGGGTAAACAAACGCCGCCAATTCCTTAACGCATGGAGGATATGAACCCTTCATTAAGGCGACAGATACTAGCTCTTTTTACAGTCACCTGTTCGTTTACCAGAATTTTTGCCCACCATTGTCATGCTGGCACCGGGCGGAGACCCCGGCATGCCGCTGCCGTCCATTTGCACCGCCATATCATAGCTGTCCGCGCCGTAACGCCCCTTCATCGACAATGTCATTTTACCCTGCCCACCGGGCGGCGCACATGACATGACAGCATCCATATTGCCGTCTGACATTTTGAAGCTTTCATAGGTGCAATTGTCCGCATTGCGGCCCGCAAACATTTCCGTGACTGATTTTTTCGACTGTTCAGGCGTTAAGCAGGTTTCA
>JAYUPB010000066.1:0-71846 GCA_043760405.1 Sphingomonadales bacterium
GCGGTCAAGGGCGTGGAAATTGGTGACGGATTTGAAGCTGCCCGTTTGCGCGGCGAAGACAATGCCGATGCGATGCGCCCGGGCAGCAACGCACCTGAATTCATGGCCAATCACGCCGGCGGGATTGCGGGTGGCATCTCCACTGGGCAACCTGTCGTCGTGCGCGTCGCGTTCAAACCGACCAGTTCGATCCTCACCCCCGTCAACACCATCACCCGCGACGGCGCAGCAACCGAAATCGTCACCAAGGGCCGGCACGACCCCTGTGTCGGCATACGCGGCGCGCCGGTTGTGGAAGCGATGATGGCACTCGTCCTCGCCGATCAAAAATTGTTGCACCGTGCGCAGTGCGGTTAAATTTTAACCCCAACCAACGTTCCTTTTATTCCGCTGATAAAGCGCCAATCAAATGCGGGCCAATCGCGTTTCCATTGACGTGCAATGATCCGTTCTCCGGGGCGTGCTGCATCATCAAGAACCACCATTCCGCCGCGTGATACCGCAGCAAACAGTTGGTCAGCGCGACCACGGATCAATGGATTGACGGCCCACGGCGGACCGTCAATCAACAACAGATCAATCTGATCCGGAACACCATTAAGGTCATACCACAGATCAGCCCATTGTCCGGTCTTGGTCGTGAGCGGCGCATGTCGAATGTCGGCGTGGAGACCATTGGTGTTCAACCACTGCCGCGTTGCCAAAACAAAATCATCATGCTGATCAAAACTGACCAACCGGCCACCAGCCCCCACCAGCTGAAGCGCACGCGCAACAATGAGCGTCGAAGCACCAGCGCCAAGTTCCACAACAACCTGTGGCTTGTGCGAAAGAATAAGGTTGATGATCAAATTGAGCAGGCCAACATCGGCTTTCCAACTGCCGAGATTGGGAAGCGCATTGGCGCAAAGTCCCAAACTTTTAAGCATGTCCGCTTTGTCTTTTTGACGTCCACCATAAAGGCTTTTGAGCAACCACGGCCAACCGATTGCGCCGAACCCGAGCATATATGCCCAATCTCGTGCATCACGCGCAACTTCCATCCCCCCAGAGCGCGCCAGAAGCGGCGTGGTCTCGCGGGTTGTCACGTTGGGGCGACCATGGTCAAAATCGTTCGCATTTAGACAGACTCCCAAAAAACCACTTTGCCGTCTCTGCGAATTATATGTGACGTCTGTATGACGGGGCAATGGTTAGTCGGCGAACGGGTCTCTCACTAAGATGGTATCCTCACGTTCGGGGGAGGTCGACACCAAAGCCACCGGGCATTGAATCAATTCTTCTACCCGCCGGACATATTTGATCGCTTGCGCTGGCAAATCATTCCAACTGCGCGCACCGGCGGTGGTTTCGTTCCATCCGTCCATTTCTTCGTAAACGGGCACAACCCCAGCCTGATCCGCCGCATGGGGCGGCAAATAATCATAGCTTTTGTCACCAATTTTATAGCCCGTGCAGATTTTGAGCGTCTCAAACCCGTCGAGCACGTCGAGCTTCGTCAGCGCAATACCCGTGATCCCGCTGACCGCCGCAGATTGCCGCACCAGCACCGCATCAAACCAGCCACAACGCCGTTTACGACCCGTGACAGTGCCAAATTCATGACCACGTTCACCCAGACGTTGGCCGGTTTCATCCTCTAGCTCTGTCGGAAACGGACCAGAACCAACACGCGTGGTATAGGCCTTCACGATTCCCAACACGAACCCGGACGCCGATGGGCCAAGGCCAGAACCGCCCGATGCCGTGCCGGCAATGGTGTTGGATGATGTGACGAAGGGATAGGTGCCGTGATCAACATCAAGCAACACGCCCTGCGCACCTTCAAACAAGATGCGTTTCCCGTCCTTGCGCGCTTGATTGAGCGTCAACCAAACGGGTTTCGCGAAAGGCAGGATGAAATCAGCAATCTCACGCAAATCCGAAACCACACGGTCACGGTCAATCGGCGGCTGGCCAAAACCGGCACGCAGCGCATCGTGGTGCGCGCAAATCCGGTCAAGCTGTGCTTCTAAATCATCAAGATGCGCCAAATCACAAACACGGATCGCGCGCCGGCCAACTTTATCTTCGTAGGCTGGACCAATACCGCGCCGTGTTGTCCCGATTTTACCGGCACCGCTTGCATCTTCACGCAAACTATCGAGATCGCGGTGGAATGGCAGGATCAAGGGGCAAGTTTCTGCAATCAGCAAATTATCAGGCGTGATCACGACGCCCTGCGCTGCTAATTTTGCGACTTCATCACGGAAATGCCAAGGATCGAGCACAACGCCGTTGCCAATGACCGACAATGTCCCGCGCACAATGCCCGATGGCAACAGCGAGAGTTTGTAGGTGTGATCACCGACAACCAGCGTATGGCCCGCATTGTGCCCGCCCTGAAAACGCACCACCACATCAGCACGACTGGCAAGCCAATCGACGATTTTACCCTTGCCCTCATCACCCCATTGGGCACCGATTACCGTTACGTTCGCCACGTTTGTTCGAGTCCTTTGCGAAGGGAAAATTCAACTCGTCCGTATTATCCTCAACGTCTGGCGTCCAGCGTAAAGGGCATTGGCACAGCCGTTTTGATAAAGGAATGGATATGAAGGGATTTTTGACGGCAGTCTTGTGCGGAAGCATTGCCACCAGTGGCATGTTCGCAGCCCGAAAAGCCGATGCGCAGGTGGGTCAAAATTGCAAACGTGAAATTATTAAAATCTGCGGTATGACGCGTGATCGCTCAGTCATCCGAAGCTGTGTGAGAGATAAGTCGCAAAAATTGTCAAATAACTGTTTGGCAACTTTAAAAGAAGTGCGTGGAAGTCGCGCTGGTGTCGCTGCTTCTGGTGGCACACAGATCCACTATGGCAGCGACGCAAAGCAGGCCTTGGATTATTATCCTGCCAAAACGACGTCAGCAAACACACCTTTGGTTGTCTTTATCCACGGCGGCGGGTGGTCGGTCGGTGACAAAGCCAGCGGTACGGGCGCCAAAGCAGAATATTTTACCGCACACGGCTCCGCTTTTGCCACCCTCAATTACCGGCTTGTGCCAAATGTCACTCCGGCTGATCAGGCACAAGACATTGCAACAGCAATTGCCAGTATGCGCAAAAAAGCGTCGACACTGGGCTTTCATTCCGACCGGATGATCCTGATAGGCCACAGCGCTGGTGCGCACCTTGCCGCCCTCGTTTCCAGCGATCCATCCTATCTGAAAACAGCTGGTGTACCAATGTCGTCTTTGCGCGCCACAGTTCTTCTCGACGGCGCTGGTTATGATGTTCCAAGGCAAATGGCCAATGCCCAAAATCGCGCGCAATTCATGTACAAGCAGGCATTCACCAGCAACCCGGCCATTCAAAAGGCACTATCGCCCTTTTATCATGCTGCTTTCCCCAATGCATCACAGTGGCTGATCCTCCATGATGCCAAGCGCGCCGATTCTGGGGATCAATCCCGCAGATTGGCTGCGGCTCTGAACATGTCAGGCGCGCAGGCGACTGTCATATCTGTGCCCGATTCAAGCCATATGGAGATCAACAGGACATTGGGGATTGAGGGCAGCTTTGTAACAATGAAGGTCGCGACTTTTCTCAAACAGATATTATAGGCTGACTGCTTTCCCATCGCTCAAAATATGGGTGCAGATTTGCGCCTCTGCGCTGTCATCGTGGGAAAGAGCAGCAACCGCGACCCAGCCGTCCGCGCGTAATTGTGCTGCCTTTGAAGCATTCGTGCCGATAGGCAAAAACAAACGGCGACGCTGCGTCCGCGCAAGGCCTGCATCAATCAGAGGATCGATATAGGCGGAAAAACCAATCGCCGCTTCATCGCCGATTTTATAACTGCCGCCGCGACCGATCTCTCCGCTGGCATGGGCTGAAAAAATCGAAAACCCAAGCCAGCTTTGATATTCAAAACCGTGGCGTTCGGTGGGATCAAGCGTGATCGCAATATCATTCGGCAAGGCCGCAACGATGGCCTCCAACGCAGCGAGACGCGCCGCCAGCACGCCAGCCGTATCAAACGCACGCAGACGCGTCACTGCTTCGGAAAATGGCCCAGCAGCGGCAATCAGCGGCACATAATGCGCCGCGCCCAGCGCCACGACACCGGCTGCATCCTTGGCATCCAACCGCGCTTTGATCGCATCATTATCACCGTCAGGCGCAAGAGCATCCATCAGATCTGGCAAAGTGAGGTCAAGCGTGATTGCGGTAACACCCGCCGCTTTTAAGGCCTCTATAGCGACATTGATAATCTCGCTCGCCGCAGCGACCGAATCGGTACCGATCAATTCAGCTCCAACCTGCATCATTTCGCGTTCGGGGCGGAGTTGGGTTGCACGGAGTTTAACCACAGGGCCGCCGTAAGCCAGCCGCACCGGACGCGGGTGATGTCCCATGCGCGTTGTCGCAATCCGGCTGATCTGCGCCGTTATATCGGACCGCACAGCCATGCTGTTTCCGGATACTGGATCAACAAACCGCAACAGATCACGCGGAGACCCATTGAGCTGTTCAACCAACCCAGCTTCAAATTCAGCGAGCGGGGGCTGTACCCGTTCATAACCATAGGACGCCACACAGTCGAGAATGCAGCGCACAAGCCGCGCTGACGCGTCCGCCTCTGGAGGAAGGCGGTCACGAAAACCGGTGGGAAGAAGTCCGTTTGTCATGGTCAGCGCCTTTAGCAGATCAGAACCGCAATGCCTTTACCGTTTTTACACCGGGCATTTTACAAGCCTGCCACAGAACGGGTTCAGGGATCGGAGCATCCATGGATAACAGCAAAATGGCTTCGCCGCCTGCGCTGCGACGCCCCAAGTGGAACGTCCCGATGTTCAAACCAGCCTCGCCCAGCAGCGAACCGACCCGGCCAATAAAGCCAGGCGCGTCTTCGTTGACAATATAAAGCATTGGTCCGTCGAGATCAGCCTCGATATTGATACCAAACATTTCGACCAAACGGGGTGTGCTGTTGCCGAACAAAGTCCCAGCGACCGAACGCGGCCCGGCTTCGGTTTCCACCGTAACACGCAGCAAGGTGTGATACACACCTTCACGGTCATGGCGGACTTCACGGACATCCAGTCCGCGTTCCTTGGCAAGAAAAGGCGCGTTGACCATGTTCACCGTGTCCGAATATTGCCGCATCAATCCTGCAAGCACCGCACCGGTGATCGGTTTTATGTTAAGCTGTGCAGCCGCACCTTCAACTTCAATCGAAATCTGCGTAAGGTTATCATGTGCCAATTGGCCCACAAGGCTGCCAAGTTTTTCAGCGAGCGCCATATAGGGTTTCAATTTCGGTGCTTCTTCAGCTGAAAGCGATGGCATATTTAGCGCGTTGGTAACGCCGCCATTGACCAGATAGTCGGACAATTGTTCTGCGACCTGAATAGCAACATTGACCTGTGCTTCATCGGTAGATGCGCCCAAATGCGGGGTTGAGATGAAGTTGGGTGTGCCGAACAAAGGCGATTCCTTAGCAGGCTCAGTCACAAAAACATCCAATGCAGCGCCGCCAACTTGGCCGTTGTCCAGTGCTTCTTTAAGCGCAACTTCATCGATAAGTCCGCCGCGCGCGCAATTGATAATCCGCACGCCTTTTTTACATTTGGCAATATTGTCTTTCGACAAGATATTTTTGGTCTGCTCCGTCAACGGCGTGTGCAGCGTGATGAAATCCGCCTTGGCCAACAGTTCATCAAGCGTGGCTTTTTCCACACCCATTTCAATCGCGCGTTCTGGCGTTAGAAACGGATCAAACGCGACGACCTTCATCTTCAGGCCGCGCGCACGGTCCGCAACGATTGACCCGATGTTGCCCGCACCAATCAAACCAAGGGTTTTATTGGTCAATTCCACACCCATGAAGCGATTCTTTTCCCACTTCCCAGCCTGAGTTGAAAGATCCGCCTCAGGCAATTGCCGTGCAAGCGCAAACATTAGGGCGATGGCATGCTCGGCCGTCGTGATTGAATTGCCAAAGGGTGTGTTCATCACGACAATGCCCTTCACCGATGCGGCTGGAATGTCTATATTATCAACCCCAATGCCAGCACGACCTACAACCTTCAAATTGGTTGCGGCTTCGATCAGTTCCTTGGTCAATTTGGTCGTTGAACGGATCGCAAGGCCATCATACTGGCCAATAATTTCTTTGAGTTCAGCAGGCGTTTTCCCAGTGATTACATCAACGTCACAGCCGCGTTCGCGAAAAATTTCTGCCGCTTTTGGGTCCATTTGATCGGATATGAGGACACGTGGTTTTGTCATTTTGATATTCCTTATTTCTGACACCATCGCAAGGGCGAGGGTTCAAAACGTTAATTTTGGGGATGATGAAGTCCAGCCTTAGCAGACGTGGCGATTAAGATTTTAGCGTCGCCCAAGCCCAATCGAGCCACGGGCCAAGCGCCTCAATATCAGCAGTATCAACGGTTGCGCCGCACCAGATTCGCAGCCCCGGCGGTGCATCGCGGTATCCCGCAATATCATATGCTGCACCTTCTGCATCGAGAAGTCCTGCGAACGACTTGATGAAGGCTTCATCCGCACCGGCAACCGTTAAACACACCGAAGTCGTTGACCGTGTCGCTTTGTCAGCAGCAAGGTGACCAAGCCAATTGCGACCTGCAACAATCTGATCCAGTGCCGCCGCATTGGCGTCACTCCGCGCAATCATCGCGTTCAATCCACCAATCGACTTTGCCCATTCAAGTGCGAAGATCACATCTTCGACCGCAAGCATCGACGGCGTGTTGATCGTTTCGCCTTTGAACACACCTTCTGCAAGCTTGCCCTTTGAAACCAGACGAAACACCTTTGGCAGTGGCCATACTGGCGTATGATTTTCAAGGCGTTCAACCGCGCGCGGACCTAAGATAATGACCCCGTGTGCACCCTCCCCGCCCAGCACTTTCTGCCAAGAGAAAGTGGTAACGTCGAGTTTATCCCACGGCATGTCATAAGCAAACACCGCCGAGGTTGCGTCGTTGAAGGTAAGGCCTTCACGGTCATCAGCGATCCAGTCTCCGTTTGGAACCCGCGCGCCAGATGTGGTGCCATTCCATGTGAACACGACATCATGCGTAAAATCAACGGCGTCAAGATCGGGAATTTCACCGTAAGGCGCGCTGATCACATTGGCGTTGAGCTTAAGCTGTTTATTGACGTCCGTGACCCAGCCTTCGCCAAAGCTTTCCCACGCCATCATTGTGACAGGCCGTGCGCCCAGCATCGTCCACATCGCCATTTCAATGGCCCCTGTGTCTGACCCGGGGACAATCCCGATGCGGTGCGTATCTGGGACTTGCAAAACATCCCGCATCAAATCGATGGCAAGCTGCAAGCGCGTCTTGCCAATTTTGGCACGGTGAGACCGCCCCAGTGATGCTGTTTGAAGTTTGGATGCACCCCAGCCCGGCGGTTTTGCACAAGGGCCAGAGGAAAAATGGGGGCGCGCAGGTTTATTGGTCGGTTTGGTAACGTCAGTCATGTCTTGCTTCTCCTTACAGAGAGCTGCGCGGCGTTGGGACCGCGTGGCCCGACGCCGCTCCTAGTGGCGACGGGCATGATGTCAAGGATATTAGGCGCGCTTATTTATGCCCAGGCGCACGGTAGAGCACTTGACCGCGGCGCAAAACCAGAATTTTCTGCAGCGTTACCGGGTGAAAAAAAGCTTCAACCTTATCCCCTTCTGGCGTCGTGCCGTACACTTCATAACAATCTTTTTCGACCTTGGCCTTTTTGATTTTCCACCCTTGCGCCAGTATCGCCGCTTTCAACGATTCAACGCTTTTCCATGCCGATTTAGGGCCGGAATGGCACTGAATATTGCCATGGGCGAAAGCAGGGGTTGCGCACAATAGTGCGATTGGAACAAGGATCAGCTTTGGCGAGGATTTCATAACATAGTCCTTTTTTTTGTAATTTTGGCAATGCGAAAAAGGTTGAGAAGCAGAAGTGGCGCGAAATGGATCGCCGCAGGGATGATTGAATAAGATAAAAATGCCCAGTGTACGACAGTCAAAAAGGCAACCAGATACACAAGGCGTTGGATGTGTTTCCAGTTGCGGCGCAGCGATCTAACCGCCCATTCATTGCTGATCGCTGCTGGAACCAGCATCAGAAAGAAAGCTATCCAGCCTGTCCAGATTCCCGGTGCGCCAATTTCTGCAAGCATGAAATCAAGCGTTTCCATATCTATCACATAGAAGACCAGATGCAGCAGGGCATAGCCAAAGGCTGCAACCCCGAACGCACGCCGGTGGCGCATCATCCACTGGGTCCAGCGACGCGGTCCAAAAATAGCAACCAGTGGTCCAACCATCATGGCAACGATCATCAACCGCACTGAAAACTCCCCTGTCGGGTGTAAAAGATCAGCCGCATCTGCATTTCCGCGCGTCCAGCCAATGACCATCATCACCGCCGGAACAGCAAGTATGCCCCAGAGGAAAATGGGGCTTAATGATGTGTAGCGCCTTATAAACATAGGATCACCTATGAATATACCGACATGAGGTCAAGATTATTGATAATGTTTCTCAATAGTCCTTTGAAATGCGCACGGTCGCGCTTTGTCTGCCAATGGTGGAAATACTTGACAAAAGGCTGAGCCAACGGGTGATTTGAAATTCTACGCGCGTCGCAGAATATCCCTGACCGTCGGTGATAATTTCAACATAGGTCCGCTTGGAAAGATATTTCCCCGCTGCAATCGATGTGCCCTGACCCGTGATCGAATCCGCTGGTAATATCCGCAGGCGATCCAAACCAATTGCCTGACGCACCGCATTGATCGGGTTGAGACCAGTGCCACCGCCGCTGAGCGAGGCGACTGCGGCTGCCAATTGCAAAGCCTCTGGCGCGGATAGATTGGTGATCGAGGTTCCAAACAGCAGCCGAGACAAAAGTTCATCTTGCGGCAGTGCGGGCACCGATGCGAATGTGATTTCGGGCCGCTGCCCTGTGCCAGTCACCTTGATGGTGGCATTTAATCCCTGTGTGTTGCCTTGCGCAACAATATCGAGGATCGGGTCAGGTGGGCTAACCCCCTGAAACCGGATGGTGCCGCGCGCCAAGTCAAATCGTCGTCCAGCAAATTCATATCCACCACGGATCAGATCCGCGCGCCCCAGCAATGCCGGGGCATATACGCTGCCGCCAATTTCAAAACTGGCGCGCCATTCGCTTTCAATACCCAATCCTGTCACCATCAGGCGGGATGGAGCCTCTGCCTTAACGTCAAGCCGCCAAGGGCGAAGTGGATCCGCTGAGACCGCCTGATCTGGCCGTCCGTTGATTTCGCGGACATTCAGCCTTGGGATCGCAGCTGCCGCCGTTGCTTGACCCAACCTGAACCTGCTGCGGTCAAGCACCACGGTGCCGCTGATCAGCCCCCCTGATCCGTCCGACTTTATGCGCAGTGGTCCTGTAACCGTTGCGGCGATATCATCACGCGCCAGCAATTGCGCCTGTTTGGCCTGCATCGTCAGATCAATACCCGTTGCACCGGCGGCAAAATCAAATGTGCCGCTGCCCGTGACGCTGCCATCCTTGCCAGCGTTGGCAGAAAAACGATCAACGACGAGACGCGACCCATCAAAATTTCCGGACGCGACAACGCCTGTCAGGACCATACCCGTTGCTGCGCTTTCCACCCGCGCGCCGTTTGTACGCAGTGATCCTCTGATCTGGGGATTGTTCAAACGCCCGCCAATGTCGGCCCCAATAGCCACATTTCCAGACAGATCGAATGTTTCTACCCCCGTCAGGCGCCACAGCGTATCGGCTGGCCCTGCATAACGCAGTTGCGCAAAAAGCGGAGCGTTGGCGATCCTTGTACCAATATCCCCCGCGCCGCTGATGTTGGTCAGCTGCACCTGCGCGCGGCCAATGGTTTGCCCTCCAGACGCTGCAACCAAGCGTGCTCCTGCACGGCTGCCATTCAGAACTGCGTTTACCCCCATATCAATGGGTCGTGATGACAGGACAAGACCGGACCGCGACAAGCCACGGATATTGAGATCAGCCTTGCCGCTGGGCTGTCCATCCCCGAGCGCACGGTAAGAAAAGCTTCCGCTGGCAATGCCGCCTAGGCCAAGACGCGGGAAAAACATGTCAAGCAGCGTCATTGGCATGCGATTGACCAGCCCGTCAATTTCGGGCGCAGCACCGCCAAACAATCCGCTGACCTTTGCTGATCCGCCGCCAAATTCCAGCGTCGTTGGCTGCATCCGCCATCCGCCAGCTTCGCGTGTCAGCACCGCCACGCTCGTCAGCTTAATCGCCTTACGGTCAATGGTCCCGCCGCCGATCACGCTTAGCCGATTGGGCGTTATTTTGGTTTGGGTTTGCAGATCAAAACTGCGCCCCCGCGACCCCGCGAACGACGCGCGTATCTCACCCGTCCCATCACGCAGTTTGATATTGGCCGCCAACCGCGCGAGCGAGACTGGGCCGTATTGAAGCCCCTGTCCTGTTACAGTGCCATCGATGCTGGTCCCGGCAGGATCAAGCATGATAGTGCCATCAAATTGACCCCGCCGCATGATGAGAAGCGGCGGCCCGTCAAGCCGGGCACCGCGCGCAACCAAATTGGCGCGAATGTGTTGCGCTTTGCCTTTAGGTTCAAACTCCAACACACCGCTGACCCCGCTGCCTTGCAAAGAGATTTGGCCATCAAACCCGCCTTGCATGGCCGTCAGGTTGCCGGTGCCACGAACGCCTGATACGTTGAGATCGGCAATGTTGATCACAGGATTGCGTCCACGCGGCAGGGCGATGTTCCCCGCCCCTGTAAACGGCCCCAGCACGGAACCACCCTTTGCGTTCCAGCCAAAACCCAGCGGCGTAGGCGTGAGCAGTAACGTGACCCTGTCCAACCCCATCGTCTTGTTCGGGCTGGCCAGAATGATGTTCATTCTGGGCCGGTCAATGGGTCCGTCGAGCGTCAACCGCATCGGTCCGTATTGTTTTTGGGTTCCGTTGCCTTCAAAAAAGAACGTCCCATCACGGCGGCGGTATCCATTGCCCGAAAGGCGGATTGCGGGCCCTGTCAGTTTCAAATTGATGAAATGCAGCACGCCGTCGCTGCCGCGTTCAAGGCCTGTATCAATTTGCGGCAATCCTCCGGCCAAACCAGCGAGAAAATCATTGTCAAACCGCCGCACCCAAGCCTGCCCACGCCCCATGATCCGCGCGCCTCGACCATCGCTGCCGGGCACGGCTTTTAATTCGCTTTTCACGTCAACTATGCCGAGGCCGGGGATTAAATAGCGTTGCAACTGCCCCGACAAGCCAACATCATAGCGCCCCGTCACCAGATCAATGAACAGAGAAATCTTGCCTGAAAGTTTATCCGATTTTAGGATCAATCCGTCACCGATCACCGTCTTGCCCGTCGCGAGCAACACACCATCAATGGATAAATTGGCAAGGATCCCGCCACCAACATCGCCAACGCCTGTCACGCGCGCCGCAGTCAGGCGCACAGGAACGCGCACAGGAGCCGATAACAGCCGCCCCTGCCCCGAAGCGCGGACATCCTCAAACCCTGTTTGATCAAACGCCACGCGCGGCGCGGTCAACAGATAGTCAAAAGCTGCACTTGAAAACGGCCCATCAAGCCGCAGTTTCAAAGCAACATCTCTGCCAGTCATATTTGGAAAAAATGCTGGCGGATGCAGTAATTTTGCGCTCACTAATATATCGTCAAAGCTGCTGTTACGCATGTCGATTATGCCATCCGCGCTCACCGCCAATGCCATCGAAGTGAACGAAAGATGTGTATCAAGCCGACGATTGTTGAGCGTCCCACGACCGCGCACCAGAACATTTGGGCTGGTCAGCCGCTGCAATTTTCCTTTGAATATCGTGGCCGGGTTCAACTGACCGTCGAGCGCATACACGCCTGCGCGCTGAGTCAGTTGTGCTTTGGCAACTTGCGTTTCCGAAGCCATCACCTCAAGCTTACCGCGCCATTCCTTCCAGCTGCCATCGCCCGTCAAGCGGCCTGCAATAGGGCGCTGCGTGCCAATCATCGCCCCGAACACTCCGCCGCTTGGTGCATTAAGCCGCGCATCCAGATCAAAAATGTTGCGGTCGGGTTGGGCGTCCAAGGAAAGCGAGAGACGGTCTCCTTGCGCTGCATCCGCCTCCAGCGCAACGGTAGCGCGCCCGGCACGAATATCGGCTTTACCTAACACGCGACCCGTCCGGCGATCCCCAGAAATGCCCTTTGCAATGGTCAAACTATCAATTGCAAGGGAACCGATATGGATATCAAAAGACGGCAACAAGGCACCGCCGGGCGCAGAAGGATTAAGCTTTGGCAAGCGGGTAAGGATGGCGCTTTTCGCGTGCAAACGGTCAATATCAAGCCGGTTTTTGAGCCAACCAAGCGGCGACCAATCCAGCGTGACGTTGGGGGCTTCAAAAAATATGCCCTTGGGATCGCGCAATTGCAATTGGCGAAGCCGCGTGTCGTTGAAGATAGACCCTTCGATCCGGCCGATGCTAATCTTCAACCCTGATTTTGGGGAAAGGGCTGCAATACGGTCAGCGATGAAACGGTGACCGATATCAGTATCAGCCCCCCATGCGAGCCCTGCGATCAGAACCACAAATGCGATCAGGCCTATACCAATCCAGCGCAATACCCGTTTCAAAAGGCCTGCCCCAATGACACATAGACAGCGACGCGCGCGTCGCCGGGTTGTGGATTGATCGGTGTGCCAACGTCTATGCGGATCGGGCCGAAGCTTGAATGATAGCGTGCGCCAATACCCGCGCCGTAACGTAGACCCGATAAACGCGGTATGGCACTGGTAGAGATATTTCCGCCATCGATAAAAGGTACCACCCCAAAGGCACCAAAACGAATCCGAGCCTCGAGTGAAAATTCAGCTAGGCTGCGCCCACCTACTGGATCGTTAAACGCATCACGTGGCCCAATTTCCTGAAATCCGTACCCGCGCACTGACCCCCCGCCACCTGCATAGTAGCGGCGTGATGGCGCGATCCGGTCCCGCGCCGCGCCAGCAATTGTGCCGACGCGCACCCTGCCGGCGACAACTATTTTTTTGCCAACGGGCACATAGGTGCTGGCGTCAATCTGCGCGCGCGCATAGCCAAATGTCCCTGATTGCAGCGATGCTTCTGGCGATAAACGCATACCCAGGCGGAATCCTCTTGTAGGATCAAGCAGATCATTAGAGCCATCATAGTGGAGCGTCACAGGCAGCGCTCCGATAAAATATGTACTGGCCATCACGCCAGAGGCTGCAACGTCGCGCTCCTGCGATGCCAGCAGTTCAAACCCAGCGCTCCACGTCCATTTTTTTTGCCAAATGATGTTGGTCTGGCGTTCGATATTGCCCGCAATTTCAAACGTGCGGGCATCATAGGCGCTGCGGTTGATGTTGGTCGCGGCGATCCGCCCGTTCAAAACCTGATCACGCTTCCTGAAATTGGCTTGGCGCAGCACCGCACCGAGCAATTGTTCGCGCGTGCCGATAACCCCGCGCAAGGTAACTGCGCCTTCTGGTTTTATAAGATTGCGGTGGGTCCAACTGGCCTCCAACCGCACGCCTTCCCCCGTGCCGTAACCGGCCTCTGCGGCTATGGTGCGCAGCGGCGCAGGTTCCATCGTGACCGCCATATCGACGGTTTGCGGCGTTGATCCCGGCACAGCTTCTATTTTGACGCCTGACACAAGCCCGGTGGCGATGATCGCACGGCGCAAATCGTCAATCCCTGTCTGGTTATAAAGTTGCCCGGGTTTAAAACGTGCGATCCGCGCGATATGATCCTTACCAAAGGGTGGGCGTTCGCCCTTGACAATGATCTGGTCAAAGCGCCGTTCCCCGCCGGGTTCCACAGTGAGTGAAAGCGTTGCCGTGCGCGTATCATGGTCCACCACCACTTCGGAGTCACCAATTTTGGCAAAAGGAAATCCTTCCCGTGACATAAGTGTCGTCAGGGTGTTTTCAGACGCAATCACATCATCCGCGTCAACCGGATCACGCACATCGACGGTGAAGGCATTGCGCAATTCAACGCCCTTTGGTCCGGCCTCGCCAAGTCCAGTTACGGCAACATCGTTAAACCGGTACACGGGCCCGGGTTCAATCGTTAAAAAAACGGTCAGTGGCGTTGTCGGGGTGCCCGGTTCAACGCGGGTTTCAACAACCGAATCATAATAGCCATCAGCGCGCAAAAGCTGCACCAAAACGCCAGCATCTTCACGCGCGCGGCGATCAATCTGGGCGATATTGGCGGGCTTGCCCTCATTGGCTTTCAGGACAGACAATGCATCAAAGCGGGCGGCCAATTGATCTGCCGAAACGCCGTCCATGCCCTCAATACTGACTTTATAACGGCGTTCCTCAGCAATTTCGGTTTGAGCAACAGGTTGAGAAGGATCAATCGGTTCTGCTTTGAGTTCAGGCCATGCCACCCCGATGTCAGGCAAATCTGCCAATGGCGTTTCTGGGTCAAGTGCAAGTGGGGCCGCAACGACGTCTTGCGCTGCGGCGTTGAGAGGAAGCAAAAGAGCAAAAACCAGCGCAGTGAGAGGAAGTCGACACTGGAACAAATTGACCATGGCTTGCTCTAGCCAATTACGGCGCTTGCGGCCAGAGCGCATTTGCAGGTTAGTTGTCGCTGATCAATGTACCGTCACATCGGCCGTGCCGTTGTTCATCACGGCAATCAGGCGCTCAATCTGACGCCAACGGCAAAATTGGACCACATTACCAACGTCACGACTTTTATAGGCACGTGCTGCCGCCTCATGCTCTGCACCATCACCAAAATTGCGCATCAACTCGGTCGCGGTTTCTGCACAGGCTCGGTGACGGAGATAGGGCATAGGTGTCATTGGTAAGGATCTCCGCATTGGAAAATATAGAACGTAATTATCATACAAGAGCTGTGCCAACCCAGTGCTTTGGCGCACAGCGCACGGTATAGTGGTGAAGACTTTGTTGACCAAATCCCAGCACGGGACATTTGTGCTATAATGGGATCACACGCGCTCCATAATGGGCCGTTTGATAAGGTCAGCCCATTCTTCTCCCCACCCAGATGACCCGACCAATCACGGTCACTGTAGCAGGATCACAGTCCTCCCAATCAGGATATGCCGGGTTGTCGCTGCGAATACTCAGGCGCCTTTTCACTGGATTGACGCCCAGTCGTTTGACCATCAGCACATCATCACGGCGCAACACATAAATACCGTCCCGCAAGCGGTGCGCGCCGTCGCCCTTATCAACCAAAATATCATCGCCGTCAGCAAGCGTGGGCACCATCGAATCCCCAGCGACCTGAATGACAGAAAGCTGTGCTGGATCACTTCCCAGACTGCGGAGCCATCGTGCTTCAAATCCTATACGGGATAAGGGCGCTTCCGACTCAACATGTGCGCCGGGTCCTGCGGATGCCCCAACCATCAGTCGCGGCACCATGACCATGGCGGCAAGAACTGGTTTTTTTGTGGTTTGCGCTGTGCGTAACGGCGCGCCGAGGACGCTTTCGTCCACACCAAAATAGCGCGCAAGCGTGGCTCGGTCCGCCTCATCTAACTTCCGCGGAGACCCTCTACGAATGAATTGCTGAACATAAGCCGGGTTGCGCCCAAGCATGCGCGATAGCGAAGCATAGTCATCACCGTTCAATTTTATCAGCTGATCAAGGGCCGCTTGGACATCTGTCATTTTTTCTTCTTAGCAATAAGAAAAATCCTAGACAAGTAGGAAATTACACATGAAATAGGAAAAATCTTATCAATTTGATTCTTCATACAGAAAGGAAAGATTCATGCACCTGCGCACCGCCATAGAACGCCATTTGCTAGCCACCGGAACCCCGCCAACCCGTTTTGGTCGTGATGCCTGTAAAGACCCGCGCTTTGTGCATGACCTGCGCAATGGCCGCGAAATTGGTGCTGGGCTGGCGGCGCGAATCACCGCCTACCTTGAAGGGCAACCGCAATGAGAGACCCACACACACGTCTGGGCAAAGCCTTGCTTGCAAAATTGGGATCGGAGGAGGTGGAAATTCGCGCTTCATCATCCCGCGCATGGGCCAGCATCACATTTTCAGGGGCACGCCATATTTTTACGCTCGCGTTGGTTGGATCTAAAGCGACCAAACGCGCGCAAGAATTTGCGGACCATATTGCCTGGGAAGATTTTGAAGTCGCCCGTCACCTTGTCGCAGATATAATCGTAACGCATGCTGATTACGGCGCAGACTTTGCAACGCTTACCGTTGAAGCGCTGACGGTTAGAACATAGGTTTAGCGCTTGGCGATTTTTCCAACCGGCTCAATCGCTTCATCATTGACTTCATGGCTTTGTACCAAAGCGCGGATGCCAGAACGACGTGTGACACCGACTTCCAGCCGTGACATCATATCGTTGATGGACGCTTGGGCCCCAGCCACAGGCGCTGGTTCAACTATGGGTGCGGGCGTTTCCACCGCAGCGGGAGATGCATCGGGTTCCGCTGGTGTGTCTTCAGCAACGAGGCTGTTTTCAAGAACAAGTTCTTCAACAGGCGCAACAATTTCGGCCTCAGGTTGGGGAACAGAGATTTCCTCTGACATGAACGGTGAGCCAAGATCTCGATCAGCAAAAATCGGCGGGCGATTAAAGCCTGTGTCCACAGGCATATCATCTTCTGACGCAGGGCTGAGGGGAACAGCATCAAATCCCTGTGCTGCGGAACGATCAAGCCATTTTCCAACCGGTATCATGGCCAGCCACGTCACCAGACCTGAACCAAGCGCACCCAGCCCAACCAAGGCCAGCCGCGCTGTTTGCCCAAGCGGTGGTTGCGCCGCAGGGAGGATTGCAGTCAACCCAGTGCGCGCGGCGTAATATTCGAGCATCCAGGTCGGCATAGCCACCACAAGGATGGCAACTGCAACAGCAAAAAAAGCCGCCACAATTGGCGCGAAGGGCAGGCGCGCTGCGCTTTTAAGTACGACGGACATATTCAACACCTTTACTCAAATAGAAAGACCAGACAGCCTTTGGTAAAGAGGATCGTAACATGAAATGTTTGACGACCAGTTACGATGACCCTCAACAAATTTACGCCCCCTTGCCTTCCGTTCTGGCCAAGCATCTGGATTTCCCAGCATTTCTGCCACTGCAACAGCCAAGGCAGGCGGATCATCAGGGGCGAATAATGTGCCCGTAACCCCGTCTTCAATCAATTCGCGGTGCCCACCGACGTCAGAAGCGGCCACCAAACGGCGTTGCGCCATCGCTTCTAACGGCTTGAGTGGTGTCACCAAATCCGTGAGTCGCATTTTCTTGCGCGGATAGACCAAAATATCGATCAGGCTGTAATAACGGTCGACCTGATCATGGGGCACGCGACCGGCAAAATGTATGCGGTCGGCAACGGGGGATGCGGCGGCTTGCGCCCGCAAATGTGTTTCCATCGGGCCGCCTCCAACCAACAGCGTATGGGCATTGGGGCGCGCAGCGACCAGCGCAGGCATAGCAGCGATCAGATCACCCAGCCCCTCATAATCATAAAAACTGCCGATGAACCCGATGATTTCTGCATTTTTAAGACCGAGTTCACAGGCCAGTGCCTTATCAGGCGGTGGCGGATCGCCGAACAAAGCCAAATCTACCCCGTTGGGCGACACTGTAATTTTGTCCGCTGCGATACCGCGTTGCTTCAAATCCGTCTTAAGGCCTTCACAAATCACAACAACACCGCTCGCGCGCCGCGCGGCATAGGTTTCTAACGTACGGGTCAATTGATATTTGGCCGACCCTTCGCGCCCCGTGCCATTGCCCACCGCCGCATCTTCCCAAAATGCGCGAATTTCATAAACAACGGGCAACCCATGCCTTTTACCGACACGCAGCGTCGCCAATGCATTCATCACCGGTGAATGTGCGTGAAGAATGTCCGGTTTCCATTGATCAACAACAGCGTCAAGGCGCGCGGCCAAAGCGCTTATTTCCTGATATTCCCCTATGGGGCTGGGCAGCAAATTCTTTGCGGGCGTGCGGAAGAATGTCAAACCATCCTCCACCGCGTCTGCCGGTCCACCCGCACTGTGTCGCAGGCCAGTAACGCCAGCGACATCCCAGCCACGTTCAATCTGTGCTTTCAGGATCGCACGCGTCCGAAAAGTATAGCCACTGTGCAGAGGCAAGCTATGGTCAAGAACGTGCAGAATACGCAATATACAAATGCCTTTTGTCTATAACGCGTCGCCAATGTCACACTTTACCTTAACGCCACGTCAACCGAAACGGGATATAGCATATTTCAAGCCAACGCGCTGTTTGACCGGATACGCATGAATGATCGATAATTTTTCACTGGGATTAACGCATGTTTTGATGCTGCTTGTCGCATGGCGACTGTTGTTCCGAAGCGACCTCAACACTGAAAAACCTGTCGACGATGATGCAAAAGCGTCGCGTTGGGGAAAAGGCCGCTCAAAAGATGCGTGATCTTGCCTTTATAGGGTTTCTGATGGCGTTGCTGGGCATAGGGTTTCGGCGGCCCTTCGTGTTTGTGCTCGCTTATGTTTATGTCGACATTGTTTCACCACAGCGGCTTACGTATTTTTTGCTCAACAGTGTGCCCATTTCGCTCATCTGTTTTGGCTTAGCACTGGTATCTTGGCTTGCGGTTGATGACAAAAGCGAAACACGCTTCACCCCGCGTCAGGGGTTAATGCTTTTTCTGCTGCTCTATTGCGGCGCAACAACGATGAGCGCGGATTTTCCTTTAGAAGCGCTCGACAAATGGGCTTGGGTTTGGAAAGCCCTGATTTTTGCCATTTTCTTACCCTTCACGCTTACCACACGCTTGCGCATTGAAGCGCTCGCACTGTTTATGGTTTTGTCCGCTGCCTCGATCGTGATTGTCGGCGGCATCAAAACTATGGCATCGGGCGGTGGTTACGGGATGCTCAACTTGATGCTCGATAACAACAGTGGTCTGTACGAATCGAGCACAATCGCAACAGTGGCAATTGCGATCATCCCCCTGATCCTGTTTTTGATGAAACACGGAACCGTTTTTCCCCCCGAATGGCGCGTCACGACATTCTGCCTTGCTCTGTGTTTTTCCTGTTTCCTGATCCCCATCGGCACTGAAGCACGCACAGGGCTGATTTGCATCGCGGTCCTTGGCCTGTTGCTGCTGCGCCGCACCAAAAGACGCCTGACCTACTTGTCGCTGATTGCTGCGCTGGGCTTTGTTTCGATCCCCCTCCTGCCGGATAGTTTTACAAACAGGATGGACACAATCAAAGATTATAAAGCCGATACATCTGCCTCTACACGGATCGCTGTTTGGTCGTGGACTTGGGACTATGTGCAGAAACATCCGATGGGCGGCGGGTTTGATGCCTATCGCCAAAATACGGTGCGCTACGAATCGGTGAAGACCGAAACCGCTGGGGCGGACAGCGAAACCACCGCTGTCGTCATTCAGGATAAGGCCCGCGCCTATCACAGCGCCTATTTCGAAATGCTGGGGGAACAAGGATTTCCCGGTCTGATCCTGTGGCTGCTTATCCACGGCATCGGTATTTTGCGGATGGAAGTGCTGCAACGGCAGTTCAGCAAACGCGCGCCTGAAGACGGTGCCTGGATCGGCCATCTCGCAAGCGCCCTGCAAAATGGACACATTATCTATATGATCGGATCGCTGTTTGTCGGCATCGCATTTCAACCTTTCGTTTACATGCTGGTCGGCTTACAAATTGGCCTCGACACTTATGCCAGCCGCATCAAAACGGCCGTAAAGTTTGTACCCATGCGCAGTGCAAACCCTGCTTCGGGGCCGCAAGCAGTTTGACGAAAAGCCACAAATCGCGCACCTGTGCATAACATGGCAAAAATTGATCCTCCCCTCGCGCAGCAGATCAGCGACGCAGCAACATCTGGCGCTGGATGGCTGACAGGCCATAGCAGCCAGATTGCCTTGGCTGCGATTGTTGGCGCCGTCATTGTCACCCTGCTTTACGCGGTCAAACATCTGGGCATCTGGTTGTGCCGTCCGGGCAGATCGCAAAACCACTGGCCGGGCATTATTGGTCGCGCACTCGCCAAAACCCGGTTTTGGTTCATGGTCGCCGTTGCGGCTCAGATTATCGCAGCACTTGCCAATGCCCCATACACCATCGCAACAGCGGTTCATGCGCTTTTCATCATTGCTGCAACACTTCAGGTGGCCGTATGGGCGCGCGCCCTGATCCTCGGTATTGTTGAATATCGCGCAGGTTTGGCTGATCCTACGGGGACTTTGGGCAGTGCCGTTGGCATCATCCGTCTCCTTGTCACCGTCGTTTTGTTCATTCTGGCATCCATCATCATCCTCGCCAATTTGGGGGTTGATGTCACAGGGCTGGTCGCGGGACTCGGTATCGGCGGCATTGCCATTGGCCTTGCTGCGCAGGGCATATTTTCCGATCTGTTCGCGGCACTTTCGATCCTTTTTGATAAACCGTTTCGTAAGGGTGACATCATTCGTTGGGAAACGACGACCGGCACAGTCGAAGCAATTGGCCTGAAATCAACACGCATCCGCGCGGTCACCGGCGAAGAAATTGTTGTCTCCAATGCCGCCCTTTTGGGAAAGGAGCTGCGTAATTTTGCACGGCTTGAACAGCGCCGGATCGTTCAGCCGCTCAGCCTGATATACCAAACTCCACCAGCCATTTGCGCTGCGCTGCCGGACCTGCTGCGTGATACAGTCAATGGCTGCGCAGGATGCCATTTCGTGCGCTGTGGCCTTGATAGTTTTGCGCCCTCCAGTCTTGATTTCCAATTGCTCTATGACATTGAGGCGCAGGAGCCTGAACAGGTGCTAACACTCAAGAACATCGTCAATATCGCGATCCTTGATTGCTTTGCAAAGCAAGGTATCCTCTTCGCCTATCCAACCCAGACGACCTTTACTGCCGCCCCTGACGGCACACTGGTTATGCCATATGCCCCGCCGCTAAACAGCAACATCGCCAAGCGATAATAAGCTAGCGTTACCGCCAGCGCTCGTTGTGTCAGTCGACGTCACCCGTTCAACGCAAAAGCGGGGCAGATAATGTGGGCCACCCGCTTTGGGGCCTGTACCCGACAGGCCTTCGCCACCGAAGGGCTGCGACCCCACAATCGCCCCAATCATCGATCGGTTGACGTAAAGGTTGCCGACATGTGCCAACGCCTCGACAGTTTCGGCGGTCCGCGCGATGCGGCTGTGTAGTCCCATTGTCAGGCCAAAACCCTTGGCGTTGAGTGCAGCAATAGTCTGATCCAGTTCTCCAGCCTTCCATGTCGCGACGTGAAGCAATGGACCGAACCATTCTTCTGTCAATTCTGCTAAGGACGAAAGGCGAATGGCTGTGGGAGGCACAAAATAGCCTTCCCCTGGCGCTTCAATCGTGTGGATCCAGTGCGCGCGTTTGCTTTCCCTGTGGGCCAT
Organism: Sphingomonadales bacterium; assembly: GCA_043760405.1. Classification (GTDB taxonomy): domain Bacteria; phylum Pseudomonadota; class Alphaproteobacteria; order Sphingomonadales; family Sphingomonadaceae; genus Aquisediminimonas. The sequence continues at coordinate 21,480 of JAYUPB010000066.1, forward strand.
CAGCCGCGCGTAGGCGTCCGCGTCAATCACGGGGCCAATGTCGGTCGCGGGGTTCGCCGGATCGCCGACAATCAGCGTATCCATCGCACCACTCAACATCTCAAGCGTACGTTCGGCAATATCTTCCTGGAGCAAAAGCAAACGCAGCGCGGAACAGCGTTGGCCAGCAGAGCGAAATGCCGATGTCACCACATCCTGAACCACTTGTTCTGTTAACGCCGTGGAATCGACGATCATCGCGTTAATCCCGCCAGTTTCGGCAATCAACGGCACGAGCGGACGCATGTCATCCTCCAACAATGACCGCGCGATGCGCTTTGCTGTCGTGGTTGATCCGGTGAACGCAACCCCGACAATCCGCAGATCACCAACCAACGCGGCGCCCACATCTGGTCCGCCGATCAAGAGCTGGAGCGCGTCTTTTGGAATGCCAGCTTTATATGCCAAGGCCACCACCATCTTTGCAATCTCCGGTGTCTGTGGCGCCGGTTTGGCCACCACCGTGTTGCCCGTCACCAGCGCCGCGGCAATTTGCCCTAAGAAAATTGCCAGCGGAAAATTCCACGGCGCGATGCATGCCCACACACCGCGCCCTTCCATCCGCAGCACATTGCGTTCACCCGTGGGTCCGGGAAGTTCGATAGGATGTAATCCGGCGCGCGCTTGACCAGCATAATAGCGGCAAAAATCAACCGCTTCACGGACTTCTCCCAAAGCATCAGGAATGGTCTTGCGCGCTTCATGGACAAGGATTTCCATCAGGGCAGCACGGTTTTCCTCTAACAAATCGGCAAGGTGCTCAAGCGCTGCAGCGCGGGTTTCAACTGCGGTGTTTGACCAGAGTGAGAACGCGCTCGCGCACTGAGCAACACAATCCGCAGCGGATAACCGGCTTTGCACGTCGGTTTTTTCCGGCGCGGAGGCACGGCGCATGTGGCGCTCCGTATCATCCAAAACAACTCTGTCCTGCAGATCAAGTCCCATGCTGTTGATGCGTCCGGCAAACAAATCGCGTGGCAACGGGATCGATGGATGGCGCGCGCCGTTCACCGCGACAATTTTTGCGACGGGGTCGGCCATGATATCTTCATCACTCAAACTGTCATCAGCAAGCTGATGGACGAAACTTGAATTGGCTCCGTTTTCAAGCAACCGCCTCACGAGATAAGCCAGTAAATCGCGGTGTCCCCCGACCGGCGCATAAATGCGACAATGATAGCCATCCTCGCGCACAAGCCGCTCGTAAAGCCCCTCACCCATGCCGTGGAGACGTTGAAATTCAAAATTACGCGCGGCTCCTGCCCATTCAAGAATCGTCGCGACGGTCAGCGCGTTATGCGTTGCAAATGCTGGCACAATGTTGCGTGCGGCAAGCATATCCTTCGCGCACGCCAGATAAGACACATCTGTCGCTGCCTTACGCGTGAACAATGGATAATCGCTCAATCCCCATTCCTGTGTCCGCTTAATCTCGCTGTCCCAATAGGCCCCCTTGACCAAACGCACCGCGATATTCCGTCCGGTTTCGCGGGCCAAATCATCGACCCAGCCCACAACGGCGCGCGCGCGCTTTCCGTAAGCCTGCACCGCCATGCCGTATCCGTCCCACCCTTTGAGTGCGGGCAAGCGCGCAACACGGCCTATAATGTCCAGGCTCATCTCCAACCGTTCGGATTCCTCGGCATCGACTGTGAGAGCTATCCCCGCTTTGGCGGCGGCGAGACACAGCGTCTCCAGCAAATCGCTGAGCATCGGCACACAAATATCCCAGTGTGCAACTTCATAGCGCGGGTGCAGCGCAGAGAGCTTAACCGAGATCGAATGCCCTGCCGGTCGTGCGCCAACCGCCTCAATCGCGGCAAGGTAAGATGCGAAATAGCGTTCACCGTCCGAGTAAGTGCGTGCGGCCTCACCCAACATATCAAAACTTGCAGTAAAGCCATTATGTTCTGGCCGTGCCATCCGTTCGGTCGCTTCAGAAATCGTGCGGCCCATAACGAAGATTTCACCCATCATTTTCATCGCAGCGCCAACCGCTTGACGCACAAAAGGTTCGCCCGCGCGCGAAATCAGCCGGCGGAGAGCCCCTGCCTCTTCTTTTTCACTGACCAATGCCCGACCAATCACCAGCCCCCATGTCGCCGAATTGACCAGTGCCGAATGCGATTTTCCCGAATGCGCGCGCCAATTGGCATCGCCCAGCTTGTCCGCAATCAGTGCGTCAGCGGTTGCAGCATCGGGAACGCGCAAAAATGCCTCGGCCAGTGAGAGTAGAGCCACGCCTTCAGTTGTGTTCAATTGATATTCCTGAAGGAACTGATTGACCCAGCCTGCGCCTTGTGCAGCGCGTAATTCAGTGAGCAAATCTCGGGTTCGGGCGACAATCGAGATACGTTCCACCGGGGGGCTTTTGGCACGTTCAACCAAAGACTTCAGAACCTCTGGCTCAGGCGCGCGCATCAATGTGCGCATCAATGACGTTGCGGAATCCATCGCTTTTGACTTTCACTGCTAGAAGGCCGTATTTTCACCTTCGAATCTGATGCGTTGTAATATTATTGCGCGCACTTTGCACCATCATCTTGAGAGGATTTTTCTAATGTCAGTTGTCACGAGTGCAGAATTGATCGCTATGGTCGGAACCGTCATCGGCACATCCGATTGGGTGTTGGTCGATCAGGAGATGATCAACAAATTTGCAGATGCCACGGGCGATCATCAATTCATCCATATTGACGCTGAAAAGGCAAAAATGACGCCGTTTGGTGGCACCATTGCCCACGGCTTTCTGACGCTTTCGCTGATGCCTTTACTGTCGGCCAAAGCAGATCTGCCGCGCCTTGACGGTATTAAAATGGGGGTTAACTACGGCAGTGACAAACTGCGTTTCCTGGCTCCGGTCAAATCCGGCAAGTGCGTCCGTGCCCATTTCAAGCTTATATCGATGGAAGAAAAGCGCGCTGGTCAATGGCAGCAAATGCAGGAAGTGTCGGTTGAAATCGAAGGCGAAGATAGACCAGCCCTGATTTGCGAATGGATTTCCCAATTTTTTGTCTAAACGCCAACCGCGTTTGAGCACCCTTCTCACACTCAAAAGGAACACCTAACATGCGTGAAGCATATATCGTATCGACAGCCCGCACCCCCATTGGGAAAGCATATCGTGGCGCATTCAACAACACACCCTCGCCAACCCTGTCCGCTATGTCGATCAGGGCCGCTGTTGAGCGCGCCGGAATTGAAGGCGCAGAGGTTGATGATGTCGTTTGGGGTTCCGCACTTCAACAGGGCAGCCAAGCAGGCAACACCGCACGCACGGCCCTGCTTCGTGCTGGGCTTCCCGTTTCCGTTCCTGGCATGACGATTGACCGTCAATGCTCATCTGGCCTGATGTCAATCGCAACTGCCGCCAAACAGATCATCGTCGATAATATGGACATTTGCATTGGCGGCGGCGTCGAATCCATTTCGCTGGTCCAAACCCCGCAAATGCGTGTTGCTCCCGACCCAGAGCTACTAGCAATGCACGGCGACATTTACATGCCGATGCTCCAAACCGCCGAAGTCATTGCAAAACGATATGGTATTTCGCGCGACCGGCAGGACGAATATGCGCTGCAATCGCAACAGCGCACTGCGGCTGCCCAAGCTGAAGGTCGCTTTGATGCTGAGATCATAGCGTGCACAGCGACCATGGCCGTGGTCAATAAGGAAACCAAGGAAGTCACTTACAAAGAAGTGACGCTGAACAAGGATGAAGGCAACCGTCCTGATACAGCACTTGAAGGTTTGAAAGCCTTGCAACCTGTGCTTGGTCCTGACATGAACATCACAGCCGGCAATGCCAGCCAGCTGTCAGATGGATCTTCCGCGAGCGTATTGATGGAAGCAGCACTTGTTGCCAAAAAGGGTCTGACCCCGCTTGGCCGCTATGTCGGCATGGCGGTTGCGGGGACCGAACCTGATGAAATGGGCATTGGCCCTGTGTTTGCGATCCCCAAATTACTCCAGCGTTTCGGCCTGAAAATGGATGATATTGGCCTGTGGGAACTCAATGAAGCATTTGCCGTGCAAGTGCTCTACTGTGCTGACAAACTCGGTATTCCAATGGAAAAGTTAAACGTCAGCGGTGGCGCGATTTCCATCGGCCATCCGTACGGTATGACCGGCGCACGCTGCACGGGCCATGCGCTGATCGAAGGAAAACGCCGCGGCGCGAAATATGTCGTTGTCACCATGTGCATCGGCGGCGGGCAAGGTGCCGCCGGCTTGTTTGAGATTCTCTAATTCATTCCAGGGGGCGGGTGTAAAAACCCGCCCTTTTCGACAAAGCCATCTGCTCGGTCCTGTGCCAACAACAAGGCACCGTCCAAATCGGTCCAGCGCGCACCTTGAGCCACTAAAAATGCGGGCGCGATGCCAAGACTGGTGCCAAGCATGCAACCGACCATGATGTCAAACCCCGCTGCAACTGCCTCAGTCCTCAGCGCCAATGCCTCGGTCAAGCCGCCAGCTTTATCGAGTTTGATGTTGATCGCCTGATAGCGCCCGATACAGCGCGCAAGGTCCGCGCGGTCTTGGCAGCTTTCGTCAGCGCCAAAGGGAATAGCGGTGACCACTCCGTCAAGCAGATGATCCATCCCCGCCTTCACAGGTTGTTCAATCAGTTCCACCCCGTAGGGCACCAATGCAGTCGCCTCCGCCACAAGATCACGGCCCGTCCACGCTTCATTGGCATCGACAATCAGCCGTACATGGGGCGCACCGCGCCTGACCGCTGCGACACGGTCTCTATCGCCATCCCCTGCCAATTTGAGTTTGAGCAGTCCGAACCGCCCCGCCAGAGCGCGCGCATCAGTCTCCATCTTCTCGGGCGTTCCCAGCGACACCGTCATTCCGGTGGCGAGTGGGACAGGTGGATCAAGACCTGCTAATTGCCACACTGGCAAGCCAGTGCGTTTTGATTGCAAATCCCACAGCGCATAATCAAGCGCGTTACGGGCAGCGCCTGCGGGCAGTTGTGCTTGTATCGACAAGCGATCAGCGTCCCTTGGCAACGCCGCAATAGCGTCAATACATGCCTGCGCCGTTTCGCCCTTATAATAGATTGGTGTGCCTTCACCGTGGCCCGTGCAAATGCCGTCGCTCACTGTGACGACAACAACATCGACATGGGTTTTTGTCCCGCGCGCGATGATGAATTGACCCGCAACGGGCCACGTTTGGATGGTCGCAGTTATGGTGATCGCCATAGAACGGACCATGCCTCAATCGTGCGCGGCGATCCAGTCTTCAACAACGGGTGCGATCTTGTCACGCCATTTGCTGCCGTTGAAAATACCGTAATGGCCAGCACCTTCGGCCATATAATATCTTTTTTCCTCGTCGGGCAGATTGACGGCGATGTCGAGCGCAGCCTTGGTCTGACCAAGACCCGAAATATCATCGCGTTCGCCTTCAATCGCGAGAATCCCAATATCGGTGATCGCTGCGGGATCAACCCGCACGCCGCGGTGCATCATTTCACCCTTGGGCAGGCTGTGGTTTTGGAACACCACGGCGATCGTCTGAAGATAGAATTCCGCCGTCATATCCGCGACGGAGCGATACTCGTCGTAAAAATCCTTGGTCGCATCAGCACTTTCATCATCGCCTGCGACCAGATGTTTGAACATTTCCCAATGGCTCATCATGTGATTGCCAAGGTTCATCGACATGAATCCGGATAACTGGAGGAAGCCCGGATAGACTTTGCGTCCCGCACCCGGGTACAATCCCGGCACCGTCGCGATCACATTATTTTCAAACCATGAATAAGGCCGTTCGGTGGCAAGCGTGTTGACCGCAGTTGGCGCTTTGCGCGTGTCAACGGGGCCGCCCATCATCGTCAGTGTCTTGGGACGGCAAGGATGTTTCCCCGCAGACATCACCGCCGCTGCGGCATAGCAGGGCACTGAAGGCTGGCACACCGCCAGCATGTGTGCGCCAGGGCCAATATGTTCCAGAAAAGCGATCAAATAATCGACATAGTCTTCAAGGTCGAATGTCCCGTCAGACAGTGGCACCGCTTTTGCATCCCGCCAATCGGTGATGTAAACATCATGCTCGGGCAGCATCCGTTCGACCGTGCCGCGCAACAGCGTCGCAAAATGGCCTGACATTGGTGCCACAATCAGCAAGCGCGGCCTGCCCTCAACGCCTTCGCGGACGAAACGTTTCAACTGTCCAAACGGTTTTTGCAGAACGATTTCTTCGCTGACAGCAACCCGCTGACCATCCACGACCGTATAATCAAGATCAAATGCTGGTTTGCCGCGCGGGGCGGAGGCATGTGCGAACACTTCCAACGCTGATCCCAACATTGGGCCGCCGCCGATATAGGAAAAGGGATTGGCAGGGTTATCAAGCATTTCAGAGGCCATCGTTGCCCACGCACTTGCCCCTGCAAGCCATGACCGTTGAAATTCATACGCACTGTAAAGCATAACCACGTTCCTTTGTGCTTCTGTGTGGCCCAATCCATCTCATGTTGCAATGCACAATATAATCAGTCTTTGATTGAGACGGAACCCTGCCCCTGCTACGTGATCGCCATGACTGAAAAAACACCTGATTATAGCAACCGAAAAATTGGCAATCTCCGGATGATATGGAACTTTGCTATCCAATATCCGTGGCACATTGCCGCCGCAGCATCCGCACTATTGTTCGCTGCCGCAGCGACATTGGCAATTCCCAACGGGTTTCGTTTTGTCATTGATAAGGGTTTTGGATCGGGCGGCGGCGATATTTCGCGGTGGTTTGAATATTTGATGATGATCGTCGCTGTGTTGGCGGGATCCACAGCGCTGCGGTTTTACTTTGTGTCTTGGCTGGGTGAACGCGTGGTCGCCGATGTCCGTTCGGCCGTGCAGAGTAATTTGTTGCGCTTGTCCCCCTATTATTTCGAAGAAAACCGGCCATCCGAAATTGCGTCGCGCCTGACCGCCGATACGTCGGTGATTGAACAGGTGGTTGGCACAACCATTTCCGTGGCCCTACGCAACCTTGTGATGGCAATAGGCGGGATCATCTATTTGTTCACACTCGCACCTAAGCTTACGGGTTTATTGCTGTTGGGAATTCCGTTGATTATCATCCCGATTGTCTTTGTCGGGCGCCGGCTGCGTGATGTATCGCGGCACAGTCAGGACCGGATTGCCGATGTTGGGGCGATGGTTGATGAAGTCCTAGGCGCGATGAAAATTGTTCAGGCCTTTGGTCAGGAACAACGTGAGGCCACACGGTTCAAAAAGGCTGTTGAAAATGCCTTTGGAACAGCGCGCCGCCGCATCGTGCTGCGCGCAGGGATGACAGCAATTGTCATTTTCCTGATTTTTAGCGCGATCACTATGGTGATGTGGCAAGGCGCACTGGATGTCCAGGAAGGCAAGATGACCGGCGGATCGATTGCCGCTTTCGTGCTGACGGGCGCTTTGGTTGCGGGCGCATTTGGCGCTTTAACAGAGGTTTACGGCGACCTTCTGCGCGGGGCCGGTGCGGCTGGCCGGTTGGGAGAATTGCTTGCTGAACAACCCGGTATTGCAGCCCCAGCACACCCTATAAAACTGCCCGAACCACCCTTGGGACGTGTTGAATTTAATGCCGTCCGCTTTCGCTATCCTACCCGCCTTGATGTGAGTGCGTTGGCCGATTTCTCACTTAATATTGCGCCGGGTGAAACAGTTGCCGTGGTCGGACCTTCTGGCGCTGGCAAGACGACCTTGTTCCAGCTGATCCAGCGGTTTTACGACCCTGAAAGCGGCACTGTGCTGGTTGACGGCGTTGCCCTGCCCGATGCTGATCCAGCTGATGTCCGTGCGCGGATGGCAATTGTTCCGCAGGAAACAATCATATTTGCTGCCAGTGCGCGCGACAATCTGCGTTATGGTCGCTGGGACGCTGATGACACGGCGTTGTGGGCGGCAGCGGAAGCCGCCAATGCGGCAGAGTTTTTGCGCAAACTGCCAGAGGGACTCGACACCTATATGGGCGAAGGCGGGGCGCGGCTGTCCGGTGGGCAGCGACAGCGCATGGCGATTGCGCGGGCGATCCTGCGCGATGCGCCGATCTTGCTGCTGGATGAGGCGACGTCCGCGCTTGACGCAGAATCCGAACGATTGGTGCAGGATGCGCTCGAACATCTGATGGTCGGGCGCACCACGATTGTCATTGCCCACCGCCTTGCCACTGTGCGCGCGGCAGACCGGATCATTGTGATGAACGACGGGCAGATCGTCGAACAGGGCAACCATGACAGCCTTCTAAAAGGCAAAGGCTTGTACGCGCGTTTGGCGAAATTACAGTTTGACGGGATGTCGGGCTAAAAAAAAATTAGCCGGTTAGGCTCCCCTTCTGTGCTCCGGACTTGATCCGGAGGCTCCCCTTCTGTGCTCCGGACTTGATCCGGAGGCTATGCGACCGGCGAAAGTGAGTTTGAATGATGGGCTCCAGATCTGGTCTGGAGCACTGTGTGCACATTACACGATCCACACCTCAAACTGCGCCCATAAAAAAGGGCGGACCTTTTAGCCCGCCCCTCAATATCAAAAGAAACAATCGCTGCTTAAAATGCTGTGCGATACGCCTCGTTGTTCACAAAACCCATTTTACTGACCTTGGCCCGCTTGGTCATCGCCAGAACCTTATCGACAGTGTCATAAGGTGCCGATGGATCAGGTTGCATGTGCAATTCTGGCGTATTCGGGAACATCGCTGTGTCCTGCGAATCCATCAAATTTTGCTGCAACGTTCCCCAGCTGACTGGCACCCCGTTCCATGTCACCACGCTCCCGGGGCTGACATAAAGCACATTCTTGGTCGGCAGCACCTCTGGTGGCGGTGGACAATTTGGACGACAATCCTGCGGCAAATCGATTTTCACTGCATGGGTTGGGGGTGGCAGCGTGATGATGAACATGATCAAAAGAACCAGCATAACGTCGATCAACGGCGTCGTGTTGATCTCCATCATCGGTTCTGAACTGTCGCCCGATGGGCCACTCATTGCCATAACTTACTCTCCAATTCTTATCCGTTTTGACGCGGAAAACTTAAATATCAACCGGCGACGAAATAAACCCGACACGGATAAATCCTGCGCTCTGCATGATCGAAACAGCGCCACCAATACATTTATACGGTGTCCGCTGATCGCCACGAATATGAACCTCAGGAAAAAGATCAGGATCAGTAGCTTCTGGGCCCAAGCGATCTGATTCCGCCTTAAACCGCGCTGCAGCAATCGTCAGCAATTCAGTCGAATTGGTTTTGGTCGATCCCAAATAGACTTCGCAATTTCCGCCTGCATCACCGCGTATCGAAAGCAGCATATTTTCAGCTTTTGTCACCGTTGGCTGAAACGCCAGAACGGGCAATTGTACTTTTATGGTCTTGATCACCACAGGAATGGCAATCAGAAAGATGATCAGCAAAACCAACATCACGTCCACAAGCGGGGTGGTGTTAATTGCCGACATCGGGGCGTCTTCGCCACTTTCTCCGCCAACACTCATAGCCATTGGCTAAATCCTATCCTTACAAACAGACTTACGCGCGTAAAATGGGCGGAGCGAACCCCGCCCGTTTCACGCATTATGCCTTTGTTGCCGCTGCAGGAGCAGCCTTGGCAGGAGCGGCAGTTTTTGTCGCAGCAGGGCGAACCGCGCCGTTCGACATCATATAGCCGTGCATGTCGCTGCAGAATGTGCTCATGCGTTCTGCGATCAGCTTGTTACGACGCTGCAACCAGTTATACCCCATAACCGCAGGCACGGCGACAACCAGACCAAGTGCGGTCATGATCAAAGCTTCACCAACGGGGCCAGCGACTTTATCAATCGACGCATCACCCGAAGCCCCGATTTTGATAAGCGCGCGGTAGATACCGATAACCGTACCAAGCAACCCAACGAACGGTGAGGTTGACCCCACGGTTGCCAAAAAGGCAAGACCCGTACCAAGCTTTGCATTCACTGCATCCTGGCTGCGCTGGAAGGATGAATGCATCCATTCGTGCTGATCCATTGGATCGGTGAGTTTGCCATGCTGTTCTTCAGCTTTCAGACCATCGTCAACCAGCTGACGGAAGGCTGTGTTCTTTTCAAACTTGGCCGCACCATCACGAATGTTGGACGCGCCCCAGAATTTGGATACACCCTCTGTCGTTTGCTTCAGAATTTTACCCTGTTCAAACAATTTGGTGAACATGATGTACCATGACACGGCAGACATCACGACGAGAATGATGAAGATGGCCCATGTTACAAAGCCCCCTTCGTTAAGGGCTTGCATAAGGCCGAACTGCTTTTGGGCGACGGCTGTTGCGTCTGCTGCTGTTGTCATAACGGTAACTTCCTCTTCAAAATTTGGTCAAATATTATAGGTGAAAAATAGTGTTGAAATTTTGGTTACTTCTCCAATCGCCACGTAACAGTTTGCGATTTGGTTTCAGACATAGGTTGCCCATCAGCACCCAGCGCCGGTTTGAATCGAAAGCGCCGTATAATCAGCTTACATGTTTCAGCATCAAGTGTCGAAGATGCTCCTGATGCGTTACAAGATGTAACCTTACCATCAGGACCTACTGTGTAAGTTGCCTTTGTCGTACCCGATTCCTCGTTACGCTGAGCAGACGGCGGATAATCATCATTTGAAATTGACCCGCTTTTCAAAGCCGCTCTTTGAGCGACCCTTGGGGGTGGCGGCGGCGCTTCCACCGGCCTTGGCGGCGGCGGCGGCGCTTGCACGGCCTTTTCGGTAAACGCCGGCGCCGTGTTATTCGATTGAATATTCGTTTGCACGACAGGCGGCGGCACCGTCATTTTTGGCGGCGGTGGCAAATCAACCTTTGGCGGCGGTGGTGGCGGCTCTTCAGGTGGCTTTGGTTCTTCAGGAACAATATCGAAAAGCTTGGTATCATCAAACACGGCTTTAGCGGCATCGTAAGCAAGGCCGGTCACGAGCGCATAACCCACACCAGCGTGCAATAGAGCCACAAAACCAATCGCTAAAATGCGCCTGGAACTCATTTCTTGGTCAGCATAGGCCATTAAAAAACGACACTCCCTCCAAATAACTCAACAAAAGGATCTGCGGATTGGTTAGCCCAAAATACGTCACCCGAAAGACATCTGTCATATGCTTTGTTCTTAGACAGTCTCTATTCGTCTATCGCCGAGTCCGGATCGACGCAATCCGTTTTGTGCAGGTTGCAGTAAGGTTATGGGGGATAAAAGCGATGATCCCATTTTTTTGTCGCTATCAGGAGGGATGATGAGACCAGTTTCACACTTTTTGGCGCTTTCCTGTGCTATAATCCTAACACACGGCTCTGGTGCGGCGCAAAATCCAACAACTCCCGCTTTTGTGCCGAGCTATAGCTATGCCGATCTGGCTGATCTCGCACTTGCATCATCGATCACCGCGCATGTGAAAGTGAAATCCGCCAAAAAACTTCCGCCAGCGCTGTCAGCGGGTCTGCTTGCCGGATATGTGCGTCATTTGGTTACAGCGGACGTGATCGGATTGGTGCGCGGGGACGATGGATTGGCACCGCGGATATCGTATCTGATCGATTTACCAAGTGATTCGCGCGGCAAAGTGGCAAAGATTAACAAAACCGAATCATTTATTTTTGCAGTTCCGGGACGCCCAGGTGAAGTGCGCCTGGTTGCTCCTGACGCGCAAATCCCGTGGTCGGCACAGACCGGACAACGTATCCGCGCGATTTTGAGCGAAGTCGTGCGCACCGATGCACCGCCCCCTGTCAAAGGCATTGTTTCAGGATTTCATTCAGCAGGGACTTTGTCAGACGAAGGAGAAACGCAAATTTTTCTAACCGCAGCGGAAGAGCGCCCGGTATCGCTAACCATCATCCGCCAACCCAACAGCGCGCCGCGTTGGTCGGTTTCTTTAGGTGAAATTGTTGATGATGGGGTGATCGTACCTCAAGCAAACACTATATTATGGTATCGGCTTGCCTGCTTTTTACCAGCAACTGTACCAGATACCGCCGTTTCAGAACTCCCTGAAAATGATGCTGCGGCGGTGCGCGAAGATTATGCCTTTGTCATGACGGCGCTCGGCCCCTGCCCAAGAATGCGCAAAAAGCGTTAGGGTCATGGCCCTAGGATTTATCGCCCAAAAACAGAAAGTCGCGGTCAAAGCTTTTGAGTGATGCACCGCCATCAACAAAAATGGTCTGTCCCGTGGTCGCCTCTGCCCCTGCCAGCCACAACACTGCGTCGGCAACATCATCGGGTTCGGGCAGGCGGCCAAGCGGCATCATCCCCTCTAACGCCCGCATTTGGGCGGGGAGATAGTCGTCCGTGGGCAGCACCAGCCCCGGCGCGACCGCATTAACGCGGATTTGGGGCGCTAGCGCACGCGCAAGTGTTTCTGTTGCCCCCGCCAAGGCTTGCTTAGAGAGTGTGTAGCTCAACTGATCTCCGCCGGGATGGCGGATACGCTGGTCCAAAATATTGACGATGGCGGCACGCCCGCCCGGAAGCAGTGCCCGCGCCAGGCCGGTCGCAAGCATCACCGGGGCAGCAGTGTTCACGGCAAAATGCGCCAACAAGCTTGCCTGATTAACGCTTGCCGCATCATCCCATTCGAACAGTGATGCATTGTTAACGATGAGTGACGGCGTCACTCCGAAATGCTGAATGACCTGCTTGAGCAGAAGGTCACATGCAATCTCGCCCGATAAATCAGCGACAAAGCCGTGCCACTGTGTCCGGTGCAGTTGGAGCAAAGCAGACAAATCAGCATCTGGCGCCGTTTCAGCGCGGCTGTGCAGCGCCAATGTCCACCCCGCCTCTGCCAATCGCGCCGCAATCACCGCACCGATGCGGTGAAATCCAGCTGTGACCAGTGCTAGTTTCATGCGCGGTGCCGCACCAAAGTCATACCAATTGATTCGTTGTTTTCCGCAATCGCAAGCTTAATAATCGCCACTTCAACCCTCTGGACGCGCTGATCCTGCACAAACAATGTCTGTGCGATATGTTCTGCAACGGCCTCGATCAACACAAAGTGCAAGCCTTCAGGCAATGCGGTCGACATAGCATGCTTCAAATCCATATAGTTTTTGGACGCAGACAGCGGCGTGTCGGGCGCGAAATGATCGGCACAGTCCAGATCAACCTTGACCGAAATCCGCAGTGGCTGTGGCAAATGCGTTTCTTCAGAATAAATGCCAGTCAGGACAGATACTTCCAAATCACGGACTTCTAAGATCAGACTATCGTTCATGGTTCGCGCGTTTAGGCCCAGTTTGGGATTGCGCCAAGTGGCAATTTGTTGCGTCGCAACACGATAAGGGGTTTTCATTCGGACATGGACCGTTAAAGCCCGCCCTTCCGCAACAGCATGAAACCAAGGGTTACCCCGCATTGATCCATATTGTCCCCTTAAGCCAGATCAGCGAAGACGACGTTGAAACTTTGCTTGATGCCGCTTTTGGCGCAGATCGTAAGGCGCGCACGGCATATAAGATGCGTTCTGGCTGTCGGTCGATTGAATTGCTCAGCTTTGCCGCGCTGGACAGCGATGGAACGTTGATGGGAACTTTGCAAAGCTGGCCGGTCGTACTTGAGGGCGAAGACGGGGTGCACACGGTTATGACGCTTGTGGGGCCCGTCGCGGTCGTACCAGATTTGCAACGCAGCGGTGTTGGTAAGGTGCTTATGCAACAGCTGGTCGATGGGGCGGATGACCATGGCCATAAGGCACTCGTCATGATTGGCGATCCTGAATATTATGGCCGCTTTTTTGGGTTCACGGCAGATGCAACCGGCGGCTGGATGGTGCCTGGCCCTGTTGAGCGTCACCGCTTACTTGCCAGAATCAACCGCGTTGGCGGAATGCCCCAACACGGGCGGATTATCCCCAACCCTTAAGAAACATCCTTCCGCTTTGCATCACGGCGTCGAACGCATAAGAACATCTTCATGCCTATGCACGATCTTCCCGCTGATCTTTCATCGCTCTCGCTTGCTGAGATTGCAAAAGCCGTTGCTGACAAACGTCTGCCACCCGTCGACCAATGGCATCCCAGCCACTGCGGTGACAGTGAGATGCGGATCGCAGCAGACGGCACATGGTTTCACCAAGGATCCCCCATTGGCCGCAAGGCGATGGTCAAATTATTCTCAACTATCCTCAGGCGCGAACCCGATGGCAGCTATGTCCTTGTTACCCCTGTTGAAAAACTCGACATTGTTGTTGATGATGCACCCTTCATCGCTGTTGAGGTTAAAATCGATGGCAGCGGGCGGGATCGCCGCCTCGTTTTCCGGCTCAATACCGATGATTTGGTCGTGGCGGATAAGGATCACCCGATCCGTTTTATACAGCGCAGTGACGGCCCGCATCCTTATCTTGGTGTACGCGGCGGAATGGAGGCGTTGATCGCGCGCACGGTTTATTACGAACTCGCCAATCTGGCGATTGAAGACGGCGATGCTCCATTTGGTGTGTGGAGCGATGGCTGTTTCTTTGCGATGGCCCCAGCATGACGCTGACCCGGCGGCTTTCCAAAGCATTATCAGATGGCCATGCGCGTGATGTTCCGTTGATCCTGCATGATGGTCTGCCGCGTGATTGGACAACTGCGACAACCCCCGCTGCGGTTCTGATCCCCGTTACCAATCGTTCAGATCCCGGCGTTATCCTTACCCAGCGCCCCACCACAATGCGCAAACATGCTGGGCAAGTCGCCTTTCCAGGAGGACGCGTTGATGATGACGATGACAGCGTCATTGCAGCTGCACTGCGTGAAGCAGAAGAAGAGATTGCGCTCCATCCTGACATGGTAACGATCATCGGCGTAACTGATCTATACCGTACGATTACCGGGTATGAGATAAGTCCGATCATCGGCGTTATCCCGCCTGATTTGGCTTTTCTTCCCAATGCTGACGAGGTTGAGGCCGTTTTTGAAGTGCCCCTATCCTTCCTCCTTGATCCCACAAATCACAAGACGCGCGAAATTGATTGGCAAGGCGAACCGCGCTCCTATTATGAAATGCACTGGAAGGATCGCCGCATTTGGGGGGCAACCGCAGCTATGATTATCAATCTATCACGGCGGCTAGCATGGACTGGTTGACCTTTCCATCGGTGATGGAGGTCGCCCGGATATTGAGTGCAGGGAATGCGCGCGTGGTCGGTGGCGCGGTGCGCGACCGCTTGTTTGGTCAGGCCGCACATGACATTGATATTGCCACCCCTCTGCCCCCTCAAACGGTCATGGCGCTTCTCAAAAAAGCGAATATTAAGGCAATACCCTCCGGCATTGCCCACGGTACAGTCACCGCTGTCTTTCCAGATGGCCCGATTGAAATCACCACATTGCGCAGCGATGTCACAACCGACGGCAGACGTGCAACAGTCGCCTTTACCGACGATTGGCGCGAAGATGCCGCACGCCGCGATTTTACGATCAACGCACTCTATAGCGATCCATTCACCGGTGAGGTCTTCGATTATTTCGGTGGCAGGGATGATCTGTCGGCAGGTCTCGTCCGCTTCATTGGCGCACCCCTGGAACGCATTGCCGAAGACCATCTCCGTATCCTGCGTTTTTTCCGATTTCATGCCCGTTTTGGAAAAGGTGCGCCTGACGCCCAGAGCTTGTCCGCTTGTGCCGCGCGCGCCAATGATTTGATGGCGCTGTCGCGTGAACGGATCGCCGATGAACTGCTTAAACTTCTGGCGCTGCCGGAGCCTCTGGATACAGTACAGCTGATGTTCGATCACGGTGTGTTCGCGCCGATACTCCCCGAAATTACGACAATGAATGTGCTTGCTTCCTTACAGGGTCCGGACCCTGTCCGCCGTTTCGCCAGCCTTCTTCCCGCTGACCCGAAAATTGCTGACGCGGTTGCCAAGCGCTTCAAACTGTCCAAAGCCATAACGAAGCGGCTGGTGCGTGCGGCCGGGCGCAACCCTGATGATGCCGTCCATCCAAAGGCGCTTGCTTATTGGTTGGGGTTGGAAGCAACAGCAGACCGGTTGCTGCTTTCAGGCGACACAGATGTATTGGCGACACTCGACGGATGGGAGATACCCCTATTTCCCATCACAGGCAGCTTCATCATCAAACGCGGCGTCCCAGCCGGACCAAGCGTCGCGCTGATCCTCAAAGCTGTTGAGGCGCAGTGGGTGACGGAAGAATTTCCAGACATGGCCCGCGTGGGGGCGATTGTGGATGGGTTGATCAACAATTATGTAAAAAATATTTGACATATATAATTGTGCGACTATTCATCCGTGTAAGATATTTTTTACATTAAAGGAAATCACATGTCGTTTCGCGAAAAATCTGCTTCGATCATGGCGATCTTGATGACATCGGCAGCCCTCTACTATCTCAGTCTGTTCAGTGCTGCCTCACGCGCAGCCGAAACCACCGCGCCGTCCCTCGCGATTTTTATCCCCTATGTCATTTTTGTTGTGGCCGCTTCAGTCGCAGCGCAGGTGGCGCTGGCGCTCTTCTCTCCAAAAGAAGCAAGCGCCCCTGCAGACGAACGCGAACGCATTGTAGAGCACCGCGCGGGCAATTGGTCTGGCATCGTGCTGAGTGTGCTGGTGGTATCCGCATTGGGCAATTTTATAGTGTATAACGACGGCACTCTGCTGTTTCATCTGATCATGGGCGGCCTCATGATCTCACAAATCAGCGACTACATCTTCAGAATTATCCTTTTCCGTCAGAGCCTGTAGTCATGGCCAAACGCCCCCCCATAACCAACAATGTGCGCGCATTGCGTGAAGCACAGGGTGGGATGAGCCAAGCTTTCCTTGGTGATGCCATCGGTGTCACACGGCAAACCGTTATCGCCATTGAACAAGGTCGTTATTCACCTTCACTTGAAAGTGCCTTCCGGATCGCACGTGTGTTCGGGGTTGGGTTAGAAGATGTATTCGGTTGGGAAGCGGATTGAGTCCCTCACGCAAACCGGTTATCCCTAGGGAAACCCAGAGGCGGCATCCGGCCAGCGGCACCGCGTGCAACCCGCCACGGGGTCAAATCCGTTTCAGTGCGCGTGCGGCCGGTATCGCCGCCCATTGCCCAGCTTAACCCCTCCTCAAAGCGGAAGGTGACAACATCTGACAGGCCACCGTCCTTATATTTCTGAATGGTCACGCCCTGCCCGCGCCCCATTTCGGGAAGCTCATTGAGGGGAAAAACGACGAGTTTGCGGTTATCGCCCACTGCTGCCACATAATCATCACTTGTCGCAACATCACGCACCACAGCGAGTTTTGCTCCCGCGCGCACGTTCACAACCTGACGTCCCTTGCGGGTTTCGGCGATCACCTCTTCAACCCTGGCAATAAAGCCCTTGCCGTCTGATGCAGCGAGAAGCAGCCGTTTACCAACGCCTGCGACCATCAGGGCAACGATGCCCAGTCCTTCGGCCATATCGATCATCAACCGCACAGGTTCCCCAAAACCGCGACCGCCCGGCAGCTTGTCTGCGCCGATTGTGAAGAAACGGCCATCATCGGCGGCGAGGAGTATTTTATCGGTCGTCTGCGCGTGGAAAGCATAGGACGGACCGTCGCCTTCCTTGAATTTAAGCGCTTCGGCATTGTCGAGTGCGACATGTCCCTTCATCGCGCGGATCCAGCCGCGCTGAGACATAATCACTGTGATGGGTTCACGGTCGATCATCGCTTCAAGCGGAATATCCTTTGCAGGTGCTGCTTCCACCACCAAAGTCCGGCGCTTACCGATCAGGGTTTCAGGGCCGTAGCGATCACGCAGCGCCGCAATGTCTTTCTTCAACCGCGTCCGTTGGCGTGCGGGGCTTTCGATCAATGCCACCAACCCAGCGCGTTCTTCATCAAGTTTATCGCGCTCCTTCTTGATTTCAAATTCTTCCAAACGGCGCAGCGAGCGCAACCGCATATTGAGGATGGCCTCTGCTTGGCGGTCATTCAGGCCAAATTCGGCCATCATCACGGGCTTGGGTTCATCCTCAGTGCGGATAATTTCAATCACACGGTCGAGATTGAGATAGGCGATCAGATAACCGTCGAGCAGCTCTATCCGGTCATCAATTTTACCCAGCCGGTGTTTCGCGCGCCGGACCAGCACCTCAATTTGATGGACGAGCCACTGCGTCAAAACTGTCTTCAAACTCATCACGCGCGGGGTGCGGTCTGCCCCCAATACGTTCAGATTGAGAGAAATTTTGACTTCGAGATCGGAAAGCTTGAACAGGCTTTCCATCAGCACATCAGGGTCAACACTGCGGCTGCGTGGTTCAATGATCAGGCGAATGGCCTCATCAGATTCGTCGCGTATGTCGGCGAGGATCGGCAGTTTTTTGTCGGCGATCAGCTGCGCAATCGCTTCTATCAGCTTTGATTTCTGCACCTGATAGGGAATTTCGGAGACAACCGCGACCCAGGTGCCCCGCCCCTGATCCTCAATCGACCAGCGTGACCGCACACGGAATGACCCGCGTCCGGTGGCATAGGCGTCTGCAATTGCGGCAGGCGGATCAACAATCTGGCCGCCGGTTGGTAAATCCGGCCCCTGAACAAATTGCAGCAGCGCCGCATCATTCACGTCAGGTTGATCGATGAGCAACGTCGCAGCATCCAAAATCTCTGCAACATTGTGCGGCGGAATGTTGGTCGCCATCCCCACCGCAATCCCGCTTGACCCATTGGCGAGCAGATTGGGGAACAGCCCGGGGAAGATTTCGGGTTCTTCCTCTTCGCCGTTATAAGTCGGTTTATAGTCAACCGTTCCGTCATCAAGCCCCGCCATCAGCTCAATCGCCGACGCCGTCAGCCGCGCCTCGGTGTAACGATATGCTGCGGCATTATCGCCGTCGATATTACCAAAATTGCCTTGCCCATCGACCAACGGATAACGCAGTGAAAAATCCTGCGCCAAACGCACCATCGCATCATAGACCGATTGATCGCCGTGCGGATGATATTTACCGATGGTATCACCCACCACGCGCGCGCATTTTTTATAGGCGCTCGCCGGATCAAGCTTGAGCAAGCGCATTGCCCAGAGCAGGCGCCGGTGCACAGGTTTGAGACCATCGCGCAAATCTGGCAGCGAACGCGCCGTGATCGTCGACAATGCATAGACCAGATACCGATCGCTGAGTGCTGTATCAAACGGCGCATCAACAATATGGTCAAACGGGTCTTCGGGTGGGGTCGGCGGAGCGGTGCGGTCAGTCATGACTCACGCCGATAGCAGGGGAGATTCGCGGTGGCGAGGGGGGAGTTCGTCGCAGGAGATTAACCCCCCACCAGCGCCTCGAACAATCGCTTGCCGTCAACACTGCCGTGTGCGTCTTCGCTTGCACGTTCGGGGTGGGGCATCATGCCCAAGACATTACCAGCTGCGTTCAAAATTCCGGCGATGTTGCGCGCAGAGCCGTTCACAGATTCGGCGTAACGAAACGCAACGCGACCTTCGCCTTCCAACGCATCGAGCGTGGTGGCGTCGGCAACATAATTGCCATCATGATGCGCAACCGGAATGGTGATCGCTTCGTTTACATCATAAAGACTGGTAAAGGCTGATTGGCGGTTCTCAACCGTCAGCGCCACGTCACGGCAGACAAATTGAATGCCTGCGTTGCGCATGAGCGCGCCGGGCAAAAGACCAGTTTCCGTCAACACCTGAAATCCGTTGCAAATACCGAGCACATAGGTGCCTTTGGCTGCTGCATCTGTCACGGCGCGCATCACTGGGGATTGCGCCGCCATTGCGCCAGACCGCAAATAGTCACCGTAGGAAAACCCACCGGGTACACCAATCAGGTCGATACCGTCAGGAAGCGAGGTTTCACGGTGCCAGACCATGACCGGCTTTGTGCCCGTCGCCTGTTCAAACGCAACAGCAAGGTCACGGTCACAATTGGATCCGGGGAAAACAATGACAGCGGTTTTCATGGCCTTCAGCCCCGTTCAATCCGGTAATTTTCGATGACCGTATTGGCCAACAGCTTGCGGCACATATCATCGAGCACAGCGTCACTGGTGCTGTCGGCTACATCAAGCTCGATCATCTTGCCCGCCCGAACGTCAGATACGCCTTCAAATCCCAATCCCTCTAGCGCATGGTGAATAGCCTTGCCCTGCGGATCAAGGACACCGTTCTTGAGGGTCACAAAGATGCGGACTTTCATTGCGGTGCTGTCCTGTAATTGATTTGTTAGATGTTGCGCTTGGATTGGCCACGCCTATGCCGGTGTCTGTCGCGAAGGGCAAGGTTGATCGACAATTTCAGATCGTTGGTCGAAAGCGTTTCCCGCTCAACGATGAAATTACGGCCTGTGTCGAACGCGGGGTGCACCTCTCGCCTTTTAAAGCCAAAAATGATCTGCGCGGCGGTCCCCTTTTATCCCCATCCCGATTTCTGTGTGGCCCGCCGCCACCCTGACACTTACCGCCCGATCATTGCTTTGGCGGTGGCCAAATGGGTACGGCCGATCCGCACCACTTGTCCGTCAATCAATTCCGCGTGCCACGCCCCAGCTTTATCATGACCAAGCCGTGCGATCCTATCCTGACGAACAATCACAGATCGGTGTAGCCTAATGAAGCGCGATGGATCCAATCGCGCTTCCAAGCCCGTAATTGTTTGATGCATCAAAAAGGAGCGCGCGCCGATGTGGAGTCGCATATAATCTCTTTCAGCATCAATCCGGTCAATATCCCCTGCCGCAATCCGGATCAGTTCTGAACGGTGTGGCACCCAAAACTCATCAATATAGGGCGAGGCCGCCTTGGCTTCCGCAACAGTATAAGCGCCGCGCCGTTCGCGAACGCGTTTAACCGCCAGTGCAAGTCGATCCGGAACCACAGGTTTAAGCAAATAATCAGTGGCCGACAGTTCAAACGCTTCCAGCGCAAACCCTTCAAATGCTGTTACAAAGATGATCGCAGGTGGCGGCCCCGTGCGCGGCTCATGCCCCATGGCAACAGTGCGCGCCACGGCCATGCCGTCCTGTTCGGGCATAGCAATATCAAGGAAAACAAGGTCTGGGGACAGCGCTTCAACCATGCGAATCGCAGCTGCACCATCGCCTGCAGTTCCTACCAAAACCAGATCTGGACATTCCGAACACAGCAACTGCATCCGTTCAACCGCCAAAGGTTCGTCATCAACGATCAGGGTCCGCAAAGGTAAGGTTGCATCACCCATTGGCAAGGAACGGCATTGACAGTGTCACACAAAATCCCCCTGCAGCAGGGGCAGATGTCGTCAGCGATGCAGCCGCGCCAAACCGCGCGGCCAATCGATCACGAACATTGGTCAATCCGATACCCTGATGGGAGTCCGCTGGTTTTGCCAGAACGGGCCCATCGTCGGACACGGTCAGGATCAAACGCCCCGAATCCGCGCGTGCGGTAATGGAGATCATCACCGCTTTGGTCGTCCGTGCGACTGCATGCTTGATCGCATTTTCAACCAAAGGCTGAAGGATAAGCCCGGGGACTGCGGCATTTTCAAGTGCCGCCGGGACATCAATTGAAATGCTCAAACGGTCGGGAAACCGAACCGCCTCCATATCCAGATAAAGCCGTTGCAAAGCAATTTCTTCAGCCAATGAAACGTCAGCAGAAGGATCATCGGACAGGCTTGTCCTAAAAAAAGACGACAGAT
Organism: Sphingomonadales bacterium; assembly: GCA_043760405.1. Taxonomy (GTDB): domain Bacteria; phylum Pseudomonadota; class Alphaproteobacteria; order Sphingomonadales; family Sphingomonadaceae; genus Aquisediminimonas. The sequence goes on from JAYUPB010000066.1 coordinate 43,180, forward strand.
TTATGATCATCGCTTCGGCTTCTGCCTTGCGGTCCGTCATCACCAGCGAACTTAAGGAATTGAGCGTGTTGAACAGAAAATGCGGGTTTACCTGATACCGAAGGGCGCGCAGTTCAGCTTTTTGCGCCGCTTGGGCAAAAATAGCGGTCCGCCTTTCGCTGGCGCGCACATCATTGGCATAACTCATCGCGAGATAGAGCGCGGCCCAAGCAACAAGGAAAAAATACCGAGAAATCGCAACTTCGGCAATTTCCTCCATCATGAAACTGCCAAATTGTTGATGCTCCATCTTGGCTTCATCAAACAGACTGTTGGCATCGTAAACGTTGAAAACATAATAATTGACGACGGCGATGGCAAAGGCACAAGGAATTGCTGCAACAACAGCAACCAGAATGCGTGTTGGCAATTCTTTGCCATCAAACCAACGGATGCCTTGCCACAAGACCATGGTCACAAAAATGCCGACCAGCGTAACAATCGCGCGGCGATAGGCCAGTTCACCTTGTGCCGGAAAATCCATCACACTCGCGCGCAGTGACACGATGATCACATAAAAAAGCCAGAAGCCCAAGATGGAAACCAGCACCGCGCCGCTGCCAAGCGGGGGCCGGTCCATTTTAGGGTATATCACGGCCACAGGGTCATTCATGACACCTGCATAGCGCACACGCCCATGATTGCGACCGTTTTACCCGCCATTGGTCGAACATGTGCACAGGCTGATCGAAAAGGAGGCGCTTATTCCAACCTTAACCGATTGCTAACCATGTTGGTCCATACCCCTGAATATTCCGTTCAGGGGATCGACGATGGGTACACGAATGACACAGGCCGATGGCGTTTTGACGTTGGCAGAACTGCAGGAATTCGCAAATTTTCCTGCCGCTGCCCAACGTTATGTCCGCCGCTCACTCGATGTCGCGTTCGACCGCGCGGATGCGATTGCCTTATGGTCGCGTGATACCGTTGAAACCGCCAGCATCCGGGCGCAATCACGCCTTTATGATAAGTTGCCGACGCTGCGTGCACTTATCCCGGATGATAGGGGTTTGGGCGGTATTGAGGGATTCATGGGCAGCGTTGTTTTGCTGAGCGCATTTGATTTGGGGCAAGACCGACTGCATGCCTTTGGCCCGTACCGGTTTCTATATGAACGCCTTTTGGGAGCATCCGCGCGCCCTTGGCTGCCTGCAGCCTTTTGTGCGGCGGCATCACTGCCCCACCTCCACCCCGCCCGCAGACGGATTTTACTTCAGTCAATCAGCGAAGCAGCGGCAACCGCACCTGCATGGTCGACCCGTGAACCTGCATTTTTTCCCGAATGGGTTGAAACGGTGAAGTGATTTAGTCACAAGCCTTATGCAATTTTTGCGCGATCCAAGCCGCTACCACACAGGCGCCTGCCACCAATAACAATGTCTGTTCAATCGTTGCGCCAAAACTGATCAACGCACCCAGCATCAAAGACGCAATGACCATAAAACCAGAATTGACAATGTTGTTGGCCGCAACAGTGCGCGCCGTTTCGGATTTGGCGACCGTTGTGGTGAGGAAAGCATAAAGCGGCACCACAAACATCCCGCCCGCCACAGCAATGCCAAAAAGATCAACCAGAATGCGGTCTGCCGCCGGAATGGCAATAAAGGCTTTCCACCCCATCAAAGTGTCTGTGCTGTGTGCCCAGTGGCTTACCGACCACCATAGGTCCAAAACAAACAACCCCATAACAAGCACCGATACCGGCGAATAGCGCGCTGATACTTTGCCCTTCAACATCCGGTTGACGGCGATCGAACCAATAGCGACGCCAACCGAGAAAACGGCGGTAAAGAGGGTCGCAACCTGTTGATTGGCCCCAAGGGCATTTTTGACGAGCGGCGGAAATTGTGCCGCAAGCACAGCACCAATCGACCAGAAAAAACTAATAGCAACAATCGCTAAAAAAAGCCGCGGGATATGCATGGTGGCATTGACCAGCCGGTATGATGACCGAAAGATATTAAAATCAAGCTTGAGCGGTGGTGCGTCCTCTTCTGGCGGCGCTGACGGAACAAAGTGGCCGCTGACCCGCCCGATTACCGCAACCAACAACACCGCAACTGCCGCCCAATCCGATGGGATCAGGCCGCCCGCGATTGTACCCAGCAAAATTGCGACATAAGTGCCTGCCTCCACCAATCCGGTGCCACCCAACACCTGATCAGGGGCAAGGTGCTGTGGCAAAATCGCATATTTAATTGGCCCAAAAAAGGTCGAATGCGCCCCCATTGCGAACAATCCAGCCAGCATGAGCGGCACGGAATGAAGCAGCAATCCCGCCGCCCCAACCACCATGATCAGGATTTCAGCAGTTTTGACGAACCGGATAACGCCTGCTTTGTCGCTGCTGTCGGCAAGCTGACCCGACAGCGCCGACAGGAGGAAAAAGGGAAGGATAAAAAGGCCACTGGCCAAAGCATTAAAATTGGCTTCCTGCGCCGGATCGCTCAATATTGTGTAGGTGACCAAAACCACCATCGCCATTTTGAACAAATTGTCATTAAATGCACCCAAGAACTGGGTGATAAAAAGCGGCAGGAAGTGACGTTTTCCAAGGAGCCTGAGGGATGATTGCATGCGGGGGTTATTTCATCCCTGTGTGAAAAACGTGTGAAATGCATAGACCAGCTTTTCGTGTGCGTGCAAACCCTATAAGCATGAGAATATGATGAGCCTTCCAAATATTCTGACGCTCTCGCGGATCGTCACTGTCCCCGTTCTGGTCGCCTTACTTTGGTATCCCGGCTGGGAATTGGGCTGGCTGTTAGGTTTTGCCCTCTACTGCCTGATGGGCATCACCGATTATTTTGATGGCTATCTGGCGCGCGCGCAGGGTGCGGTGTCCCGGCTTGGGATTTTCCTGGATCCGATTGCCGACAAAATTATGATTGCTGCCGTCATTTTAATGCTGGTCGGCACCCGCCATGACGCCGCGTCAATCACAGGCATTCATTTGATCCCCGCCCTCGTCATTTTGCTGCGTGAAATCGCTGTCTCAGGATTGCGTGAATTTTTGGCGGGGTTGCAGGTTTCAGTCCCCGTCTCTCAGCTTGCAAAATGGAAAACCGCGTTTCAAATGATTGCACTGGGTGCATTGATCCTCGCTGGCGGTCTGCCGGATCAAACATGGATCAAAATCGTCGGTGTTGACACGCTGTGGATAGCCGCCGTCCTTACCCTGATCACCGGCTGGGACTATTTGCGTGTTGGCCTGAAGCATATGGATTAACCCGTGCGCGTGACGATCCTCTATTTTGCATGGGTGCGCGAGGCTGTGGGTGTGGCGAAGGAAGAATTAAATCTGCCGCAGTCAGCACAAACTCCGCTGGATATTATCGCATATTTGGCGACCCGCAGTGCAGGCCATGCGGCAGCCTTTGCAGACACGTCACGGTTGCGCTGTGCGGTTGATCAAACTGTGACTGCACTGGAGTGCGAGATTGGCGACGCACGCGAAATTGCTTTTTTCCCGCCTGTTACCGGCGGATGATAACCGTCCGTATCCAAACCGAGGATTTTGACAGCGGCGCAGAACTTGCGTTGATCGAAGACAGTGTCGGTGCTGTGTCGAGTTTTACCGGGATCGTGCGCGGGGAAGGCGGGCTCATTTCCCTTACGCTCGAACATTATCCCGCAATGACCAAACAGGTTCTGACGGCATTGGCAGAGGACGCCGCCACACGCTGGTCCTTGGCCCATGTCACTCTGATCCACCGAGTGGGGCCATTATACCCTTCTAACCGGATTGTTTTCGTTGCGACAGCATCCCCCCACCGCGCCGCTGCGCTTGAATCCTGCGCTTTTTTGATCGACCGTCTAAAAACTGACGCACCGTTTTGGAAAAAAGAAAGTTTTGCAGATGGCCGGGAAACGTGGGTTGATGCGCGCGAAGGCGATGGCCACGCTGCCTCCCGTTGGCGGTAAAAGGAAACCTTGGCCCAGCGGGGGAGACCATTACCCCGCTGGGCCAAGGCCTGCGACCCAAAGACTCCGGCTATTTCGCCGGCTTGGGAAGGAGGACCCCATCAATCACATGCACAACACCGTTTGATTGCGGCATATCGGCCTGTGTCACACGGGCAATATTGCCATTGCTATCGGCCAAAATCACCGCCGCGCCGTCAAGTCCTGCAGTCAGCGTTTGACCCGCCAACGTTTTAAGCTGCGCTTTGCCACCGCCCGCTTTAATCAGATCAACCAAGGCCGACGCCGAAACCGACCCCACCACCACATGATGCCTGAGGATCGTTGACAGCGTGCCCGCATTTTCAGGTTTGAGCAGTGTATCAACGGTACCTGCAGGGAGTTTTGCAAAACCGGCGTTGGTCGGCGCAAAAAGTGTAAAAGAACCAGCGCCCGACAATGCCGTTTCCACGCCCGCTGCCTTAACGGCTGCGCTTAAGGTGCTGTGATCAGTCGAATTGACGATGTTTTGGACAATGTTATTGCTGGGCGACTGGGTCTTTGATGCGGGCAGTTCAGTCGCCATAGGCGCGGGTTCAGCTGGCATCGCTGCGGCTTCGGGCGGTGATGGTGCATCAGGAAGTGGCATGGGTGAGAGCGGTATGGCAGGTGCCATTTCAGCCACGGGTTCAGGCTTGGGCTTTTTATCACGGGCCACAGCCGGTTGTGCGATGAGCGCTATCGCTGAAACAGTGATAGCCATGAGGTATGGAGATTGCAGGGACATAAACGCTCCTAAACGCGGGTCAGTGTGTCCCCCTGTCAAACGATGAATGGCGCATGCTGCGATTCGCTGCAAACACAAAGCGTTAAGACGGGTTAGTCTCGCGGTGGTTGGCATCGCGCAATACATCGGCCAAGAGATTGAATTCCTTGCCGCGCGGACTCGCCCGACGCCAGACCAAGGCAATCGACCGGGTTGGGTTGGATGCCTCCAAGGGCCGCGATTCAACGTTTGTGCCGTTCAATATCCCAGCCTTTAACGCCATTTCTGGGAGCATAGTGAGGCCCAAGCCATTATCCACCATTTGCACAAGTGTGTGCAGTGACGTGCCCAGCATTTTTGCTTCTGCGCGTAATTCAGGCCGGTTGCAGGCGGATAGAATATGGTCCTTCAGACAGTGGCCGTCCTCCAGCAGCAACAGTCGCGATTGATCAATCATTTCAGACGCCACCACATCTGGCGGGTTTTCTCCGCCGGGATAGGCGACAAACAACCGATCATCGAACAGCGGCGCGACCTCAATATCCCCGCACGCATAGGGCAGCGCGAGCAGCACACAGTCGACATGGCCGTGTGCCAGGGACTCGCATGCTGCGGCACTTGTTTCTTCACGTAAATAGAGTTTAAGGTCAGGCCAATCCTTGCGCAGGCGCGGCAGGATACGCGGCAGCAGGAATGGCGCAATTGTCGGAATGACGCCCAGTCGCAATTCTCCTGATAAGGGCTTGCCAGCCGCTTTTGCCATATCCCCCAGCTCTTCTGCCTCTCGCACAACGCGGCGGGCTTTATCAGCGATACGCTCCCCCAGAGGCGTAAAGCGCACCGTGCGGCGGTTGCGTTCAACGAGTGTCACGCCGATCAGCGATTCAAGCTCACGCAGCCCGGCTGACAATGTCGATTGGGTGACAAAGCACGCTGCTGCTGCCTTGCCAAAATGGCCGTGCTCGCTGAGCGCGACCAGATATTGCAATTGTTTCAATGTTGGCAGGAAAGTGGTCATTAATCGATCTTTCAACTTAGAAAGGTCAAATTAAACACTAAATTCGATCATACAAGATCGAGTGCCTTTAAGATACCAAAGATACTGACAAGTGTCAGAAGACTGCCAACCATGATCATCAACGGCCGCGCAGGTACATGTTTTGTAATCCATGATCCGAGCGGTGCTGCAAGCACACCCCCAATAAGAAGGCCCATGACAGGTGCAGTAATATCCCTAATCCCAAGGGAAAGCATGTAGGTAATCGACACCGCAACCGCCAAGACAAATTCAGCCGTATTGACCGTGCCCACAGTCATACGTGGGCTATTGCCCTGAATAAGAAGGTTCGACGTCACAACCGGTCCCCAACCGCCACCGCCTGTTGCATCAAGAAATCCACCGACAAGTCCAACCGGTTCAATGATTTTCGCTTTGCGTTCAAGGATGGTCCGGCCCAACCCTCGCCAAAGAATATATAGGCCAATCAGTGTAAGATAACCGAGGATGAAGGGGCGTGCGAAGTTCGAATCATTCAAATGTAAGAGCGATAGGAGATAAGCACCGCAAACACCCCCAACGACACCCGATGCGGACAGTCGCACAAAAAGTTTCCAATCGACATTCTTGTGAAGGATATGGCTGATCCCGCTAACGCCGCCGGTAAACGCTTTGATCACATGGACGTAGCTGGTTGCAATCGCTGGCGGTATTCCCATCCATAACAGTGCAGTATTTGCGATCACGCCAAATGCCATGCCAAGCGCGCCATCAACAATTTGGGCTGCAAATCCAATCGCAATGAAGGGCAACAAAGCCGAAAGATCGAAACCGAAAAGCGTCATTTCATCCCTCAATCATATTCTACTAAAATAGTGGAATATTAATCTGCGACTTGCAATCCCTCGGCTTCCATTCGGCCTTAGATTCGTAACATGTGAGCGCAGGTCTAGAAACTTTAATCCTAAACTCCTAGATAGTCTTCCTTGACCATGCACAAGGGCCGCAGATGTTCGACTCACTCATTGCTTATCTCGATTCCGTAAAAGCACGTGATCCAGCACCCAGATCGCGATGGGAAATCTTAATTTATCCGGGTGTCTGGGCGTTGGGATTGCACCGCGTTGCCCATTGGCTGTACATTGCAGACTTGTTTTTTCTGGCGCGGCTCGTGAACCATTTTTCACGTTTTCTTACCGCGATTGATATTCACCCTGGTGCCATTATTGGCCGTAACTTCTTTATCGAGCACGGTTTTGTTGTCATCGGAGAAACAGCGGAAATCGGCAATGATGTGACGATTTACCAGTGTGTAACATTGGGCGGAACCAGCCCCGACAACGGTATCGCGGGCAAACGTCATCCGACATTGAAGGACGGCGTCATTATTGGATCCGGTGCACAGATATTGGGGCCCATCACCGTGCGTGCGCGCGCGCGCGTGGGCGCAAATTCTGTCGTGACCAAAGATGTTCCTGAGGGGGCGACGATGGTCGGCATTCCTGCGCGCCAAACGTTGGTCGATGCTGCTGATTATCAAAAAGGCTTTGTTCCTTACGGCACCCCGTGCAGCGAACGATTCGATCCGGCGACTCAGCAGCTTGAGATTCTCAAATGCGAAATGGAGCAGTTGCAAAAGAAATTAGCAGCACTGTCCGAAGATCGCGCCCCAAAAACACGGTCAAAATCCGCCTGATGGGGGTGGTGATGCCGTTCCCGGCAAAGCCCACGCTTCAGACGGTGTTTGACCGCGCCGAACTCACCCGCATCCTCGATCTTTATGGGCGGATGGTGGCGGCCGGGCACTGGCGTGACTATGCCATCCATCTTGGTCGTGATGCCGCAATTTTCAGCGCCTTTCGCAGGGCCACCGAGCGCCCTGAATTCCGTATTGAAAAACGCCCTGCGCTCCGCATGCGTCAGGGACAATGGGCGTTGATGGGAGAAGCCGGAGCGACTCTCAAACGTGGTCACGATCTGGGCCCAGTCCTCGCCCCTGTCGAGCGACGCCTGATGAAACTGGTCTCAGACTAGACCCGTGTTATTATCCGCCTTGCATGCGTTTCATCACCGCCATTGACTGTTCGGAACCTGACTGCGGAACGGTTTCCCCTGTGCGATCTGAAATTTCAGCCCAATGCGCCGCAACACCCTCTGGGGTGCGGTCGGCTTCATCAAGGATGACGCCTTGGGTTAGGGTGATGTTTGCTGTGTGGAAGAAACCAGCACCTGCGCCCATGATCACATTGGACGGCGCATCTTCAGACACCAAAAAGAGCGCAGCTGGGGCAACATTTTCAGGCGCGAAAGCTTTGAACGCTTCGGGTGGGAAAATGTCTTCGGTCATGCGCGTACCAGCAATTGGGGCAATGGTGTTACAGCGAACATTATATTTCGCGCCTTCCAAATACAGTGTCTTGGTGAGCCCTGCGAGACCCAGTTTAGCCGCACCGTAATTTGCCTGACCAAAATTGCCGTAAAGACCTGTCGATGAAGCCGTCATCAGGATGCGGCCATAGGCCTGTTCGCGCATCAAATCCCAAACCGCTTTGGAGCAGTTTGCTGAGCCAACAAGATGGACATCGATGACGAGCTTGAAGTCCTCCATCGTCATTTTTGTGAAGCTCTTGTCGCGCAAAATTCCGGCATTGTTGATTAAAATATGAACGCCGCCCCAGGTTTCCTTGGTTTTAGCAACCATTTCAACCATCTGATCATATTCAGTAACGCTGCCACCATTTGAAACAGCATCGCCGCCAGCGGCCTTGATTTCTTCAACAACCTTTAGCGCGGCATCCGAATGACCCGTGCCATCGCGCGATCCCCCGAGGTCGTTCACAACAACTTTGGCCCCACGACGTGCAAGTTCAAGCGCATAAGCCCGGCCAAGGCCACCGCCCGCACCCGTCACAATGGCAACACGATCTTTAAAACTAATGGTCATGACTGAGACTCCGAAAAAGTAGATTTGCGAGCGTGATTAGCACCCAAAACGCTGTTGGCAAGCACGGCCTGAACGACGTTACGGTATCCGAGAGTACGGCGCGCAAGGGATCAACATGATTTGGCGATCAATTATAAAAACGAACATAATCCTCTACTGTCGCCGCCTCAAGAATCTGGCGATACTGCTGATATTGAGGCATCCCAACAGCAACAGAACCTATGACTGGATCGGCGACATCATCCCATTTCAGCAAAGCAACCGGACAAGATACCGGCACCAATTGCGACCCATGCCCAACCTGTAATGTTGTCAATATGCCGTACAGAGTGCCTTCAATGGTTGGTCTGCCCAACACCATCATCCGGTGCTGCCCCTGATCGTTGGTGACAAGATAAATATGCCCCGACAAATTGGGCATGGAAACGGTGCCCGTCTGTTCAAATCGCGAATCAAGCCGCTGCGACTCTGCAAAACCCAGAGCATTAAGATCGGCCAACCAGCGGATCGTAATGACATAACTGAACACGTCACCCGGGTTTTTGAAGCTTGGGCGCAACGTCAGATAGCGCCCTTCAATCCATTTAACCGCGGTGCGTGCATAGGACCCCATATGCGCTGGCGCTAATTCCTGACTGGAAGTTGATGCTTCAATCGGACGCAACCGCGCACCCAGAGCATCTTCAATGCGGATGATCGTGGCGAGCGTGAAGGGCCGCGATCCTGTTAGCGCCTTTTCAAGGGTCGATAGGCTGATTTTCGCCATATCGGCCAATTGCTGGCGCGAGATGCGGCGGCGGGCGATTTCTTCGCGGACCATCTGACCGAGCTTTTCGGCGTCAATATCAACCATAAGTCCTGCCCAGCCCCCGTTAAATTACAGACATTTCTGCACATATCCCCACGGACCGTCAAGAAGTTAGCACAAACGCGGGGCAATCGTGCTTTCAATGACGAAAATTTGCCGAAAATGATCGTAGCGCAGCGCGGTGAAGCGAGTGAATAGAGCGACAGACCGTTAAACATTGGAACATAAAATGTCGCCATCGCTCCTCATTCGCACCAAAATTTCTGCTCTTTCTGGTAGCGTATGGCCCATCATTGGATTGCTCGCAGTCGTGCCTTTGGCGGGCATTTCCTCAACGCCGATCAATGCAACAGAAAGCAGCGCCACCGATGCTGGTCCCCAAAGCGGGACATTGATGTTAAAAGCAAAAGGCGCGGCCATGACCGCCCCCGCCGTCCAATTGGGCAGCGACATGGACGTGACCGTCAGTGGCTCAATTGCGCGTGTCAGGGTTACCCAAGTGTTTCGCAATACCGCCAAAAACTGGATGGAAGCCACCTATCTCTACCCTCTTCCGGAGGATGCTGCGGTCGATAGCCTCAAAATGGTCGCCGGGCAGCGGGTGATTATTGGCCGCATCAAACAGCGCGACGAAGCACGTGCCATCTATGACAAGGCCAAGCAGGATGGTCAAAAAGCAGGCCTTGTCGAACAGCAGCGGCCCAATATGTTCACCAACAGCGTCGCCAATATCGGCCCGGGCGAAACGGTCATGATTACGATTGAATATCAAATGCCGCTCAAACAAGCGCGCGGCCTTTTCTCACTTCGCCTGCCATTGGTCGTGGGACCGCGCTATGTGCCCCCGCACAGCATTGCATCAAACGCAGATGCTGTCGACGCAGGAAAGGTAAGAGCCGCGCCGGTTTTGCATCCAAAAATAGGCACAAAGATCAACCAGGTTTCGATTGCCGTACATTTGAACCCCGGCTTCGTTCCCGCAAACATCACCAGCGCCTATCACAAAATTGCCGTGGCGGGGAATGGCGATCAGCGCACGATCCAGCTTGCCAAGGGCGAAGTCCCCTCTGATCGTGATTTCGAATTGAGCTGGAGGTCTGCTTCTGCCGATCCCACTGTTACCCTATACCGTGAACAGGTGGGTGACAAAGGCTATGTGATGGCATCAATCACCCCACCAATCGACGATGACAAAGCGTTTGTGCCGCCGCGCGATATGATCTTTGTCATCGACAACAGTGGTTCAATGAGCGGCGCATCGATGGATCAGGCGAAAAGCAGCCTGATCACTGCGCTTAAGACATTGCGCCCTCAGGATCATTTCAACGTCATCCGTTTTGACGATACAATGACGAAACTCTTCACCACAAGCGTCGCTGCATCAGATGCACGTGTTGCAGAGGCAATGACCTATACCCGCGGCCTGCAAGCCACAGGTGGCACCGAAATGCTGCCTGCCCTGATTGCGGCATTGGCCCATGATGAAAAGGCAAATGTTACCAAGGCCGTGCGGCAGATTATCTTTCTCACCGACGGTTCGATTTCCAATGAAAAGGAAATGATTGCGGCGATCAGCGCGGACAAAGGTCGCAGCCATATTTTCCTTGTTGGTATTGGTTCAGCCCCCAATACTTACCTGATGACGCGCATGGCCAACATGGGGCGCGGCACCTATACCAATATCGGGTCTACCCAAGAAGTAACCGCCAAAATGGCGTCTTTGATCGATGTCTTGAGCCGCCCGAGCGTGCAAGGATTGTCGGTAAAAGTCAGCGGTAACAGCTTTGATCTGACACCGCGCATGTTGCCCGATCTCTATGCGGGCGAACCCTTGTTGTTGCTGGGACAAGCCGACAAACTAGAAGGGTCGATTACGGTCAGCGGTCGCATCGGCGGAAAAGCATGGTCGCAAACGTTAGATATGAAAACCGCCACCCCAAGCCCTTCTGTTGCTAAATTATGGGCCCGCCGACGGATCGATGATGTGGAAGCAGATCTTGCCCTTGGCATCATCGACTCCAAGGCCGCCGACGCCGCCGTCACCAAACTTGGCCTCACATATGGACTGGTCACAAGCCAGACCAGTCTGGTTGCGATTGATGAAACGCCCGCGCGCCCACTGGGGCAGGTGTTAAGAATGGAAGAATTACCGATAACCCTGCCCGACGGTTGGGATTTTGACGCGCTATTTGGCGGAGAAACGGCGGCGATGGCAGCTGCCAATGCTCAAGACAAAGCGACATTCAAGGCAACGCAAGAGGTTACCGCGATCGACCTGCCCCAAACCGCAACGAACTTTGCGGTGCTCATTCTGAAAGGGTTATTTCTATTCCTCCTCGGCGCAAAAGGACTGTTTGCGCTGCGCCTCAAAAGGACATCATCGAAATGACAAAATCTAAAACGAATATCGCGCGTGTTGCCGTCCAAACTCTGTGCATTGCCTGCTGCGTTTCTGGTGCCAGCATTGCCGTTGCAGGCATGATTATACCAATCAGGGCGAGCGTTGCCCAGATCATGTTCTCGCATGCCTTTGATCAAAATCTGAAACAAGCTGCGTTGAAGAAGACGCCCAAATATACCAATTGGACCGATATGACGCCGGTTGGGCGGATTGCTGTTCCCCACCTCGGCATTTCAAAGATTGTGCTCGATACCGGTTCGCGTCAGGCCATGTCCGTTGGACCCACACTGTTGCCTGGTACTGCCGCCATTGGCGCACAAGGTACGAGCGTCATAGCCGCACACCGGGACACACATTTCCGGTTTTTGAAGGACGTAAAAGTGGGCGATGCGATTGTCGCCACAGATAGAGACGGTGTTGCGCGCAATTACCGCATAACGCGCACCGAAATCGTCGCATGGGATGATTTCGTCATCGAACAGAGCCAATCCCAAAATGAACTGGCACTTTCAACCTGCTACCCGTTTGAATCAACGGAACAGGGGCCGCTACGCTATGTCGTTCATGCAGTGGAGCAGCGGGATAAGGCGACTTAAAGCCGCCCTTCTGCATCCAGCGCATAGCCCGCCGATCGCACAGTGCGAATAATGTCAGCGCCTTCTTCACCGTTCATCGCCTTGCGCAAACGGCGAATATGGACGTCCACGGTGCGGACCTCAATATCGCTATCTTGACCCCATACCGCGTCGAGCAAGCGTTCACGCGAAAAGACACGACCGGGATGTTCGAGGAAATGTTTGAGCAGGCGATATTCAGTAGGGCCCAGCGCGACGGGTTTTCCCGAACGCCGCACGCGGTGCGCGACAGGATCAAGTTCAACATCGCCGTAGGACAGCGCTTCCCCTGCCAGTGCCGGACGCACGCGGCGCAATACGGCACCAACGCGGGCAACAAGTTCGCGGGGAGAAAAGGGTTTGGTGACATAATCATCCGCGCCAGTTTCCAGTCCGCGCACGCGGTCTTCCTCTTCACCGCGCGCTGTCAACATAATGATTGGCACATTCGCAGTGTCGGGCATCCGCCGCAGCCGACGGCACACCTCAATCCCAGAAAGCCCTTCAATCATCCAATCAAGCAGAACAATATCGGGCGGCGTTTCCTGCGCTAAAAGCAGCGCCTCTTCACCGTCGGGGGTATGGAGGACCGTGAAATCCTCCTTTTCAAAATGCCAGACCAGCAATTCTGCAAGGGCGGCATCATCCTCAACCAACAGCATGCGTGCCTTGGTCATGTCCTATCCCCCAACCGCATCTTCGTCCGCGGCGAACTTTTCGCGTTCATCCATATGATCGCCAGTCGCAGCGTAGTAGACCATTTCGGCAACATTGGTTGCGTGATCGCCAATCCGCTCAAGGTTTTTGGCGACAAACAGCAAATGCGCCGCATTGCCAATCGTTGTCGGATTTTCCATCATATGACTGACCAAAGCACGGAAGATTGAGTTGTAAAATCCGTCAACTTTCTGATCGGTTTCGCAAACCCGCACCGCCATCTGTGCATCGCGCGCGGCAAAGGCGTCCAACACATCGCGGACCATTTCACTGGCGATTTCAGCCATAGCGGGGATCAAAACCAACGGCTCGATCTTCCCCAAATTGCCAATATGGAGCGAGCGTTTGGCAATATTTTTTGAATAATCACCGATGCGTTCAAGGACGCCGCCAATTTTCAGTGCAGCCACTACTTCTCGCAAATCATTTGCCATCGGCGCACGCAAAGCGATGATTTGGATCGCCAAGCGTTCAATCTCCATTTCGATGGCATCTATTTTCTTATCGTCTGCAATGACTGCAGCTGCCAATTTGGCATCACGTTTCATCAAGGCTTGCAGAGCACCGGCAATAGCGGCCTCGGCAAGGCCGCCCATTTCCGCAACCATGCCGCGCAGGGTGCTGATGTCATCATCAAAAGCTTTGACTGTATGATCGTTCATGCTGCTTATCCTTAACCGTAACGTCCGGTGATATAATCTTTGGTTTTTTCCTCACGCGGATTTGTGAAGATTTCACTGGTCTGGCCGTATTCGACAATATGGCCGAGATGGAAAAACGCTGTTCGCTGCGATACCCGCGCGGCCTGTTGCATATTATGCGTTACAATGACGATTGCATAACGCCCGCGCAGTTCGTGGATCAATTCTTCGATCTTTGCCGTCGCAATTGGATCCAGCGCCGAACAGGGCTCATCCATCAGAATGACTTCAGGGTCGACCGCAATCGCGCGCGCGATGCACAAGCGCTGCTGCTGCCCGCCTGAAAGCGCAGTACCACTATCCGTCAGCCGGTCTTTGACTTCTTCCCAAAGCCCCGCGCGCTTCAGTGATTTTTCAACAATCGCGTCCATGTCTGTTTTGGCAGCAGCCAACCCGTGAATGCGCGGGCCATAAGCGACGTTTTCATAGATGGATTTTGGGAAAGGATTTGGTTTTTGAAACACCATCCCGACCCGCGCGCGCAGCTGCACCACGTCCATGCTTGACGCATAGATATTTTCGCCGTCCAGTTCGATCTGGCCTTCAACTTTGCACGATGCAATCGTATCATTCATGCGGTTTAGTGTGCGCAGAAAAGTTGATTTTCCGCAGCCTGAAGGCCCAATAAATGCCGTCACATGTTCGGTCGCAACGTCGATTGACACGCAGTCGATGGCTTTTTTGTCGCCGTAATAAACCGACACGTCACGCGCGGTCATTTTTAAGGAAGATGTATCTGTCATAGTCTATTTTACCAGCGTTGTTCAAAGCGATTGCGGAGGTAGATGGCGATCCCGTTCATGGTGAGCAGGAAAACCAAAAGCACGATAATGGCAGCCGATGTCTTTTCAACAAAGCCGCGACTGACTTCATCGGACCATAGAAAAATCTGCACGGGCAGCACGCTGGCCGGTGACGTGATCCCATCTGGCGGCGTGGTTATGAAAGCGCGCATCCCGATCATCAACAGCGGTGCGGTTTCACCCAGCGCCCGTGCCATCCCGATAATCGTCCCCGTCAAAATGCCAGGAAGCGCAAGTGGCAGGACATGGTGGAACACAACCTGTACGGGACTTGCCCCGATGCCCAGCGCCGCATCCCGGATCGAGGGTGGCACCGCCTTAATCGCGTTACGTCCGGCGATCACAATGACCGGCATCGTCATCAGCGCCAGCGTAAGCCCGCCAACCAACGGCGCAGAGCGCGGTAACCCGATTGTGTTCAGAAACACCGCCAATCCCAGCAGGCCAAAAATAATCGATGGCACAGCGGCGAGGTTGTTGATCGAAACCTCAATAATATCAGTCCAGCGGTTTCGCGGGGCATATTCTTCAAGATAAACCGCTGAAAGAACACCAATAGGAAAAGCCAATGCCAGCGTGACCAGCATCGTGATCAACGACCCCTTAAAAGCACCCCAAATACCAACTTGAGTGGGGTCGGTGGCATCTGATCCGGTTAGAAACTGGCTGTTAAAACTGATCGACATTGCGCCTGCCTTGTCGAGCTTTGCATAAGCAGCCTTCATTATGGCTTCGCCTTCGCCGCGACTTGCCTGATCAAGATCAGAGGATGCCGACACACCCAATGTGATCTTTTTTTGCAAAATACTCGGATCATCCTTGATCGCATCACGCAACGTCATCCACGCCGTTTCGGCAATCAATTCTGGGCCCAGCGGGCCAAAAGCCTGCGTTGCTGCCTGGCCAATGGCATTTTCCAAACCAGCACCTGCGAGCACGCGATCTGCGTTGCCGCCTTTGAGCGCAGCAGGATCAACAAACAGATCAAGTTTTGAAAAATCAACCGGCAGTGCGACATTCGTCCGTGTAAACCCGCGCGCGCCGCTCCAGGTCATGGAGATGAGCAAAAATGCGAGGAAGGATGCTGACAAAGCAACCGCAGCAAAGCCAGCCCATTTGAAAAAGCGTTCGGAGCGATAGCGTTTGGCAATCCGGTTGGTCATCACAGAGGAGTTCCAGTCGGTCGGCGTCCGCTTTGGCGCTGTTGTTGGCGCGGCTTCAGTCATATGCTTCCCGATATTTTTTGACGACGCGCAAGGCGACAATGTTGAGCAAAAGGGTCACAATGAACAGCACCAGACCAAGCGCAAAAGCGGCCAATGTTTTGGGGCTGTCAAATTCTTGATCTCCCGTCAGCAACTGGACAATCTGGGTGGTGACCGTCGTGACACTTGAGAAAGGATTGGCGGTCATATTTGCCGCAAGGCCCGCCGCCATCACCACAATCATGGTTTCACCAATCGCCCTGCTAACCGCGAGCAAGACGCCGCCAACAACGCCAGGCAAAGCCGCGGGCAACAATACTTTCTTGATCGTTTCTGATGTCGTTGCACCCATCGCGAGGGAACCATCACGCATCGACTGTGGCACGGCCGCAATCGAATCATCAGCCATGGAGGACACAAACGGGATGATCATGATGCCCATGACAACACCAGCGGCGAGCGCGCTTTCTGATGACGGGTTTTCAAACCCGATCATGGACGCAAAATCGCGGACCAAGGGCGCGACGGTCAGTGCGGCAAAATAACCGTATACTACAGTTGGCACCCCAGCCAAAATCTCAAGCAAGGGCTTCATCCAGCTGCGGACTTTTGCGGTGGCATATTGGGTCAGGTAAATCGCACTCATCAAACCGAGCGGAATGGCGACAATCATCGCGATAATTGCACCGATAAAGATTGTCCCCCAGAAAAGCGGCAACGCGCCAAAGTTATTTTCTTGGCCCACGGCACTGCCCGTTTGTGGACTCCACGTCGTACCCGTCAGGAAATTTAGCGGCGATATTGAGTTGAAGAAACGGCCGGATTCAAACACCAATGACAGGAATATGCCCACAGTGGTCAGCGTTGCGATGAGTGACGCAATCAACAAGATGATCATCACAATCCGTTCCACACGCGTACGGGCGCGGAAAGCCGATCCAAGGCGTGTAAAGCCATAAGCGCCGCCTGCAAAGACCAACGCCAAGGTCGCGGCCAGACCAATCATCCCATAATAAGTTTGCGCGGTTTTATATGGCTTGGCCAAAGCTTCTGCGGCAGGATTAAATGCAGTTTCAATTGAGCCATCTGCAAGTCCGGCCGCTTCGGCGAGAGCCGCATCCCGGTCCATCGCCAATTCAGGAAGCGCCTGTGCAATTGGATCAGAAAGTACCGCCTGCGTCACCAGACGTGGCGATACCAGACCCCAGACTGACAAAAACAAGAGTGCAGGCAAAACAGCCCAAAGCGCCACGTACCAACCATGATAGCTCGGCAGCGAATGCAGTTTTTCTGCACTACGATTCCCCAGACGACCAGCCTTTGCACGGCCGCTGATCCACGCAATGAAACCAAGACCAAGGATAAGAAACAAGATGAGCGTGGCAGACAATGACTGATCCTTAGATGAACCGCAGGAAAAGCATCACTCTGACCGTAATCAGAGCGACGCTATATTATATCAGCGATGAAGGATCGAGCAGGGTTAAATCTTTTGCCACCGCTTCATTTTTTGCACGGACATCAGCCGGGGCAATAACCATCCCACGCTTCTTGAGCGATCCGTCAGGACCCCAAGCTCCAGCGAATTCGGCCAGATATTCTTTCAGTCCCTTGATCGCGCTCAGATGTGCTTTCTTGGCATAGATATAAAGGGGGCGCGCGCCGGGATAGCTGAAGTCAGACACGGTTTGATAGGTTGGGACGATCCCGTTCATCGGAATGCCTTTCAACTTATCCATGTTTTCTTCAAGAAAACTAAATCCGAAAATACCGATGGCCTTTGGATTGGCGGCAATTTTTTGAACGATCAGATTGTCGTTTTCACCGGCATCCACATAAGCACCATCCTCGCGGATTTTGGTGCACAAATCCTTATGCTTGTCCTTATCGGTTTCTTTGAGAGCCTTCATCGCCGGATCGCTTTCGCAGCCCTTGGTCAGGATAAGTTCGGCCAGTGCATCGCGCGTTCCTGATGTTGACGGCGGACCGTAAACAACAATCGGCATTGCCGGCAGGGCGGGGTTCACGTCAGACCAATTTTTGGCTGTGTTGGGTTTCCCAAAAGGATTGGCTGCCAGTGCCTTATACACGTCGGCAACTGTCAGTTTCATATTGGCGCCGCCTGTGGCTTCGGCAAAGGCGATACCGTCAAGGCCGATTTGCAGTTCGATAATGTCCTTCACGCCGTTTTTGGCGCAATCTTCATATTCTGATTTCTTGATCCGGCGCGACGCATTTTCAATGTCCGGGTGGGCCGTACCCACACCAGCGCAAAACAGTTTCATACCTGCGCCTGTGCCTGTCGATTCGATCACAGGTGATTTGAAGCCACCCTTGTTGGTGAAGCTTTCGGAGACGGCTGTCGCAAATGGATAGACTGTTGACGAACCAACCGCGCGGATTTCTTCGCGTGTACCACCCCCGGTGGCGCCGCCGCCACAAGCAGCGAGGGAAACAGAGGCAAGAGCGAGAACGCCGATGGTGCGAATCATAGTGATTTCCGTTCGTCAGATAATGAGTGTCACCGCCATAGAAGCGATTGGGTGCAGTTATATTTCATTTACATGACATTTATATGACAGAAACTTCGACGGCGGCTGGAAACGTAACCGTCACAACCGTCCCTTCCCCTTGAACGCTCTTTATATCAAGCTGTCCACGGTGGCGTTCTACGATATGTTTGACGATGGCCAGCCCAAGCCCTGTCCCGCCGCCTGCCCTGCTGCGCGCTTGATCAACGCGGTAAAAACGCTCGGTCAAACGGGGAATATCGAGCGGTGCAATACCTTCTCCTTTATCCTCAACGGACAACAGTAAAGAGCCCGGCCCCTGCGGCGTGATAGAAACAGTGACGGGGGTTCCATCCTGCCCGTATTTCAGGGCATTGGTCACGAGATTATGAACCAATTGCATCAATTGCGCGCGTTCTCCCAACACCTTTGGCAAATCCTGAGCAAAATGCGTGATGATACGGACAGGCCGTTTTCCGCTCGTATCACGAATTTCGTCAAGCGCTTGTTCGACGACATGATCGAGCGCCAAAACCGTTGCGGGCGCTTCATGTTTGTCCGCCTCAATCCGGGATAAGGACATGAGATCTTCCGTCAAAGTTTGCATCCGCGCGGCCTCTGCAGCGATCACCGATAAAAATCGGGCGCGAATAGCAGGGTTTGCGCCCGCACTGTCATCCTGCAGTGTTTCGACAAAACCCAAGATAGCCGCCAACGGTGTCCGCAATTCATGGCTGGCATTGGCGACAAAATCGACCCGTGCGCGTTCTGCAGCATAGCGAAAGCTGCGGTCGATAAGGTGGACAATACGGCTGCCACCTTCCAGTGTCGCCGTGTGCATTTCCCAATGGGTATCACGCCCGCCCAGACCGACGATCGTCGTTACCAACGCGTCACCGGGATCCGCAAAACGTTCAAGTGCATCGGGATGGCGCAATGCAAGACGCACATCTTCCCCGCAAATATGATCGCCCAACAGAGACTTGGCACCGGTATTTGCCGCCAGCACGCGCCCGCCCGCGATCATCAGGAGGGGATCGTGGATGGCATCAATAAGCGACTGCACAGTTTTATCTGTTGGTGCGGATTTTACAGCCCGCGGCTGGCCATCATCTGCACTTGGCAAGACAGCAACACCCACTGCAAACACGCCCGCGATCAAACCGGTAAGCATCATCGCGAGAGTACCACCCGCATTCATCGTTGCTGCGGCACCAAGCGCCAAAAGAACAAGGGCCGTACTTAATCGTGTTGGGGTTGAAGCATTCATACTTACTCCTTAGCCGCCCAAGGTGACGCTGTCATGACTCAGGTGTCAGGGGTAAAAGAGTCTTAACGCAGGCGGAATTGCTGGACTTTTTCTTGATTTCGCGCATATCTAATACTTCTGTTTGCGTAAATTGGACTGTGAAAATGGCTCAAAGCCCTGAAAATAAAGATATTACGGCACCAACCCGCCGTCATTTGCTCCAATTGGGTGCGCTTGGCGCAACAGCTGTCGTGACTGTACGTCCTGCCTTGGCACAGACCGCAGGATCGATTTTGAAATGTGAAATACCTGTGCCAGACCCAGCACGCTCTGCCCAATATATCGCCGCTGACGGGCGCTTGGTTGCACCGGGAACACCAGGCGCTTTTGCGGGCGCGTACCGTCCTTTCAAAGGCGAAGACGTAAAACGCGCGCTAGCGGGCGGCACCTTGCCCGGGACCAGCGCGACCCAATCACAGGCCTATGTGAATTATATCCGCCGTCTGCAAGCGGGGCAGAGCGGCTTCACCTGCTATGCATCGCTCCAAATGCCGCGTTAGTGCGGCGCGAAGTGGAGGCGCTCTATGCGGCGGCCCCCCGCACTGGTTTTCGCATTTGTCCACTCGATAGCCTAACCGCATATTACCACCGTCGGTCGGGTGTCACCCATGTCGTTGCAGACCCCGTGCCGCAGATATTGACGGCACTGCACGGTGCACCCCTGTCGCTAGATGCCATTTTGGCGCATTTGGTCGCTGCCGACGGTCTGATCATAACTGAGGATTCAAAAGCAACACTTGCTGAACGGCTTGATGAACTCTGCACCATTGGGTTGGTCCTGCGCACATGAAGCATCACTTCAGTGTCGCCGTTGGCCCGACAGTTTTTCGAATCGGAGCCGCGTGGCGCGCACCCATTGCCGCACTCGAACAGCTTTATGCTGCTTACCCAAAGCCCGAAGGAGGCATTGCCGACTTTACTGTCAGGCTAGAACCCCAAACGCGGTTGCGCCGGTGGGTCCGGCCTTCGGTTGCCATCACCGGCGATTTCATGTTGCCAGACGCCCTGCCCTTGCCGCTTGCTCAAGGATTGCTGGCTGCCGAAATGGGGATGAATTTGCAAATGGCGATGGGGCAGCGCCATTTTCTGTTGCTCCACGCGTCCAGCGTTGAACGCGACGGTAAAACCTTAATCCTGACGGGCGAATCCGGGTCTGGAAAATCGACACTTTCAGCCTTGCTCGGCGAACGCGGATGGCGGTTCATGGGCGATGAATTCGCGTTGATTGATCCTGCAAGCGGCCTCGCTTACCCCTTTCCGCGCCCAATTAGCTTGAAGAATGACGCTATTGCTGTGATGACAGACGCCCTGCCCCCCGACCGCTTCGGCCCTCTCCTGCCCGGCACGCCCAAGGGCGATATTCGTCACATGATCCCTGCTTCCAGCGCCATTGCTGCAATGTCTGTGCCTGCCAAGCCCGCGCTTATTCTGTTCCCACGCTTTGGGTATGCACCTGATGTTCGCGACATGGGGGGTAGCGAGGTGTTCGTCCGCCTGACTCAGGCATCAACCAATTACGTTGCTCTGGGCGAACGGGGGTTTGACGCGCTGTCCCATCTTGTCACTCAGGTTCCTGCGCGCGCGATAGATTATCCCGACACTGAAAGCGCGGTGGCACTCGTGGAACAGCTTTGGTCTGAATATACGTGAAGGACGCACGCATCCTGAGCGCTGTGTTGGCGCAACCGACCCGAGCAGCAGCGCTCAACCCTCAGGGATGGGCGGCCTTACTGACCATCGCACAGGCTGAACGCTTGCTCGGCAGCCTCGCGCACCGTCTAACGGGGATCACCGTGCCACCGGGCGCCAAGCGCGTTTTGGACGGTGCACGGCTGTCGGCAGAAACAGGCCGGACACAGGCGCTGTGGGAGGCCGAAATGGCACGCCGCGCGCTTGCACCGCTGATATGCCCAGTCATCCTGCTGAAAGGAACCGCGTTCGTCGCCGCCGGGTTAAGCGCCGGTCAAGGCCGCCAGATTGGCGATCTCGACATCCTTGTTCCGCGCGCGCAGATCGACGCTGTTGAGGCGGCATTGCGCTGTGCAGGGTGGGAATGGGTCAAACCCGACCCCTATGACGATGCCTATTACCGCACATATATGCACGAACTGCCCCCGCTGATCCACCGCGACCGCGACACGATGATCGACGTGCACCACACGATTTTACCACTGACCGCCCGGATCACGCCTGATGCCACGGCATTGATTGCGTGTGCCGTGCCATTGGAAAATGGGCTCTACACGCTCTCCCCTGAAGATATGTTGGTCCACGCCGTCGCGCATCTGTTTGCAGACGGTGATCTGTCAGGGGGACTGCGCAATCTGTGGGATATGGATCAGTTGATCCGCGATCATAGCAGTGCGGAAGGCTATTGGGGCCGCCTTCAACACCGGTCGGCGCACCACGGCATGACCAAGCATGTGGCGCGCGCGCTGCGGCTCTGTCATCATCTATTTGAAACGCCGGTCGCTGCCGATCTTGCTGGAAAAGCGCGGCGCGGGGATATCTTTTACCGCGGCCGTCTCATCGCACGTAACGGCTGGGGCCAACAGACACACACGCTGCTGCGCTTTGCCTTCTATGTCCGGTCGCACTGGATTCGCATGCCCCCGCTGATGCTCGCACGCCATTTATGGGCAAAGGGGCGGCGCGGTTAATTTAGCTTCCCCAGAACCCCGATCAGTTCATCAAAATGGTCAATAACCGCGTCGGCACCCAATGCTTCGACAGGGCCGTGGAGAAACCCAAAACTACAAGCGACACTGGGTACGCCCGCATTTTTGGCGGCCATCACATCATAGATCGAATCGCCAATATAGGCTGCACGGCCCCCGCCGCAGCGTTTGACCATTTCAAATATTGGCGCGCCTGACGGTTTGGCATTCTCTTTCCCCAACGTATCTGCCCCAAGGATACAGCCCATGCGGTGGGCCAACCCCAGGTCCGTCAACAATTTGACTGCAAGGCTTTCAAACTTGTTCGTCACAACCGCGTAACGGATCCCCGCTGCATCAAAGGCATCCAGCACTGCCGGTGCGCCGTCAAAGGGGCGCGAATGCACCGACACATTGTCTCCGTAATAGGCCAGCATTTGTTTGTAGAGCGGGCGAAAATCATCATCTGGAATTCCTCCAGTGGCGATCAACCCTTGTTCGAGCATCAACTTTGCCCCGCCGCCGATATATTTCTTGACCTGTTCTGGCGCGATGGGCGTACGCCCGACGCTGTCGAGCACATGGTTGACCGCCGCACACAAATCCCCCGACGTGTCCACCAAGGTGCCATCAAGGTCAAAGCCGATAATATCAAAGGGAATTTTCTGCATGGATAATCCCTTGCCCGCGCGCTCTGGAAACCGCAAGAATTTGATGGCAAAGGGGAGTCATGACCATTGCAGCCATCATCCTCGCCGCCGGTAAAGGCACCCGTATGAAATCTGATTTGCACAAGGTGCTGCACCCGATTGCAGGGCGGCCCATGCTGATGCATTTGATGGACGCGGTCGACGCGCTGAAGCCTGCGCAGAAGGTGGTTGTCGTTGGTTCGGGCAAAGAACAGCTGGCGGCGGCGCTGGGCGAGACGGCGGACCTCGCGGTACAGGAACCCCAGCACGGCACTGGCCATGCAGTGCAAATGGCCGAAGCGGCGCTGGCGGGGTTCGACGGTGATGTCCTGATCCTTTACGGCGACGTGCCCTTTGTACCCACGGCAACGATGCAGAGCATGGTTGACCGGATCAATGCTGATGACGCACCCGCTGTGGTCGTGCTGGCGTTTGAACCTGACGATACACAAAGCTATGGCCGCGTGATGACCAGCGGTGACCGCATCACCAAAATGGTTGAACATAAGGATGCGACGCCAGAGGAGCGGGAATGCCGCCTCTGCAACTCAGGCCTGATGGCAGTGAAAGCGCGCGATCTTTTTGGGCTGTTGGCGCGCGTGACCAATGACAATGCGGCGGAGGAATATTATCTGGTCGACATCGTCAATATCGCCAACGCTGATGGCCGCCACTGCGTTGTGGTGAAAACCGACCCGTTCGATGTGGCCGGGATCAACAGCCGCGCCGAACTGGCCCAGATGGAAGGCAAATGGCAAATGCGCCGCCGCAAACAGGCGATGGATGACGGCGCAACCCTGATCGCGCCAAAGACCGTCTGGTTCGCCTATGATACGGTGATTGGCCGCGATGTTCTGATCGAACCGAATGTATTTTTCGGCCCCGGCGTGACGATTGCGGACACTGTGACCATTCGTGCCTTTTGCCATATCGAAGGCGCAACCATCGCCAGCGGCGGCGAAGTCGGCCCCTACGCAAGGCTGCGCCCCGGCACGGTGCTGGAGGAAAAAACCAAGATCGGCAATTTTGTCGAGGTAAAGAAAGCGCGTCTGGGCAAAGGCGCAAAGGCCAACCATTTGAGTTATATCGGTGACGCTGATGTGGGCGCGGGCGCAAACATTGGCGCAGGAACGATCACCTGCAATTATGACGGTTATTTCAAATATAAAACCGTGATCGGCGAAGGCGCGTTCATCGGCAGCAACAGCGCACTGGTCGCGCCGGTGACCATCGGGAAGAATGCCATCATCGGCGCAGGCAGCACCGTCACTCGCGACGTGATGGACGGCGAACTGCGGCTTGTGCGCGCTGAGCAATCAGTAAAGCCGGGGTGGGCGGACTGGTTTCATGCGGCGATGCGGAAAAAGAAGGACGGGAAGTGATGACGGAACGCTTACATTCTGTATATTGCCAACCATGACAATGATCGATCAGAAAATTTTGGCAAAGAAACAATTTTCAAAAGCCTTATCGGAGTTTGTAGAGGGCTTAGCAGAAAGAGTGTGCACGCCGGATGGGCAGTGGGCTGTCAAAGGGTTCATAGATGCCTATTTGAATGTTTATTCGATCTCGTCTGACACAAAAGTCACTTCTAAAATTCTCGAGATTCACATTTTCCCTATGCTGTTGCGTTTTGCCGAGGCTAATGGCTTTAACTTGGAATTAGCGGAGCACCAAAATCACTATCCCGATATGAGTTTCATCCAAAAAGATGACCCCGACATCAAATTTGCGGTTGATTTAAAAACCACGTATCGGAACCCAAAAAAGCCACATCTTTGCAACGGGTTCACACTTGGTTCCTTTAGGGGGTATTTCACGGACCGCGCCAACGCCAAAAATATACTGTATCCCTATTCAGACTATGATGGGCATTTCTGCCTTGGCTTGATTTATGATCGGGCTGAATCTGCGACAATTGATGAAACCGTGATGGTATCCGTCGGTGAGGTTGAGAAAATAGCATCCGTAATGAGTAATATGCTGTTTTTTGTGGCTGAGAAGTGGCAGTTAGCAAGTGATCGCAAGGGGAGCGGGAACACAGCCAACATAGGGAGCATCCATTATATTGAAGATATACTGGCGGGTAATGGAATTTTCGCAAAGCTGGGCGAGGATTGGTTTGACGAATATTGGATGAACCACGGTCGGTTGCAAATTCCAGATGGCAAAGGGAATTTCAACGCGCTCAACAGACTGGAAGAATTGGTTTCCTACAAAAATGGTGACCTCACGCATATCGTAGCCCGTCGCATGAAAGCCTGATATGACTAAAATTAGGGTGCCTCCGATAAAATCGCAGGGGATAAAGACAAAACTCGTTCCGTGGATTTCTTCGGCGGTTCCGGAGAATTTTTCTGGTCGTTGGATTGAGCCGTTTTTGGGAACAGGTGTTGTGGCACTGAATTTAGCACCCAACCGAGCCCTTTTAAGCGACTTGAACCCACATCTGATTAACTTTTACCAAGCAATCAAAGATACGGAAATTACGCCCCAAATTGTTCGCGGTTACCTAGAAACCGAAGGTCAAATTTTGAGAGATAACGGTGAGCAGCACTACTACTACATTCGGGATCGATTTAACTGCGAGGCCAATCCGCTAGATTTTCTTTTTGTCAATCGAGCTGGTTTTAATGGTATGATCCGATTTAACAAAAAAGGTGGGTTCAATATACCATTCTGCCGAAAGCCAAATCGTTTCGCACAGGCATATGTAACTAAGATCGTCAATCAGATTGCATGGGTTTCCGACACTCTCCGCACAAAAAATTTCGAATTTGTATGTCAGGATTTTGAGCAAACTATTCGCACGGCGAGTGCAGGCGATATCATATATTGCGATCCGCCGTATATTGGCAGACATGTTGATTATTTTAGCAGCTGGGATGAAACTCACGAGACCAAACTAGCTGATTTGCTCACGCTGACTCGTGCCAAATTCATACTGTCGTCGTGGCACCACAATGATTTTCGAAAAAACGAGTTTATCGAAACGCATTGGTCGATATTCAACATTGCCACGAGAGAACATTTTTATCACGTGGGTGGCAAAGAAGCGAACCGCAATCCGGTCGTCGAGGCAATGATCACGAATTTCAAGTTCAACCGCACGGTCGAGGAAGCAATTTTGAAGCAGTTCGAATTAGAAATGGCATAAATTAGGGGCTATTTATGCTCTTTGAATTGTACACCAATTTATGAATGAAAGGCGCCTTCAATGCTGGTTGAGCTGAGTTTGAGCAAAAAGGAGTACGCAAGATACCGTCAACAATCCGCACGATTGGGCATATCGGTCGAGCAACTTATCACAGATGCCGTGCGGAATTTGCGCGCTTCTAACCCTCGACTGAACAAGAGGTAAATCGCATGTGCGGCATTATTGGTATCGTAGGCAAAGAAGAAGTTTCTGACCGCTTAGTCGATGGGCTCAAACGGATGGAATATCGCGGTTATGACAGCGCGGGCGTGTGCACTGTCCATGACGGCCAACTGGTGCGCAGGCGGGCGGAGGGCAAGCTCGGCAATCTGGTGAAGGAATTGAGTGGCAATCCTGCGCCCGGCAATATCGGCATCGCGCACACCCGCTGGGCCACCCACGGTGCACCTACAACCTCCAACGCGCATCCTCATGCCACGGGCGAAGTCGCGCTCGTTCACAACGGCATTATCGAAAATTTCAAGGCACTGCGTGACGGCCTGATCGCGCGCGGGCGCACGTTTGAGAGTGAAACCGATACTGAAGTCGTTGCCCATTTGGTGAGTGAACAGGTTGAGGCAGGTCTCTCGCCAGCAGATGCGGTGAAAGCTGTTCTGCCGTCCCTGCGCGGGGCCTTTGCGTTGGCCATCACATTCCGGCAACACTCGGATTTCCTGATCGGCGCGCGGCTGGGTTCGCCGCTGGTTGTGGGTTACGGTGACGGCGAAACCTATCTGGGGTCAGACGCGCTGGCGCTTGCCCCGCTCACGCAAAAGATTGCGTATCTTGATGAAGGCGATTGGGTGATCGTGCGCGCGGGCGGTGCGGAGATTTTCGACAAGGATAACAATCCCGTCACGCGTGAAATCACAACATCAGGCGTGTCAGCGGCGGCGATCGAAAAGGGCAATTATCGCCACTATATGCAGAAGGAGATTTTTGAACAGCCCACCGTGGTTGCACAAACCTTGCAAAGCTACATCCGTCCGCTGGAACAGCAGGTCGCGCTGCCGCAGATGGATTTTGATCTGTCGACGATCAACCGCGTCACCATCGTCGCCTGCGGGACAAGCTATTATGCCGGGATGGTCGCCAAATATTGGTTTGAACAGTTCGCGCGTGTGCCGGTCGATTTGGATTTCGCCAGCGAGTTTCGCTATCGCGATCCCGTGTTGGAGGCTGGCGGGCTCGCCCTGTTCATCTCCCAATCGGGCGAAACCGCAGACACGCTCGCCGCGCTCCGCCATGCCAAGGCAGCGGGGCAGAAGATTGCCGTCGTCGTTAACGTCCCCACCAGCAGCATGGCGCGTGAGGCGGATTTGCTGCTGCCCACCCACGCTGGCCCTGAAATCGGCGTGGCATCGACCAAGGCATTCTCTTGCCAACTCGCCGTCCTCGCCGCACTCGCCGCGCATCTGGCGGTTGTGAAAGGCAAAATGTCCCGCGCGGAGGAACAGGACGTCGTCAAACATCTGACCGAGGCCCCCGCCGCGATCAACGCCGCCTTGGCGCATGATGATGATATTGCCGCGATGGCGCACCTGATCGCCCCGGCGCGCGACGTGCTCTATCTTGGACGTGGCCCCGATTATCCGTTGGCACTTGAAGGCGCGCTCAAGCTTAAGGAAATCAGCTACATCCACGCCGAAGGCTATGCGAGCGGAGAAATGAAGCACGGCCCCATCGCGCTGATTGATGAAGCCGTCCCCGTCATTGTCCTCGCCCCCTCCGGTCCTCTGTTCGAAAAAACCGTCAGCAACATGCAGGAAGTCCGCGCCCGCGGCGGCAAGGTCGTGCTGATCAGCGACGCCGAAGGAATCGCAGAAGCCGGAGAAGGCTGCATGGCGACCATCGAAATGCCCAGCGTCCACCCCCTGATCGCGCCCTTGGTGTATGCAGTGCCCGTGCAGTTGCTCGCCTATCATGTGGCGTGCGCCAAGGGCACCGATGTCGATCAACCGCGCAATCTGGCAAAGAGTGTTACGGTGGAGTGAAGCAATCCTTGCTTAACCTGTCCAGTTAGGTTACTTGAAGCTATGGCAACGATTATTCGTCAAAGCGGCTTTTCGGTCATTATTTACAAGGACGATCATCCGCCCGCGCATGTTCATATCATTGGCGGTGGTCGTGCAAAGATCATTCTTGTCGGTGCTGATGGTTCCCCCGAATTGTCAGGGGCTGTTGGCTTGACGGCGGGTGAGGTTCGCAAGGTAATGAAGATCGTTCACAATGAGCAGTTTTTGCTCCTGCGAAAGTGGAAGGAAATTCACGGTGGAATTGACTGATGCACAGATTGAGGCCGCACTAGAACGCGGCAGGATAGCCCAAGAGACCGAACCGCGTGCCAGCTCTGCGCGTTATGATGTCAAATCTGGTCGGATCATCGTTGAACTAACCAATGGCGC